>NZ_JBRBCB010000006.1:0-168287 GCF_053479455.1 Corynebacterium sp. 20-84
AACCAAGTTCACGGACGGTCTTGGTCACAGATTGAGTGCGTTTGTAAACCTGGAGAGCTCTGCGTCGCTGCTCCTTGGTGTATGAGCGGTTCATAATGGAATCCTCCAAGATTCCGTCCGCATCCCCAGATGATCATTAACCGGATCATCGACAATGCCGCCGTCGCGGTGGCCTCGGTGGTGCGCCGGCCGGTGACGTCGGCACGGGTGATGGCGCAGGCACATCCCGTCGATAAGCATGGCGCTTCTGTTTTCGGCGTGGATGGGCGCTTTTCTGCTGAGTGGGCGGCGCTCGCGAACGGCACGGCCGTGCGTGAGCTGGACTACCACGACACATTCCTGGCCGCGGAGTACTCGCACCCGGGCGATAATATTCCGCCGCTGCTGGCGGTCGCTCAGCACAAGGGGCTGGACGGCAAGACGCTGATCCGCGGCATCGCCACCGGATACGAGATCCAGGTGAACCTAGTCAAGGGCATCTCGCTGCATGAATTCAAGATTGACCATGTGGCGCATCTGGGGCCGAGTGTGGCAGCGGGCATCGGCACCATGCTGAATCTGGATGTGGACACGATTTACCAGTCGGTCGGTCAAGCGCTGCACACCACGACGGCCACGCGCCAGTCGCGCAAGGGGCTGATCTCTTCGTGGAAGGCGTACGCCCCGGCCTTCGCCGGAAAAATGGCCATCGAGGCGGTGGACCGCTGCATGCGCGGTGAGGGTGCGCCCGCCCCGATATGGGAGGGTGAAGACGGCGTCATCGCGTGGATGCTGCACAGCCCGGACCGCACCTACACGGTGCCGCTGCCTGCGCCGGGGGAGGAAAAGCGCGCGATCTTAGATACCTACACCAAGGAACACTCCGCTGAATACCAGTCGCAGGCGCCGATCGACCTGGCGCGGCGCATGAAACAGACCATCGCCGACGCCGGGCGGAAGACGGCGGAGATCGAGTCCATCGTCCTGCACACCTCGCATCACACGCACTTTGTCATCGGCACCGGAGCGAATGACCCGCAGAAGATGGATCCGACGGCCTCGCGCGAGACGCTCGACCACTCGATCATGTACATCTTCGCCGTCGCGCTCGAGGATGGCACCTGGCACTACCGCGACTCCTACTCGCCGGAGCGTGCCGGCCGCCCGGAGACGGTGGAATTGTGGCGCAAGATCTCAACCACGGAGGATCCGGAGTGGACGCGCCGTTACCACTCGACGGATCCGAATGAGAAGGCCTTCGGCGCCAAGGCAGTGATCACGTTTAGCGATGGGGAAGTGATCGAGGACGAGCTGGCTGTGGCGGACGCGCACCCGCTGGGTGCACGGCCGTTCGCGCGGGCGGACTATATCGCGAAATTCCGCACGCTTGCCGACGGGCTGGTCAGCGCCGACGAGCAGGACCGCTTCATCGCTGCGGCGGAGAACCTGGAAAACCTCACTGATCTGAACGAGTTGAATGTCCGCCTGACCGACGAGGCGCTTGCCACCGCGCCGGCGACACCGGAGGGCATTTTCTAAACACCCACGCAGGGCCTGGATAAAACCAGGCCCACTTTTTCACTCAAATAAAAGTTTTGTAGAGGAGAGAAACTATGTCGGAGCAACCAGGAATCCGCAAGGGCCTCAACGGCGTCATCGCCGATTACACCGAAGTGTCCAAGGTCAACCCGGAGACGAATTCGCTACTGTACCGCGGCTACCCGGTGCACGAGCTGGCCAACAACGTCAGCTTCGAGGAAGTGGCCATGCTGCTGTGGAATGGGGAATTGCCGAACGAGGACGAACTGCAGGAGTTCTACGACGTGGCGCGAAGCCGCCGCGGGCTCGACGAGGAGCTTATCGGCGTGATTGAGGCGATGCCGAAAGACTGCCACCCGATGGATGTGCTGCGCACAGCGGTGTCATTTCTGGGCACGCGCGACCCGGAGAAATTCACCCCAGATTCCGACCACATCCGCGATATCGCGCTGACGCTGTTGACCAAGCTGCCCACCATCGTCGCCCTGGATATCCGCCGCCGGCGCGGGGAAGGCTATATCGAGCCGGACACGAGCAAGGGGTACGCGGAGAATTTCCTCTGGATGGTCTTCGGTGATGGGGAAGGGTCGCCGGCGACGATCCCTTCGGATATCGAGGCCTTTGAGAAGTCGATGATCCTCTATGCCGAGCACTCCTTCAATGCCTCAACATTCACCGCCCGCGTGATCACCTCGACGCAGTCCGACACGTGGTCGGCGGTCACCGGTGCGATCGGCGCACTGAAAGGGCCGCTGCACGGCGGCGCCAACGAATTCGTCATGCACAACATGGTCGCCATCGGCGACCCGGCGAAGACCGAAGAGTGGACCCTGAACAAGCTGAAGAATAAAGAGCTGGTCATGGGGTTCGGCCACCGCGTGTACAAGAAGGGCGATTCGCGCGTGCCCACGATGGAGGAAGCCTTCAAGAAGCTCGCTTCCGAGCACCCGGAAAAAGACGGTGCGAAGTGGGTGGAGATGTACGACATCATGGCGAAGACGATGTACGAGAATACCTCGATCAACATCATGCCCAACCTGGATTTCCCGGCGGGCCCGGCGTATTACATTCTCGGTTTCGACATTGAGTTCTTCACCCCGCTGTTCGTCATGGCGAGGATCACCGGCTGGACCGCGCACATTATCGAGCAGTTCGAGAACAACACCATTATCCGTCCTCTGGCCGCTTACAACGGGCCGGCCGAGCGCCACGTGCCGGGGGCATAAAGGAACCTGGATCCACAAAGCTGGATCCACCGCAGGGCAGGGCGGTGGGAGAGTAGTCGAGGTCACAGGGCTTGTGGGGTGCTCAGCCTTTAAGATCGGTGGGTGTACTGCACCTATCTGATTCAGGGGAGAAATCCATGACTGGTCCTGACCACACGGCCGGAACCGAAGCGGCGCACCTGCCCACATTCAACAAGATCCTCGTCGCTAACCGCGGCGAGATCGCGGTGCGCGCTTTCCGCGCGGCCTTCGAGACGGGCGCCAAGACCGTCGCGGTGTACCCGCGCGAGGACCGCCACTCCTTCCACCGTCCGTTTGCGGATGAGGCAGTTCAGATCGGCGACGAAGGCCAGCCAGTCCGCGCCTACCTGTCCATCGATGAGATCATCCGCGCTGCCGAGAAGACTGGCGCAGATGCGGTCTACCCGGGCTACGGCTTCCTCTCCGAGCGCGCTGACCTGGCGCGGGCGTGCAAAGAGCGTGGCATCACCTTCATCGGCCCGACCGCCGAGACGCTGGATCTGACCGGCGATAAGGCCGCCGCGGTCCGCGCCGCGGAAGAGGCGGGCCTGCCGGTGCTCAAGGATTCCGAGGCCACCACCGACATCGACGAACTGGTCGGCTGGGCGGACGATTTCGAGTTCCCCGTCTTCGTCAAAGCTGTGTCGGGCGGCGGCGGAAGGGGTATGCGCTTCGTCGATAAGCCAGAAAACCTGGCCACGCTGGCTGCGGAAGCATCCCGCGAAGCTGAAGCCGCGTTCGGCGATGCGAATGTGTACCTCGAGCGCGCCGTGATCAACCCGCAGCACATCGAGGTGCAGATCCTGGGCGACGCCTCCGGCGACGTCATCCACCTCTTTGAGCGCGACTGCTCCGTGCAGCGTCGCCACCAGAAGGTCGTGGAAATCGCTCCCGCGCAGCACATCACCGACGAGCAGCGCGAGCGGATCTGCCAGGATGCGGTGAATTTCTGCCGCCAAATCAACTACCAGGGTGCTGGCACCGTCGAGTTCCTGGTGGACGAGCACGGCAATCACGTGTTCATCGAGATGAACCCGCGCGTGCAGGTCGAGCACACGGTGACCGAGGAAGTCACCGGCGTGGACATCGTGAAATCCCAGATGCACATCGCTGCGGGCGCGTCCCTGGAGGAGCTAGGCCTGCACCAGGACGAGATCACACTGACGGGCGCCGCGCTGCAGTGCCGCATCACCACGGAGGACCCGAATAACGGCTTCCGCCCGGATTCCGGCGTGATCACCGGCTACCGTTCCCCGGGTGGTGCCGGCGTGCGATTGGACGGCAGTATCTCCGTTGGCGGCGAGATCACCCCGAATTTCGACTCCCTGCTGGTCAAGATGACCTGCCGCGGCAAGGATTTCGAGACCGCGGTGGCGCGCGCCCGCCGTGCGCTCAACGAGTTCTCCGTCAACGGCGTGTCCACCAATATCGGCTTTTTGCGCGCGCTTTTGAGCGAGCCGGACTTCATCAACAAGCGAATCTCCACCAGCTTCATCGCGGACCACCCGCACCTGCTCGAGGCACCCGCGGCCCCGGACGAGGCCGGCCGCATCCTCGAGTACCTGGCGTGGACGACGGTGAATAAGCCGAACGGCCCGCGCCCGACGAATATCCGTCCGAGCGAGAAGCTGCCAGAGCTCGACTACGAGTCCACCCCGCGCGGCGCGCGCGACGAGCTGCGCGAGCTCGGCCCGCAGAAGTGGGCGGAGAAACTGCGCGGCCAGACCGCGCTCGGTGTTACCGACACCTCCTTCCGCGATGCGCACCAGTCGCTGTTGGCCACCCGCGTGCGCACGAACACGCTGGTTGCCGCGGCCAAGCACGTCGGCCACCTCACCCCGGAGCTCACCTCCGTTGAGGCGTGGGGCGGCGCGACCTACGACGTGGCCATGCGCTTCCTCCACGAATCGCCGTGGACGCGCCTCGAGGAGCTGCGCGACGCGATGCCGAATATGAATATCCAGATGCTGTTGCGCGGCCGCAACACCGTCGGCTACACGCCGTACCCGGATTCCGTGACCAAAGCATTCGTGAAGGAAGCAGCATCCACCGGCGTGGACATCTTCCGCATCTTCGACGCGCTTAACGACGTTTCCCAGATGCGCCCCGCCATCGACGCTGTGCTGGACACTCAGACCACCGTGGCCGAGGTCGCCATGGCGTACTCGGGCAACCTGATGGACCCGAATGAGGACCTGTACACCCTCGATTACTACCTGCGCCTGGCAGAACAGATCGTCGAAACCGGTGCGCACGTTCTGGCCATCAAGGACATGGCCGGCTTGATGCGCCCGGCGGCGGCCGCGAAGCTGGTCTCCGCCCTGCGCGAGCGCTTCGACCTGCCGGTTCACGTGCACACCCACGACACCGCCGGCGGCCAGCTGGCCACGTACCTCGCCGCCGCCAATGCCGGTGCCGACGTAGTGGATGTGGCGTCCGCACCGCTGGCTGGCACCACCTCACAGCCGTCGATGTCCGCTCTGGTCGCCGCCTTCGCCAACACCGAGCGCGACACCGGCCTGTCGCTGGAGGCCGTGAGCAACCTCGAGCCGTACTGGGAAGGCGTGCGCCAGCTCTACGCCCCGTTCGAGTCCGGCATCCCGGGCCCGACCGGCCGCGTCTACCGCCACGAGATCCCCGGCGGCCAGCTGTCCAACCTGCGCACGCAGGCAGTGGCGCTCGGCCTGGGCGACCGCTTCGAGCTCATCGAGGACTACTACGCCGCGGTGAACGAGATGCTCGGCCGCCCGACCAAGGTGACTCCGTCCTCCAAGGTCGTCGGCGACCTGGCGCTGCACCTCGTCGGCGCTGGCGTGGACCCGGCGGAGTTCGCCGCCGACCCGCAGAAATTCGATATTCCGGATTCCGTCATCGGCTTCCTCCGCGGCGAGCTGGGCACCCCTCCAGGCGGTTGGCCGGAGCTGCGCGACCGCGCTCTCGGCGGACGCAAGGAGACCCCGCAGCTCAACGAAGTGCCAGACGACCTGGCTCAGGACCTCGAGTCCGATAACCACCGCGTCCGCCGCGCGGGGCTGGACAAGCTGCTGTTCCCGAAGCAGTACGCCGAATTCCTGGAGCACCGCCGCACCTATGGCTTTACCGACCAGCTCGGCGACAAGACATTCTTCTACGGCCTCCAGGAGGGCGAGGAGACCATGATCTGGTTCGGCGACCTGGAAAAGCAGCAGACTCCGCTGGTGGTGCGCCTCGACGCCGTGGGCGAGCCGGACGAGAAGGGCATGCGCCACGTGATCATCAACGTCAACGGCCAGATCCGCCCGGTCACCGTGCGCGACGAGAACGCCGAGTCCTCCGTCGCCGAGGTGGAAAAGGCTGACGCGTCCAACCCGAACCACGTCGCCGCGCCGTTCGCCGGTGTGGTCACCGTGACCGTGAAGGAAGGCGACACCGTCTCCGCCGGCGACCAAGTCGCGTCCATCGAGGCAATGAAGATGGAAGCCTCCATTTCCGCCCCGAAGGACGGCGTGGTCGAACACATCGCCTTCACCCAGGCCACCAAGGTCGAAGGCGGCGACCTCGTCGCCGTGATCCGCTAAGGGCCATGGCAGCGTAGCGCACAGAAAAAGCCGCTAGGCGCCGTCCCAACTACTGGGGCGGAACCTAGCGGCTTTGTGCTGTGTAGGGGGGGGAATGTCGGCGAGAAGGGGTCGAATACCCCAAATAGTTCCCTGGTCGGGAACTATTTTCGGGAAGAGGCCCATAACATCAGGTCAAATCATCGATGGAAACTTCCCTGTCAAGGTTCATACGCTCACAGAAGTCTTCGTCGTGGCTGACGAGAAGAAGCGCACCTGCATAACTCTCAAGAGCGGAGACAAGCCAGTTCACGGTTGAGATATCGATGTTGTTGGTGGGCTCGTCGAGAAGCAAAAGCTGCGGAGCAGGCGACGAAAGAAGAACACGGGCAAACTCTACGCGGAAACGCTCACCACCCGAAAGCGTTCCGATAGGCGCGTGCACAGTCTCATTCTGAAACAACAATTGCGCGAGTTGGTCCCGAATATACTGCGGATCAGCAGACGCGTTGGCCTCCGAGACCAACTCCAAAACTGACCGGTTGCGGTCAAGAACAATGCGCTGCCGGAGGTACCCCACATTCCCAATCACGTACCCCGCGCCTCCGTCTGCAACAGAATTGAGCAGGGTCGTCTTTCCGCTGCCGTTCGGTCCAGTGATCCGGACACGCTCGGGGCCTACAACAGTGAGTTCTGGGATTTCCACAACGCGGGTTCCGTTCGGAAGCGCCGTACCGGGAAGCTCAATGTACACTTGTTGATCGTCGCGGACCTTGTCTTGCGCGTGACGATACTCAGCGAGAGACGACTCCACAGACTCGGCATGAGCCGCACCACGCCGAGCAGCAGTCTTCTCAGACCGATCCTTGTCCAGCCCCATCGCCATGCCAGGTTTACGATTGTTAGCAGCGAACTTCCTTCCGCGACGAGCGTCCCGAGCAATGCGTGTTTGCATCGCCTCACGCTCTCGAACCTGCCTACTGTGAATCGTCTTCTTTTCCCGCACCTCCCGCATCGCTGCATCCTGTTCATTGGCCAGAGCTTCACGGTAGGCGGAGTAGTTACCGGGGAAAAGTCGTAGCTTCCCGTCGTGAAGTTCTGCAATCTCGTCCACGGAATCCAACAAGTCGCGATCGTGGCTCACCACAATCGCAGGAACAGTCGATTTGGAAAGAGAGCGGATCAGCTGGGCTTTCGCTTCCACATCGAGGTTGTTCGTGGGCTCGTCCATGACAATGAAATCGGGGTTGTCAGCCATGAGCGCAGCTAGTGCAACACGAACAGCCTCTCCACCGGACAGGGTAAATAGCGGCCTATCCAGGTTGAGCTCGAGGCCATGAGCTGACAACACAGCCCGAGTCTCTTCGGCAGCATCCCACCGGTCACCGATGAGCTCGAACAACTCGGGATTGAACTGGCCACCTTCGATGGCGTTGATTGCCTCGATGATTCCGGTGATCCCAAAGACGTCTGAAACCGTAGTGTCCGGTTGCAGTCCAAGATCCTGAGGCAGGTAAGCGATTTTCGACGGGCGTTCGACCGAACCAGTGCTCGGTTGTAGCTCGCCGAGGATGACCCTGATCAGACTCGTTTTTCCGGAACCGTTATCGCCGATCAGGCCGGTCAGGTGACTTGAAAATATGGCATTTAAGTCCGAGAAGCAGAGGGTTCCGTTAGGCCACTCGAGGGAGACGTTATTCAGGGAAATAGGCATGCTCATTCAACTTTCTGTTTCGTGTTAGGCGGAAACACGGAATTTGAGCACGGCCTATTCCTTCCTACGGGGACAGTTCCTCGTCGAGACTATGACAGTGTCCGTCGGGGGTCAAGGGGTTTGCGCTGCTGAAAGTCGGGATAGGTGATGGTTGAAGGTGGATCGCGGTTGACAGATTGCAGCGGAATCTGTCAGCGACCGGCATCGTGCCTGGTTAGAAATCGACCCTGACAAATTTTGTGAAATATGTCAGGAGTGGGACTCAACTCCCGTAGCGGGCGGGCCTGCAAAATAGTTCACGGGTGAGCCTTGAAGCCGGGAACTATTTCGCCTCTCCGGGGAGCCGACCTGGGGGGAGAGGGAAGAGGAGCGAACTCTACTTGAGCAGCTCTTCCATCTCCTTCATCTCCGCGGTCTGGACGTCGACCATCTCCTGGGCCATGTCGCGCAGCGGGGCGTAGCCGCCGTTGTCGATCTGGTCCTGCGTCATGGGGATGACGTGCTCGTGGTGGTAGTGCATCATCTCCAGGAAGGTGGTGCGCAGCTCGTCGCCTTCCAGCGAGGCGAATTCTTCGAGCTCCTCGGGCTGGAACATGCCGTTCGCGATGTGGGCCGAGTGCATCTCCATGTCGTCCTGGATGCCCCACTCGTCGGCCCAGGCGCGCATCTGCTCGTTCTCGCGCTCCTGACCGTCCTTGATGCGCTGAGCCAGGTCGCGGACCTCCTCGTCGTCGACATCGGATTCAAGCAGCACGTCGGACATGTCGATGGCCTGCTGGTGGTGGGGGACCATCATGCCGAGGAAGTGGACGTCCACCTCGTTGTGTGTCCCTTCCGCCTCGTCCCCGCCGCCGCTGAAGGCCCCTCGAATCGTCGGGCTGAGCGCGGTGATCAGCAGCACGAGCGCGGCGATCACGGCGAGGGCGATGATCCACGGCTTGCGGTTCGGCCGCGTCAGCTCGTCGGATTCAGTGGCACGGACATCAAGTCCATTATTGAGTTCTTTGTCTGCCATTGGCATTCCCTTTCAGTCTTCAGGGTAAGCCTAGCTGTCAGTCCCAGGTCAACGCCACAAAAGTGGGGCAGGCCACTTATCCCTTCACACCGCCGGCGGTCAGACCGGAGACGATGCGGCGCTGGAAAGCCAACACCATGAGGATCAGCGGGATGGTGACCAGGGAGCCGGCGGCCATGATCGCCGCGTACGGGTACTCAAAGGCGTTCGGGCCGGAGAAGCGGGCGATCGCCACGGTGACTGGCTCGGTGGCGTTGGTGGACAGCTGGCGGGCGAGCATGAACTCATTCCACGTGGCGATGAACGCGATGATCGCTGTGGTGAAAATACCCGGCACCGCCAGGGGCAGCAGCACGAGGCGGAAGGCCTGGCCGCGGGTGGCGCCGTCGACACGCGCTGCTTCCTCGAGCTCCCACGGCAACTGGCGGAAGAACGAGATGAGCGTGTACACCGTCAGTGGCAGCGCGAACGAGATATTCGGAATGATCATGGCGCGGTAGGTGCCGATCCACCCGATGTCGCCGAAGAGCTGGAATAGCGGGGTGACCAGCGCGATGCCGGGGAACATCGATGCGGCGAGAATGATGCCGGTGACGATGCCCTTGCCGCGGAAGTTCAGACGCGCCAGCGCATAGCCGGTGAACACGCCGACAACAACGGCGAGCGCGGTGGTGATCAACGAGATGATCAGCGAGTTCATGATCGCGCCGAGGAAGTCGTTGCCCTTGTCGGTCGCGAGCGCATCGCGGAAATTCTCCAGCGTGACGTGCGTGGGCCACGGGGTGGTGTCGAAGGTGTGGTTCTTGTCGCGCAGCGCGGTGACCAGCATCCAGTAGAAGGGCGCGAGACCCCACACGAGGATGAAGACCACGCCGATCTTGTGGCCGATATTGCCGAAATTCTTCTTCATCGCGCTGCCTCCGTGCTCGTCGTCGCTGCGGCCGCGGCAGGAGCCACAACATCATTGCCGTCAGCGGATCCATTCTTTCTCCGCTGTTTCTTCGCCTGCTTCTTCGCTTCGCGTTTCTCCCGCCGAGCGCGGGTCTGATCGCCGCCGACATCGGCGCCGCCGAAGCGCACCATGAGGAAAGCGACAGTGAAGATGAGAAGGAAGATCAACGTGGACAGCGCGGAAGCGGAGTTGAAGTTGTTTTGGCGCATGTCCTCGACCACCAGCTGGGAGATCGTGGCGGTAGGGGAGTTCGAGGACCCGGAGATCATGATCACCGGCAGGTCGTACATGCGCAGGGCGTCGAGGGTGCGGAAGAGGATCGCGACCATCAGCGTCGGGCGCACCAGCGGTAGCGTGATGCGGGTGAAGGTCTGCCACGCCGACGCGCCGTCGACACGCGCGGCTTCGTAGACATCCTTCGGGATCATCTGCAGGCCAGCGAGGATGAGCAGCGCCACGAACGGCGTCGTCTTCCACACATCCGCGATGATCACCGCGATACGCGCAGCCCACGGGTCCGTCGTCCACGCGATGGACTGGCCGAGCAGCGAGTTCACGATCCCGTTGGGCGCGAACATGAACTGCCAGAGCTTCGCCGTCACCGCAGTCGGAATCGCCCATGGGATGAGCACGGCCGCGCGGATCAGCGCGCGCACGCGCGACGGGTGGTTCATGATCAACGCCATGACCATGCCCAGCACGGCCTCCAGCGCCACGGTCACCACAGTGAAGAACAGCGTGATGCCCAGCGCCGGCCAGAAGTCCGTGGCCAGCACGCCGGGCGGGCATTCACCGATGGTGCCCGACGGGCTCATGCACCGGTTCTGAATCCAGTACAGGTAGTTGTCCAGCCCCGCGAAGCCGCCGTCGACGAAGACGCCGGTGGATGGGTCAAGATGGCGGTTGGCTTGGAACGACAGCCAGATGGCGCGCAGGATCGGGTAGCCGATGACCACGGCCAGGACGATCAGCGCCGGGGTGACCAGGCCCCACGCTTTGCCCGCATCGCTGCGGGAGCGCGTGTTCTTTTCAGCGGGTTCCGCGTTTTCCGCAGCTCCGCGCCGCTTGACGACGGTACTCATGAACTCTCCTTAACAACCAGCACGCGCAAAGATGCGCGCTTCGCGCATGGTGCAGGCCCTGAAACAAACAGAGTCTGCAGCTTCGGTCCGTTAAAGCTAGACCGAATCTGCAGACTGATTTTAAACTGTTGCGCCCGCCGTTTTACTGGGCGGCTTGCTTGATCGCGGCGGACATATCCTTGGTGGCGTCGTCGACGCTCTTATCGGCGGTCAGTGCCGCATAGGCGTTGTCCTGGATCGCCTTGGAGATCGCCGGGTAGAACGGGGAAACCGGACGCGGCTTCGCGTTCTCGAGGGATTCCTTGAGCGCCGGCAGGTACGGCTGCTCCTTGATCAGCTCCTCGTTGTCGTAGATGGACGCGAGCACCGGCGGGAAGGATGCCTTGGCGAAGGAGAGCTGGTTTTCTTCGCTGATGATGAACTCGATGAAGTCCTTGGCGGTCGCCTTGTGCTTGGAGTTCACGTTGATGCCGTTGTTGTAGCCGCCGAGCGTGGACACGCCGACTCCGGATTCACCGACGAGCGGCTGGACTTCGAAGTTCAGGCCCTTCTCCTGCGCGTTGGCGAACATGTACGGCCAGTTGATGGCGAGGGCGGTCTGGCCCTCGGTGAAGGCCAGGTTGGTCTCCTCCTCGGTGGCGGCGGTGGAGCCCTTGGCGATGGTGCCGTCCTTGTACGCGTCGACCAGTGCCTGCAGGCCAGCCTTGGCCTCGTCGGACTCGACGGTCGGCTCACCATTGTCATCGATCACGGTGCCGCCCCAGCCGTTGATGAAGCCGAGAGCGTTCACGGTGAGGCCCTCGTACTGCTTCAGCTGGGTGGTCAGGCAGTCGCCCTCGACGGCCTCGCAGGCGGACTTGATGTCGGCGAAGGTGTCCGGCTTGGAGTCGACCTTGTCCACGTTGCGGAAGAGCAGCTGGCCATTGGTGTTCTGCGGCAGCGCGTAGAGGGTGTCGTTGTAGGTCGCGGACTCGACAGTGGACTGCAGGAGCTTGGAGGTGTCCACCTCGAAGTCGCCCTCGAGCGGCTCGAGCCACTGGTTTGCCGCGAAGTCAGCGGTCCACACGACATCGAGTGCCATCACGTCGTAGTCGGAGTTGCCTGCCTGAAGCGACTGCACGAGGGTGTCGCGCTGATCGTCAGCCTCACCGGCGAGCTCCTTCAGAGTCACCTGCTCGTCCGGGTGCTCCGCATTCCACGCATCGATGATCGGGGTCAGCTTGTCCGTGTCATTGCGGCCCATGGCGAAGGTGATGGGGCCTCGCTCGCCGGCGCCTTCCGAGCCGCCGTTGGAGCCGGAGGAATCGCTGGAGCATGCTGCGAGAGTAGTAGCGGACAGTGCGATTGCGCACAGCGCTGCGCCAGTCCGACGACGGGTTGCGTGAAGTTTCATGCGTAGACCTTTCAGATAGGAGGTTTCCCCAATCTTAAATAACGTGTGCCTTGAAACCGGGATTCAGTGAACTTTCAGTGAACAATCCTGCAGAAATGCCACACCCGTCACCCCCGACCCGGGGGGTTTCATTCCGGATGAGGCCCGTTTGGTCGCAGCCGTCACACGCGGAACGTGGATTTCTCCCCGTCGTGCACCCCGCGGTTAGGGGGGGAGAGCCAGCCACGTGCAGCGCGTGCAATACGAAAACCGCCGCGGCCCGAAAGCGGGCGCACGGCGGAAAATCGGTGATGGTGAGAACTTAGACCAAGTCGCGGTACATCACGTTCGGGTTCTCCTTGGTGGGAATGAAGCCGAACTTGTCGTACACGTAGCGCGCACGCTTGTTTTCAGGCATGACCTCGAGCGCAATGCGCTTCGCGCCCTGGTCGATGGCGAGCTCGCACACGGAGTGCAGCAGCACGGCACTGAGGCCGTAGCCGTGGGAGCGCTCCTCCACAGCGAGGATCAGCTCCGGCACGTCCGGGCCCAGGTTGGCCTCGCTGGTCTTGTCGCCGTTTTCCCAGTAGCGCAGCCAGATACCACCGGCCGGGGTCTGGTCCTGGTCGTGGGCGATCCAGCCGCCGTCATCCTCGGGCGACCAATCGTCGACAAATGCCTTGACCTTCTCCTGGCCGCTGCTGAGTCGCTTGGACTCGTCTCCGAACACATCTGCCAAGTAGTACAGACGACGGATGTAGGTGCGGTCCGATTCGGTGGCGGGCTTGAGTCTGAATTCCATAAACACCAATTGTAACGAAACGCACGACCAATAGACGCCACTTATGGGACTCTAATTATCTGTAATGACATCGAAAACTGCCCCTTCGTCTCTGGTTTCCGCGACAGCGGCAGAGACAAAAGGGCAGTGGCAGTAGTGAGGGGACGGGCTGTTTAGTCCTCTTCGAAGTACAGCTGCTTGTTGACGAATTCGTCCATGCCCAGCGGTCCGAGCTCGCGTCCGAAGCCGGAGCGCTTCACGCCACCGAACGGAATCTCTTCGCCCTCTCCTGCGGGGGTATTCACATTCGCCATGCCGGAGTTGATCTGGCGGGCGATTGCGCGTGCGCGCTCCGTGTCCTGGGAGAAGACGGCGCCACCGAGGCCGTACTGGGTGTCGTTGGCCAGCTCGAGAGCCTCCTCGTCGGAGGAAACCTTGAAGACGAGGGCGATCGGGCCGAAGAGCTCCTCGCTGTACACCGAGTTTTCCTTGCCTAAGTCGGTGATCACAGCCGGGGCGTAGTAGGCGTTGTCACCGAGGCCGCCGCCGGCGCGAAGCGTTGCGCCTTCCTTGACGGCGCGGGTGACCTGCTCGTCGAGACGCTCGGCGGCGTCGCGGGAAGACAGCGGGGAGTAGATGCCGTTCTCGCCAGCTTCCTCAGGCGTGCCGGGCTTTGCTTGCTCGACGAGCTTGACCAGCTCGTCGACGAACTCGTCGTAGATGTCGTCCATGACGATCATGCGCTTATTGCCGTTGCAGACCTGGCCCATGTTGTAGATACGGGTCTCCCACGCCAGCTCAGCAGCGGCCTTTACGTCGTCGGTGTCCAGCAGCACGTAGGGGTCGTTGCCGCCGAGCTCCAAGACTGCCTTCTTCAGGTTCTTGCCTGCCGTCGCGCCGACAGCGGCACCGGCGCGCTCGGAACCGGTCAGCGAGACGCCCTGAACGCGAGGATCTTCGATCATCGTGGTGATTTGATCGTGGGAGGCGTACACGTTCTGGTACACGCCCGCGGGGACACCAGCATCCTTGACGATCTTCTGGATCGCGGCGGAGGACTCCGGACAGATCTCAGCGTGCTTGAGGATGATGGAGTTTCCGTTCATCAGGTTCGGCGCTGCGAAACGTGCGACCTGGTAGTAGGGGAAGTTCCACGGCATGATGCCCACGAGGGCACCGAGCGGGAGGTGACGGATCATAGCAGTGCCGCCGTTGAAGCTCTCGATCTTCCGGTCAGCGGCGAACTCTTCGCCGTTATTCGCGTAGTAGCGGAAGATATTGGCGGACAGCTCCACCTCGTCAATGGCGTGGGGGCGCGACTTGCCCATTTCGCGGCCGATGATCTCCACGAGCTCGTCCTGGCGCTCGTCGAAAAGCTCGGCGATGCGCAGCACGTACTTCTTGCGCTCAGCAATGTCGAGGGCGGACCATTCTTTGAAGCCCTTTTCCGAGGCGGTGAGAACCTCCTGGATCTCATCGTCGGTAGCGGTGGGGAAGGTCGTGATGACCTCGCCGGTGGCCGGGTTTTCTACCCGGTAGGACATATCTTTCTCAGCCATGTTTCTCCTTAATTCGTAGAGCTTTCGATGTCTGTGTTCGTTATCTGTGTTCTTTTGTGCGGCCCAGTGTAGGGAGGCGTCCTGTGAATCAGATGTGCCTTGTGCGCTGCCTAGATGGTCAACATCTCGCCTTGCTCATCGTCTTCAGCCGTGGTCCGCGGCAGGGTCTCGTTGCGGAAGAACGCCGGGTGCCGCAGGCGTGTGAACAGCATGAGCACGGCGCCAAGCAGGAGGATGCCCATGCCGAGCACGAACACGGTTCCCACGCCAAAGATCGAGGAGCCGGAGCCGTAGGACGGATCGATCGAGTCGAATGCGGTGACGAAGAACATCGCCAGAAGCATCGTGCCGCCGATCAACGGCAGCAAGAAGCGGAAGATGAAGCCGCGCACCGAATCCGTGATCTCCTTGCGGAAGAACCACACACAGGCAAACGCGGTGATGCCGTAGTAGAAGCAGATCATCAGGCCCAAGGCGGTGATCGTGTCCCACAGTGCATTTTCCGACGCGATTCGGGTCACGGTGTAGAACCCGCCTGCCGCGATAGCGGAGGCAGCAGTGGCCACTGCCGGGGTGTGGAATTTCGGGCTAATCTGCGCGAAGATCGGCGGCAGCGCCTTGTAGAAGCCCATCGCCAGCAGGGTGCGGGCAGGACCGACCATCGTCGACTGCAGGGAGGCGAATGAACTCGCCAGCACCGAAATCGACATCAGAATCGCCCACGGTCCCATGACCGGGCTCGCCAGCGCGGCGAAGATCGATTCTTGGTTCTCCGGGTTGCCGGCGCCCAAGCCGGTGTCGCCGGTGCCTGCCCAGGCCACGACCGCGACAGCGGTGAGGACATAGACGGTGATGACCACGAGCACGGTGAGCGTGGCCGCGCGGCCCGGGGTCTTCTCCGGATCCTTCGTCTCCTCGTTCATGGTCAGGGTGACATCCCAGCCCCAGAACATGAAGATCGACAAGGAGATGCCAGCTGCGACTGTGGAGAAGTCACCGATGGTCAGCGGATTGAACCAATCCGCCTCAACCGGGTGAAAATCGAAGCCTTTGCCGTGGTACGCGTTCCAGAGCGCCATTCCGCCGAAGAGCACGAGGGTGAACAGCTGCAAGGCGACCAGGAAGTACTGGAGTTTCTCCGTGGACTCGAGCCCGCGGTACGAGATGTATGCGGCGACTGCGAGCAGCGCGATCGTCGTCGGAATATTCACCCACAGGTTGCGGGTGAGATCCGCGATCGCCTCATTTCCGGTCAGCTGGGCGAGCAGAATATAGAAGAAGTCCACGGCCACAGCTGCGAGATTCGACAGCACCAGGATCGTCGCGGTGATCAGTCCCCATCCGCCCATCCAGCCGACCCAGGGGCCGAATGCTTTCGTCGCCCACGTGAACGAGGTTCCCGAGTCGGGGACTCGGTTATTCAGCTCGCGGTAGGCGAACGCGACGAGCAGCATGGGGAAGAAACCCAGCAGCAGGATAGCGGGGACGTGGTCGCCGACTTCAGAGATCGTCGGGCCGAGACCGGATGTCAGCGTGTACGAGGGAGCGATGCAGCTCACGCCGATCACGACGGCGCCGATGAGGCCGACGCGTCCTGTGATGAGGCCCTTTTCGCTTTGCGACGGCTGGTGTGCCAGGTTCTCTACCTTCTTACGCATGCTCATCACCCGCCTTATCGGACTCGTCTTTCTTTTCCAGTGCGGGAGTGATCACGAGCGGAATCGGCAGGGTGCGAAGCACCTTCGCAGCGCGCGGACCCATGAACACTCGGCCTGCAGTGGCCAGGCGCGACGACCCGGCGAGCAGGATTTCGTCGTCGTTCCACTCCAGTTCGGTGGCTGCCTCAGCGACCGTCTTTCCGGTGACGATCTCGGTGGAGGCAGACCCGGCGTCGACAAGCTGCTTTGCTTGTTCCGCGAGGTAGCGGTTCGCATTCGCCTCGATGTTTTCCAGCACCTTGTGGCTGACTTCCTGGTTGAGCGCGCCTGCGTCTTCCTGGGTGAGGAAGGAGATGAGGCGGAGCTCGCTGCCGGACTTCTTCGCTGTCTGGATCGCTGTGTCGATCAGCTCGTGCGATCCGGAGAGCGTGCCGAACATGCAGGAGATGCGGCTGATGCGCTCCGGAGCCTCGTAGCGCGGCGGTGCCAGTGCGACGGGGATCGACGACGAATGCAGCAGCGTGTTCGCCGACGACCCGATGCTGAACCGACGGAGCAGTCCGCCACCGCGGGTCCCCAGAATGATCAGGTCGCAGTCCAGTTCCTTCGCAGTGCGGTGGAGTGAGCGTGCAGCGTCGCTGCCCGACACGACCCGGCCGGTGGCGTTGATCTCGTCGGGAACTTTCGCGAGTGCGTCTTCCAGCCATGTGCTCAGCTTGCGGCTGATCACCGTCTCATGCGCCCGCGTGTGCGGGTACGTGCCGGAATGTGCCTCGGAGTGGGGGACGACCATCGCGATTTCGAGGTCGGCATTCCAACTCCGAGCCAGGCCGATGCCGAGGTTCAAGGCATCGCTGCCGGACGGAGTGGCGAGGTATCCGACCAGAATCTTCGCCGGTCCCTGGTCAGTGGGTTGTGGTGACGGCTGTGTCATATCACCTATTCCTATCCGTTATCGAGGATGGCGTTCGCAGCGCGCTCGCCCTGGCGGATAGCGCCATCGACGTGCTGGTAACCCTCGTCGGCGATATCGGAGCATGCGAAGTGGATCGGTCCGACCGGCTGGTTCTGCAGGTGGCCCCAGCGGGACAGGCCGCCCAGGTCGTAGCTGGTGGCGTAGGCACCACGGGTCCACTCCTCAGCAGCCATGTCGGAGAGGTAGAACGCGATCGGCTCCATGGTCTCCGGCCCCAGGTACTCGGCCATGGCGGACAAAATGCGCTGCTTGCGCTCTTCCTCCGGCAAGTGCCACATCTCCTCGGCGTACACATCGGAGACGAAGCCCACGAGCGTGCCGTAGGTGTCCTCCTCGCCAGCGGTGCCACCAGCGATGTTCTGGCCGCGGTTGGTGTTGTCGTAGACCTCTTGGACCAGACGGCCGCCGCCGAAGCCGGTGCCGGACAGGCCCTTGTCGCGCCAGAAGGGCGTCTCGTAGATGGCGTGCACCTTGATGACCAGGCCCATGGAGATGTGCTGGTGAGCGATATGCAGGTCGCGCGGCATCGGCGGGACGTAGGAAATGCGGTTGTACAGGTTCGGCGGAACAGCGATGACGACGTTCTTGGCGCGGACGGTCACCTGCTCGGAGACGACGGTGACCTCACCCGGCTCGCCGTTGTTCGGGATGCCGTTGCGCACGTCCGGCTTGACGTTGTTCAGGCTGTCTTCGGTGGACGGGTCAGGCTGGGCCCACTGGATCTCACGGACCGGGGTGCCCAAGAAGACATCGTCGCCGAGCTCTGCGGCCAGGGTCTCGGAGACGGACATCATGCCGCCTTCGACACGGCGGTCGAGGATGAAGTCCTCATCCACGAGATTGGAGAAGGAGCCGGCGGAGGCGGCCATCAGCACGGCCTGCAGGGCGGAGAACGTGAAGGACGGCTTGGTCAGCATGCCGGAAGCGACGTAGATGGAGATGTTGTCGATCGCCTCTTCGTCGTCGGACTGCTGCTCGAGCCAGTGACGGAAGGAGATGGAGTCGAGCTCCGCGGCCTTCGGGTGTGCCCACGGCTCCTTGGCGCCGATCTCGGCTGCCAAATCGTCGAGAATCTTGATCAGTTTGTCCATCTCGGCCTGGGTGCTGTCGGCAGCCGGAAAGACCGGGCCCTCGTACTCGTGGCGCTCACCGTTGGGGGAGAGGTAGATGGACTTGCCTTCGCGGTAGCGCTGGAAGGTGGACAGGCCCAGCTCGTCGACAAGCTCGATGAGGCGGGTCTGGTCGGGGGAGATCCACTGACCGCCGAGCTCGACGAAGTGGTCGACGCCGTTGTCGTCGCGCACGCGGCCGTTCCATGTGCGGCCACCGACTCGCTCGCGCGCCTCGAGGACGGCAACGGACTTGCCAGCCTTGGACAGGGTGCGTGCCGCCATCAGACCTGCAGGGCCAGCGCCGACGACGACAACGTCGCGCTCGATTTCTGTGCGTTGTGCGCTAGGATTCATGCTTCTGCTCCTGTTCTTGAGGCCGGATGGATCCGGCCGTCGCGGGTAATGAACGCCATTCATTAATGGTGTGATTCAGGATACATTCGAGTACGGGTCGAAGAAAGGGTCACATGGGAAATGAACGCGGGCGCCCCGCCGAACCCCTGGTCAGCCGCGAAAAAATTGGTTTTGCGGCACTAAGTATTACCTCCGAACGGGGCTACGAGGCGTTGACAATGGCCGCGGTAGCTCGCGAAATTGGAGTGGCTCCCAGCGCTTTGTACAACCACATCGCGGGCAAGGAAGAGCTGCTCTACTTGCTACAGGACGCAGTCATGCAGCTTGTCGACGTCACATCGCTGCAGCACGCCATCGCCGCAGGCGAAGGCTACCGGGAGGCGCTCGAGGCGTGGGCACACTCTTACCGCGATGTGTTCGCCGGGCATACCCCGTTGATCCCGGTCATCGCACGGCAGCCCATCGGCGATTCGCCACGTACCCAGGAAATGTACGAGATCGTCGCTCGTGCAGTCTCTGCCGCCGGCTGCCCGCACGAGAAAGTGATGGAGCGCATCATCGCGCTCGAATCCTTCATCTATGGCTCCGCATGGGATGCCACTGCGCCGGCGGACCTCTTCGATCCTGCCGCGATTTCCCCGGAACACTCGGAGTTGCGCCGAGCAGCGGATGCCATGCGTGCCCGGGCAGCAAAAAAGGGTCAGCATGACGCTAACCCTTATGCCGACCAGCCCTTTGAAGCCGGTCTGAAAGACCTGTTGGACGGAATTACGGATCCGTCCAACTAGTTGTTATTAGGCGTTGTTGCGCACGGCCTCAGCCATGACGCGCAGGCCGTCGCGGAGCAGCTCCTCCGGGATGACCAGCGACGGCAGGAGGCGCACGACATTTCCGTCGAGGCCGCAGGTGAGGATGAGCACGCCGGCAGCCTTGCATTCGGCAGCGACCTTGGCGGTCAGCTCAGCGTTCGGCTTGCCGTCCTTGGTGACGAGCTCCATAGCGATCATCGCACCACGGCCGCGGATCTCGGCGACCTCGTCCAGCTCGGTCAGCGGATCGAGCTCCTCGTGGATGATCTCGGCGATCTCCTTGGCGCGCAGAGCGAGGTTGTGCTCCTTCATCTCCTCGATCGCGGCGATAGCGGCTGCGCAGGCCACCGGGTTGCCGCCGTAGGTGCCGCCCAGGCCGCCGGCCATCGGGGCGTTCATGATCTCGGCGCGGCCGGTCACGGCGGACAGCGGCATGCCGCCGGCGATGCCCTTTGCGGTAGTGACCAAGTCCGGCTCGATGCCTTCGAAGCTGGAGGAGAACCACTCGCCTGAGCGGCAGAAGCCGGCCTGGATCTCGTCGGCGACGAAGACGACGTTGTTCTCGCGGCACCAGTCGACGATGGCGGGCAGGAAGCCTTCAGCAGGCTCGATGAAGCCGCCCTCGCCCTGGATCGGCTCGATGACCACGCAGGCGAGGTTCTCGGCGCCGACATTCTGCTCGAGGAAGCGGATGGTGCGCTCAGCGGCTTCCGGGCCCTTCAAGCCGTCGCGCAGCGGGTACGACATCGGAGCGCGGTGCACCTCGCTGGCGAACGGTCCGAAGGTCGACTTGTACGGCTTATTCTTCGCCGTCATGGCCATCGTCAGGTTGGTGCGGCCGTGGTAGGCGTAGTCGAAAACGGCCACACCCGTCTTGCGGGTGTGGGAGCGGGCGATCTTCACGGCGTTCTCCACTGCCTCCGCACCGGAGTTGAATAGGACGGTGCGCTTCTCGAAATCGCCTGGGGTCAACTCGTTGAGCAGCTCAGCGACCTGCAGGTAGCTCTCGTAGGGGCTGACCATGAAGCAGGTGTGAGTGAAGTGGCCGGCGGCATCGGCGACTGCGCTCGCAACACGCTTATTGGAAGCGCCCACCGAGGTCACAGCGATGCCGGATGCGAAATCGACGAAGGAGTTACCGTCGGCGTCGACAAGCACGCCACCGTCGGCGTCGACGATGTAGCCGGGCAAGCCCGGGTTCAAGGCGGAGGCCACGCTCGCTGCGCGGCGCTTGTCCAGTTCTGCGCTTGCCGGTCCCGGCAGCTCGGTGTCGATTCGACGGACCTGGGGGAGGCGGTACTCGAGATCCTGCATGGTGCGGGTTCCTTTCCAATTCAATCCAACGGGCTGCCCGAAAACGGACAGTGGTTTATGGCTGTAGTATCCGTCCCCCGCCCACCCTCAAAGCAACCGACACAGTGTCGATCTTCTTTGTGAAACTTCTACACTGTGTCCATGGGCAAGGATGTGCTTGACGACGCACGAAGCGGTCATCCCGAGTGGGAGACCGCCGTTGATCTGCTAGATCTCAGTTGGTTGTACGGAATCAGAGCTTTAAACCTCGACCCCGTAGGAGACCTCAGGCGGGGGCGATTCGAGTCCGTCCAAGCCAGTGAGATTGTGGAGACCGCTGAGTTCTTCCGGCCTTTCTCTGTCATTCTCACGTTGGGCCTGCGCATTCAGCCGGACGATGAAGCAGGCATCGCTCACTACGTGGAGCAGTTGAAGGATTCTGGGGTGGCTGCGCTTGGCTTCGGTACGGGGCTGCAGCATGCCGAGATTCCTCCCGCCCTCATCCGGGCCTGCGCCGACGCGGCTCTGCCGCTATTCGAGGTGCCGCGGGCGACTCCTTTCGCATTGATCTCAAAGGTGGTGGGGGAGGAGTACGCGCGATTGCAGGCAGTCGCGGCCAACGAGATTCTCGAGGCTGCGGAAGGTCTCAACCGCGCAGCGTGGAATGGCGGAGTCGATGCACTCGTTGGACGCACCCGGACAGCAGTCGGCGCCGATGTGCTGATCGGGGACAACACCGGCAGGATCATCTCCTCAGCCCCCGCGAAGCCGACGGAGCGCGCGTTGAAAGCCCTTCGTCTGGCCGTTGCCGATAACGGGCGGAGCCGCGCGTACCGGACGGAGAACCGCACCATGATCGTCCAGCGGATGCGGGCGATGGGAGGAAAATACTTCGTCGCTGTGGTGGATTCCCCGCGCCCTCTGCCGCCGCTCGCGCGCAGTGCCGTGAAGCATTTCGTGGGGCTCGCGGAAATCGTGTTGAGAGATCCGCAGGCGCTCAGGAGTGCGGAAACGCAACTGCACGGGTCGGCCCTAGAGACTTTCCTCGAAGACCAGGAGGCTTCGCTGGCAGCCGCGCGTTTGCTGGATCGTGCCGCGGACGCTGACGGGGCTGTCGTCCCAGTCGCGATTGTCGCCGCGAATAAGGCCGCCTCTAACAGGTCGCTAGCTCGTCTGGATGAAGGGCTCAATCTGCGCGACAACCCGTTGGCGCATGTGCGACTCGCCCCGGACGGCTTCGTGTTCTTGTCACGCGGGGTGATCTCCGAGGCCGTCGTGACGGATCTTTTCGGTGATTTCGGGGCCCGGCTGCGCGTCTTGTCCGGTCGGCAACAGCCCTGGCGCGAGCTAGGCCGTGACGAGCTGCAGGCATTGCTCGATCGTGCGCGCTCGCTTCCCCCGGGCACCGTCGACGAATATGTTCCTCGACGGCTCGACTGGACGGAAGACACGGGGGTCAGGCAAGTGCTGTCCCGCCGCTATAAGGAAGTGCTTGCGCCGCTCGCAGAGGATGACCCAGCCCTGCTCGATGCAGTCCAAGCCTATTTGGTGCATGGTTGCGAGATCCGTGCTGCCGCTGAGTCTCTCAGCATTCACAGACACACCCTGAAGGCGCGGATCGACCGCGCCGAGCAACGCTACGGGTTGCCTTTGGATGACCCGCTCGGCCGCGCGGAGATTCTTGTGCTGCTCAACACTGCGGGATCGAACTCCTAGCACAGGAGTTTGGCGTTTTCAATGCCCCTGAACGGGGGCGTGCGGCAACCGTACGCTGAGTAGCCTGCAGCGGTATAGCGTGTTTTCGAGAAAAGGCTGGCGTGAGCCAGTTCGCTGAACACCGGCGAAACCAATTACGAAAGGCGAGATCATGGCTGATTCCAATGGCGCTGTCGATACTGCACAACTGCTCGATTCCCTGCCCACCGGTCTGTTTATCGGTGGCCAGTGGCGTGACGCCTCCACCAACGAGACATTCGATGTGGAGAACCCGGCCACCGGCGAAGTCCTGGCGACACTCCAATCTGCGAATAGCGACGATGCGGTTGCAGCGCTCGACGCTGCGGTCGAGGTGCAAAAGGACTGGGCACGCACCCCGGCCCGTGAGCGCAGTGAGATCCTGCGACGTGCGTATGATCTGGTCACCGAGCGCTCCGAGGAATTCGCCACGCTCATGACTCTGGAAATGGGCAAGCCGCTGGCGGAAGCACGAGGTGAGGTCAAGTACGGCGCAGAGTACCTGCGTTGGTTCGCGGAGGAGACCGTCCGCCAGTACGGCCGCTCCCAGGAAGTGCCGGAGGGCGGCATCCGCATGGTCACTCGACGCAAGCCGGTGGGCCCGTGCCTGCTGATCACCCCGTGGAACTTCCCGTTGGCGATGGCGACCCGCAAGATCGCCCCGGCGATCGCGGCGGGCTGCACGATGGTGCTCAAGCCGGCTGAGCTCACGCCGCTGACCACCTACTACTTCGTTCAGACGATGGTTGAGGCAGGCCTACCGGCCGGTGTCCTCAACGTTGTCTGCGGTACCGACCCGGCAGCTATTTCCGAGCCGCTCATCGCCGACCCGCGTCTGCGCAAGGTGTCCTTCACCGGTTCAACGGCGGTGGGCAAGATCCTGATGAAGCAGGCAGCTGATTCAGTGTTGCGCACCTCCATGGAGCTTGGAGGCAACGCGCCGTTCATCGTCTTTGAGGACGCGGATATTGAGCAGGCGATCACCGGCGCAATGGCAGCGAAGATGCGCAATATCGGTGAGGCCTGCACTGCGGCGAACCGTTTCCTCGTGCACGAGAGCATCGCCGACGAGTTCACCGAGAAGCTCGTCGCGGCGATGGAGGCACTCACCGTGGGCAACGGCCTCGACGAGGGCGTCAACGTCGGCCCGCTGATCGAGGAGAAGGCGCGCAAGAATGTCGCCGCGCTCGTGGATGACGCGAAGCAGAACGGCGCCGAGGTTCTCACCGGCGGCGGTGCCGCCGAGGGTGACGGCTACTTCTTCAAACCGACGGTCCTGCGTGGAGCCAGCACCGATTCCCGGATCTTCAAGGAAGAGATCTTCGGTCCGGTCGCATCGATCTACGAGTTCAGCGATGAAGACGAGGTCATCGAGCTGGCCAATTCCACCGAATACGGCCTCGCCTCCTACATCTACTCCGAGGACCCGGACCGCATGTGGCGGTTGGCTGACGGCCTGGAATTCGGCATCGTCGGCTTCAACGCCGGTGTCGTTTCCAATGCCGCTGTTCCGTTCGGCGGCGTGAAGCACTCCGGCTTGGGCCGCGAAGGCGGAGCAGAGGGCATCGACGAGTACACCGAGGTGCAGTACATCGGTGTCCGCGATCCGTACGCCAACCAGTAGAACCAGCGCGTTCCGCGCAGTTGACGACGCACGGACTGGGGTGACATCTGGGCCACATAGGACCTCAAGTGTGACCCCGGTCAAGTTGTTGCTACATTCTCGCTATGTCATCAACCACTTCTGTGCACGCGCCGTTGCGCGACGACGAATCTGCCCGTTCCGATGAAGCGGGTCACGCCCTCGGTTTCTGGAAGGGCGTAGCCCTGATCTTCGGCACCAACATTGGGGCCGGAATTCTCTCCCTGCCGTACGCGGCCCGCAACGGCGGCTTCCTCGCTCTAGTGGTGGCGCTCGCGATCGCAGGCACCCTGACCACTATTTCCATGCTCTACGTCGCGGAAGTCTCCCTCCGGACGAAAGAGCCGCTCCAGTTGTCCGGCTTGGCGGAGAAGTACCTGGGCCAGACCGGCCGCTTCCTCGTCTTCACCGCGATCATGGTCAACAGCGTCGGTGCATTGATCGCGTACGCATCCGGCTCCGGCAAACTCATGCACAACCTGTTCAACCTGCCTTCCTTGGCGGGCACCTTGATCTTCTATGCCCTGGGTGCCTTCATCATGTGGAAGGGCCTGCAAGCCACAGGGAAGGTGGAAGGGCTGATCACCAGCGGCATGGCGATCATCATCTTCACGCTGGTGGTGTGGACAATCGCCGGTCCCGGCATTGAGCCCGCGAACCTTTGGGTGCTCAAGCCCTACTTCATCATCCCGATCATGAATCTGGCCGTGTTCACATTCCTGGCCCAGTACGTGGTGCCGGAGATGGCGCGCGGTATGGCAGCCACCAAGCCGGAAATGCTGCCGAAAGCGATCATCGCGGGCATGTGCATCACCGCGTTCACCCTCGCGGCTGTGCCGTTCGCGGCGCTCGGCCTGCTGGGCACAGAGGTGACTGAGGTGGTCACCATCGCCTGGGGCGAGAAACTCGGGACTGCGGCTTACTACATGGCCAACTTGTTCGCGCTGCTGGCCATGTTCACGTCCTTCTTGGCCATCGGCTTCACCGCGATGCGCAACGTGCTGGACATCTTCCATTGGCCGGAACACGGGTGGCAGCGTCTCGCCGCAACTGGACTGACGGTGCTTCCGCCTCTCGTGATTGCCGTGGCGGGCCTTGGCGGCTTCGTCTCTGCGCTGACTTACGCCGGCGGTTTCGCTGGCGCCATCATGTCGGTCGTTCCCGTGTTGCTGCTTCGCCGCGCCCGGGCGAACGGGGATCAGACTCCGGTGTGGCAGGTGCGCGGAGTAGACAACACCGTCATCCAGGCGCTCATCATCATCGTCTACGTGGCGGCGTTCATCTACTCCATTATCTCGCTGCTGGGGCTTGTCCCGGCTGGCTGGGCATAAGAGAAACACCGGGGGAAGAGCTTGAACCCTCCCCGGAAAGCGGTGCGACCCGTACGCCAACCAGTAGTTAGCGGATCTCCAGGAGCACGGAGGTCTTATTCACCTGATCGCCCTGCTCCACAGCGAGCCCCTTCACGGTGCCGGACTTGTGCGCCTTGACGGGGTTTTCCATCTTCATGGCCTCGAGCACGAGGAGGATATCGCCCTCGTTGACGGTGTCTCCCTCGGCGACGTTCACCTTGACCACCGTGCCTTGCATCGGGGCGGGCACGGCATCGCCGGACAGGGCTGCCGCGGAATTGCGGCGCTTCTTTGCCTTGCGCTTACCACTGCCGCCGATCACGAGTGAAGCAGGAAGGGCGACTTCGACGCGACGGCCGTCGATCTCCACGGCGTAGGTGCGCTTGGTGCCCGGCTCGTCGCCTTCTTCCTCATCATCGGTGTACGGCGGGATCTCGGCGGTGAACTCCTCCTCGATCCAGCGGGTGTAGACGTCGAAGCCATTCTCGTCGCCGATGAAGGCCGGGTCGTTCAGCACTGTGCGGTGGAAGGGGATCACAGTGGGCAGGCCGTCGACGATGAACTCGTCGAGAGCACGGCGTGCGCGCTGGATGGCTTCCTCGCGGGTCTCACCGGTGACAATGAGCTTGGCCAGCATGGAGTCGAATTGGCCGCCGATCACATTGCCGGCGCGCACGCCGGAGTCGACGCGAATGCCGGTGCCGGCGGGCTCGACATAGCGGGAGATCGTGCCCGGTGCCGGCATGAAGTTCATGCCCGGGTCCTCGCCGTTGATGCGGAACTCGATGGAGTGGCCGCGCGGGGCCGGGTCTTCGGTGTGGCGCAGCTTCTCGCCGTTCGCGATACGGAATTGCTCGCGCACCAGGTCGATGCCTGCGGTCTCCTCGGTGACGGGGTGCTCGACCTGCAGGCGGGTGTTGACCTCCAGGAAGGAGATGATGCCCTCCGGGTTCTGCTCGTCGGCAGGGCTGACCAGGTACTCGACGGTGCCAGCACCGTGGTAGCCGGCTTCTTTCACGATGGCCTTGGCAGAGGAGTGAATCGCCTCGCGCTGAGCATCGGACAAGAACGGTGCAGGGGCTTCCTCCACGAGCTTCTGGAAGCGGCGCTGCAGGGTGCAGTCGCGGGTGCCGGCGACGACGACGTTGCCGTGGACATCGGCAATCACCTGTGCTTCCACGTGGCGGGCGCGGTCGAGGTAGCGTTCGACGAAGCACTCGTCGCGGCCGAATGCGGTGACAGCCTCGCGGGTGGCGGACTCGAACAGCTCCGGGATCTCCTCGCGTGTGTGAGCGACCTTCATGCCGCGGCCGCCGCCACCGTATGCGGCCTTGATGGCCACGGGCAGGCCGTGCTCGTCAGCGAAGGCGATGACCTCGTCGGCGGTGCTCACCGGCTCCTTGGTGCCTGGCGCCATCGGTGCGTCGACCTTTTCTGCGATGTGGCGGGCCTCCACCTTGTCGCCGAGCAGGGCGATCGCCTCAGGCGAGGGGCCGATCCAGGTCAGGCCCTCGTCGATCACGCGGCGCGCGAAGTCGGCATTCTCCGACAGGAAGCCGTAGCCCGGGTGGATCGCATCGGCGCCGGAGGCCTTCGCGGCACCGATGATCTTGTCGAAGCTCAGGTAGGAATCAGCGGCGGTGTTGCCGCCCAAGGCGAATGCCTCGTCGGCGAGCTCGACGAACGGGCTGTCCGTGTCCGGCTCGGCATAGACAGCCACCGACGCAATGCCGGCGTCTTTGGCGGCACGGATGATGCGCACGGCGATCTCGCCGCGGTTAGCAATGAGAACCTTCGAGATGGTCGACGGTGTAGGCACTCTCAACAACGCTTCCTGATCGGTGAATAATTCGTGGAGTTAGATTTCAAGAACTCTACTAGGTCCTATCGATAGGCATCCGCACCATGTTTCCCCACTCGTACCAAGACCCGTCGTAGAGGGAAACTTTTTCCAGGCCAAGGGCGTAGCGGAGGATGAACCACGTGTGCGCGGCGGATTGGCCGTTGCCCGAGTACGTGATCACCGGGGCATCGGTGGGCACCTCGGCGTACGCAGCGGCGATGGAGGCGTGGTCCTTCACGCGACCGTTCGGGTACACCGCATCGCCCCACGGGTGGTTCACCGCGCCCGGAATGTGGCCGTGGCGCAGAACAGGGGAGACACGCAGCCGGTCCGTTTCCAGTTCGTTTTCGGAGCCGGAGAAGAATTCCGGACCGCGGACGTCGATAAGCAAGCTCTTGTCGTCGCGGTCGCGCACCTCGTCCACGAACGTGCGCCACGGCTTATCCTCGCGCTCCACGACCGGATAGTTCTGCGACGGGTACTCCGGAACCGCAAAGGAGGTGTCGCGTTCCTCGCCCATCCACGCGTCGCGCCCGCCGTCGAGAATGCGCACGTCCGGGTGGCCGAACAACTCGAACACCCACGCCGTGTACGCCGCCCACCAATTGTTGTGGTCGCCGTAAATGACCACCGTGTCGTCGCGGCCGATGCCACGGGCGTTCATCAATTCAGCGAATGCCTCGCCATCGATGAAATCGCGCACCACCTCATCGTTGAGGTCCTTGTGCCAGTCAATGCGCACCGCGCCCGGGATGTGGCCGATGTCGTAGAGGAACGCGTCCTCGTCCGACTCCACCACGCGCAGGCCCTCGACGCCCAAGCGGGCGGACAGCCAGGAAGCGGACACGAACTTTTCCGGATGCGCGAAGTCCTGGAACAGCGGGAACGGATCAGCGGGAATTCCCATGTGACTAACCTCTTCGTGCAGGCGTACGGCGAAAATGAATATCGGGGCAAATGTGGCTACACGTTTCGTGTGGCCGGTCACCGCCAACACTACCTGTGAACCCCCGGGGACTGGTCAAGTAAATGTGAAGTTTCGAGCGTGTGAACTTAATTACTATCCATTTCACTTGCACGGCGGGACCGTGAAAAACACCTTAATCTCAAAGTGGGAACCTCCGGGAAATTGGGACTGGGTGTTCCTCTCCGCATTGAAAGCACTTATCTTAAGGGGATTCACCGTGCACAAGGCAATCGTCGTCTTCGAGGTCGAAGGCGGTTCCGACAAGTACTTCGACGGGCACCGCAAGGACACCATGCCCATCGTCAACGCCATCAAGGACAAGGGCTGGAACTCGGAAGTCGTGTACTTCCGCCCCGAGTGGTCCGACGACATCTTCGAGTATGTCTCCAATAACTTTGACGCCTACATTTCCCGCGTGAACCCGGGCAATATCCCGGGCGGCGAAAAGGGCTACTTCGACCTGCTCACCCGCCTGTCCGAGGCCGGTCTCGTGGGCATGTCCACCCCGGAGGAGATGGTCTCCTACGGTGCCAAGGACGCACTGGTGAAGCTGAACAAGACCGACCTGGTCCCGGAGGACACCGCCGCGTACTACGACGTCGAGTCTTTCCACGACACCTTCCCGACCTCCCTGTCCTACGGCGAGCGCGTGCTCAAGCAGAACCGCGGCTCCACCGGCTCCGGCATCTGGCGCGTCCGCCTCGCCGACGAGTCCGTCGCCGAGTCCGTCGAGCCGGGCACCGCTCTGCCGCTGGACACCAAGCTCAAGTGCACCGAGGCCGTGGACAACCACACCGAGGACCGCGAGCTGGGCGAGTTCATGGACTTCTGCGACCAGTACATCGTCGGCGACAACGGCATGCTCGTGGACATGCGCTTCATGCCGCGCATCGTCGAGGGCGAGATCCGCATCCTGCTCGTCGGCCCGCACCCGGTCTTCGTCGTGCACAAGAAGCCGGCCGAGGGCGGCGACGCATTCTCCGCCACCCTGTTCTCCGGTGCGAAGTACACCTACCAGAAGCCGGAGGAGTGGCAGGAGCTCGTCGACATGTTCGCCGAGGCTCGCCCGGTCATCGCCGAGAACCTCGGTGGCGACAACATCCCGCTGATCTGGACCGCCGACTTCATGCTTGCCGACGATGATGAGACCGGCGAGGACACCTACGTCCTCGGCGAGATCAACTGCTCCTGCGTCGGCTTCACCTCCGAGCTGGACATGGGCATCCAGGAAATGGTCGCCGAGGAGGCCATCGGCCGCGTCGAGGCGAAGCACGCTTAAGACAGCTCGCTTCTAGCTGACAAAAGCCCCGGACTCTTCCCCTCTAGATGGTGGGGAAGCCCGGGGCTCTTTTACGTGTCCGGTCGGCGGGGGGCTATGCTTCGCCGGCGATCAGCTGAGCGGATGGACAGCGGCAGGTGTTAGCGGTAGCGGCCAGGCCCAGTGCCACGCTCATCAGCGCGTACATGGGCCAGTCGGGGATGCCGTAGTGGAAGATGGTCCACACTGGCGCCATCTGCGCGGCGGCGTCGGAAAGCGGCTTGCTGTCCGGCGGGGTGAGGAAGTTCGTGGCCGGCTCGGAGATGGCACAGAACATCAGGTCCACGCCGATGCCGGCGGCGAAAAGCATCGATGCCCAGGTGAAGAGGCTGAATTGCGGCCGCGAGTGGTCGGGCCCTAAGCGGATTTCGCCGAATTTACTCAACGCAACGGTGAGCACGAAGATGACGATGAGTGCCGCGGTGAGGACGTAGTACCAGCCGAAAGTGCGGCCGATCCAGTCCATGGAGCCGAAGATGATGTTCTCGGTCTGGTCCGGGAAGATTGCGGCCCACAGCACGAAGCCGACGATCAGGATGCCGGAGGCAAGACTGGTTTGTTGACGCGGGAGTATCCCTTGGCGCCTAGTTCTTCGTGGGCTTCGTCGTGGAAGCTCTCCACGTCGATCCCTTCAGTGTCCTTGTTCTGATTGGTATCGGTTTTAGATTTTGTAGGGGCTGAAGCTCGTGCGCGCGACGCGTCGGGGCTCACTGTTGCTCCTTCATATTCATTTGGGAAACGGAAAAAGACTGGTGTTTCGTGCCGAAAAAGGGCACAAGTCCACCACGATAGCGATAAGACGAGCGCTTATCCGTGCTGAACCGTAGACTGTCTTAGGTCTGACCGCGAAATTTGAAAAGGATTGCACATGTCTACTCCGTACAACCCTGAAAATTCCTCGAACCCGGATTTCGGCTCCACCCCGGATTACGGTTCGACTCCGTCGTCCTCTGGTGCGGAGAACACCGGCTCCGGCGCCCACAGCGCCCCGGGTAACTACGGGTCCTCCGATTCCTTCGGTTCCTACGGCGCATCGTCTGCCGGTGCTTCCAACTCCGGCTTCGGCGCGTCCAACAACTCTGGCTTCGGTGTATCCAGCCCCGGCTCCACCGGCGCTGCTTCCACCGGCCAGAACACCACATCCACCGGTGCAGCCAACACCAACTCCGGCTTCGGCGCGTCCAACAACTCTGGCTTCGGTGCATCCAGCCCCGGCTCCACCGGCGCTGCTTCCACCGGCCAGAACACCGCATCCACCGGTGCAGCCAACACCAACTCCGGCTTCGGCTCCTACGGTGCGACCGACTCCAGCAACGCCTCCGCAGCAACTGGCAGCTTCGCACAGACCTCCCAGCAGCCGAACTACGGCGACCAGTACGGTCAGCAGCAGTACGGCCAGACGCAGAGCAGCCAGGCACAGGGCGCCCAGTTCGGTCAGGGCCAGGCTCAGAACCAGAACTTCGGTGCTGGCGCTTTCCCGCAGGATGCACAGGCGGCTGTGAGCAAGAAGAAGGACGGCTTCTTCGGTGCTCTCTTCGACTTCGAGTTCCGTCGCTTTGTCACCATTGACTTTGTCAAGATCATCTACATCATCTACCTGGTCTTCGCTGCCCTCATGTGGGTCGGCGGCCTGATCGCCGCGTTCAGCGGCTTCTCTCAGGGCGCGGGCATCGGTCTGCTGATGCTCATCGGTTGGCTGATCTTCGGCACCCTCTGGGCGCTGTTCCAGGTCGTGATTTCGCGTGTGATGCTCGAGGTCCTCGTCTCGGTGGTCCGCATCGCCCAGAACACCACCGAGCTGGTGGATCAGGGCGAGGCACGGAAGTAGCAGCCTTGCGCTGAACCGCAGCGCATCAAACCGAGCCGCCCCGCACCCCCGTAAGGACAAACAGTCCGCTCACGGGGGAGCGGGGCGGTTTTCGTGTGCGCCACTAGAATTTGTGACCGTGACGTTCATCATCTTGCTCATCGTGATCATGCTGTCGGTCATCGCGCTCGCGGAACCGTTGGGGGAGCGCATCGGGGTGGTCGCTCCAGTACTTCTGCTTGTCCTCAGCGCGGCGGTGGCATTCGTGCCGCAGGTGCCGGAGGTGGTCATCGACCCGGAGATCATTCTGGAGTTGATCCTGCCGCCGCTGCTGTTCGCGACGGCGATGCGCATGCCGGTGCACGATTTCCGCCGGAATTTCAGTTCGATCTTCCTGTTGGCGGTCGTGCTCGTGGTGCTCACGGCAGTGTCGGTGGGCTGGGTGATCCACCTGATCGTCCCGGCGATCCCGCTGCCGATCGCGATCGCGGTGGGTGCCGTGGTCAGCCCGTCGGACGCGGTGGCTGTGGGCATTGTGAAGAAGGCGGGTGTGAATAGGCGCATCATCGCGATCCTGGACGGCGAGGGCTTGATCAACGATGCCTCCGCACTGGTCACCCTGGGCACGGCGCTGCTGGCGGCGCGGTCGAAGGTGACGGCGGGGGAAGTGCTGGCCAACTTCTTCTGGGCGGTGGCCGGCGCGGTGATCGTGGGCCTGCTCGTCGGTTACGGCGCGATGTTCCTGCGCCGGTTCGTCCACCATCCGACATCGAACACGGTGCTCTCGCTGGCCATCCCGTTCGCGGCGTTCCTCCCGACGGAGGAGATCGGCGCGTCGGGCCTGGTGGGCACGGTCGTGGCCGGTCTCGTGGTGGCGCGAAAGAGCGTGGGGGTGCTGGGGCCGTCGGTGCGCATGTCCGACGCGCAGACTTGGGACACGCTCGGCCTCGTTCTGGAGTCGCTGGTCTTCGTGCTGATGGGATTGCAGATGCCGCACCTGATTGACGACGCACGGGCATCCGGCTACACGTTCATGATGTCGTTCACCGTGGCCATGGCGTGCTGGGCGACGGTGCTCGTCGTGCGCACGCTGACGGTCACCCCGATGATGTACGTGATGCGCTCGCAGGCGGAGCGCACGCTTAAGCGCATGGAGCGCCTCGACGTTCTCGATAGCCACATCCAGGAGGTCTCCGCTGACCCGCGGATGCAGAACGAGCGTGCGCAGCGGCGCCTCAGCTCAGCGCAGCAGACGGTCAGCCGCCGCTACGGTGATGCGCGCTATTTCGCGGAGAAATCGCTCGGTTTCCGCGCCGGCTCCGTCATCGTGTGGGCGGGCATGCGCGGCGCGATCACTCTGGCCGCGGCGCAGACGCTTCCGCACGACACGGAGGGACGCGGTTTCCTCGTGCTCGTCGCGTTCATCGTCGCGGGTGCGTCGCTCATTGTCCAGGGCGGCACACTGGGCTTGCTTGTCGACGTAGTCAACCCCGGCCAGGACGAGCCGAGTTCGTGGGAGGAACGCCAGCGTCAGCGCACGCTGCTCCGCGACGCGGCGACTGCCGTGCCGGTTCCGGCGGATCTGGAGCGCGCTCTGCGCTACGGCGGCCTGTCGGAGGAGAAGATTCACGCGGCGAAGGTCGAGGACCTGCTCGGCGTGCTCCGCAATCCACACGGTTTCAGCGCGGCCGCCGACGAGGAGGAAGAGGTGGACCTCAAGGCGATTCCGCAGCAGCTCGCGGACTACGGCATCGCGCGCGTGAAGGCCCAGCGCGAGGCACTCGTCGCGGACCGCGACGCCGGGCGTATCGACGCCGACGATTTCTCCTACCAGCTCCGCCGCCTCGACGGTGCTCAACTGTCCATCGAGGCCCAGTCAGAGAGCTTCCTGCGCACGGGCATCATGGGCGGGAACGAACCGGCCCGGGAGGGGGAGGAGGTCAGCGGTTAGGAGCAACCGCCGAAGGCGAGTGCCAGACACAGCGGCTAGACGCCTCGGGCGATGTCGATTCCGGCGCGGATCAGCGGGATCTGCAAAGGCAGGCGGCCCAGCGAGATGATCTGCCTGTGCCAGGGCTTGTCCCGCCACAGATAGGCCATGTAGAAATTGCCCGGCCACACAGCGGTGAATAGCGCGGCCGCTGCAGCACCGCCGGTGCGGCGGGTCGAGGGGATAGCCAGAAGCGCAGCGGTGGCAAGTTCCGCGGCCCCGGAGACGTAGGTGTACGTGCGTTGGCTGCCTGGCAACTGCGGCGGGACGATCCCGTCGAAGGGCTCGGGTTTGAGGAAGTGAAGGGCGCCCGGACCGGCGAGCAGCGGGACGAGGGATTTCTTCACAAGGTGGCCGGGACTGTCAATATTCATGCTGCCCAGCCTAGGCCCATTCACCGCCACAGATCCGAGGCGTTCACCCCGAAGGAATAAAGGGCCTTGCGCAAAAGTGGCAGGGACAGACCGATGACGCTGGTCTGGTCGCCTTCGATGGAGTCGATGAACCAGCCGCCGAGGGCCTCGAGGGTGAAGGCGCCGGCGCATTCGAGTGGTTCGCCGGAGCGGGCGTAGGCCTCGATATCGGCGTCTGTGGCGTCGCCGAAGTGGATGCGGGTGGACACGGTGTCCACGACCCATGTGCCCTTGTAACCAATGGCGTGGCCGGTGATCAGCTCGGCGGTCTGCCCGCGCTGCTCCCGCCAGCGACTGATGGTGGCCTCAACGGTGTGGGGCTTGCCCTGCAGCTGGCCGTTCAACAGCAGCATGGAATCGCAGCCGACCACGATGTCGTCCGGATACTCCGGCGCGACCGCATCGGCCTTGGCACGGGCCAGCGCCGAGACCACATCCGCCGGGGCAGAACCCGCCAGAGATGAGATGATCGCGTCCTCGTCGACATGCGCCGGGTGCTGGACGGGATCCACACCGGCGTTATCCAAGATCATCCGACGCGACGGGGACTGGGAGGCGAGAACGAGGCGCATAAGCAGGAGAGAAACCTAAAGCAGAGCAGAGAAACCTAGACCAAAGGAGCGAAACCTAAAACAGCGTCTGCGAGTTGAACGCGGACGGGTTGTACACCACCGGGCCGTGGTCGCGCGGGGTGGGGCGGCCCCAGAGGTTGCGGTGGCCGCCGGAGGTGCGCGACTTGGCTGCCTGCTGCAGGTCGGTGAGCACCTGGGTCAGTGCGGCGAGCTCCTCATCGGTGGGCTGGCCTTTGACGACGGTGAACAGGGGTTGTGCCGTGGGCTGGGACATCGCAGGTGTGACCTCCTAACAGGGTGGGAAATAGACGGAACAGGGAACTAGAGCGGGATATTGCCGTGCTTCTTCGGCACGGAGTAGACGACCTTGCGCTCGAGCAGGCGCAGCGCCTCGAGCACCTGAGTGCGGGTCTGGGACGGCTCGATGACGATGTCGACGAGGCCGCGCTCGGTGGCCACGTACGGGGTCATGGTGGTCGCGGCGTATTCATCGGCGTCGACGGACAGGAGCTCGGCGGCAGTGGTGGCGTCGGCAAGCGCGATCTGCGCGGTCGGCCATGCGAGCACGATATCGGCACCCAGGTCCTTCGAACCCATGGTCACGTATGACGGGCCGATCGCGCGACGGGTGATCACGGTGATCTTGCCCACCTGGGCCTCGGCGTACGCGAAGGCCAGCGCCGCGCCGTGGGTGGCGGAGCCCAGGTGCTCTTCTTCCTCGGACGGGAAGAAGCCGGGGGAGTCGACGAATTCGACGATCGGGATATTGAAGGAATCGCACACGCGAATAAAGCGCGCGGCCTTTGTCGCGGCGGCGTGGTCGAGGCAGCCAGCGAGCACGCTCGGCTGGTTGGCCACGATGCCGACGGCGCGACCGGAGATGTGCGCGAAGCCGGTGACGATATTGTCCGCATAGCCGCGACTCAGCTCGGTCAGGCCCTTGTCGGTGACGCGGGTGATGATCTCGCGGACGTCGTAGGACTCCGCGTCCGAGTTCGGGATGAAGGTGTCCAGATCACCGGTCTCCGGCTCGGTGGAGCTCTCGTTGATGGGGGAGGCCGCGCGGTTGTTCTCCGGCAGGAAGCCGACTAGGTCGCGCACCGTCGACATCGCCTCCACATCGGTCGGGGCGACCAGGTGTGCGATGCCGGTGACCTTGGAGTGCACGTCGGAACCACCCAGGGACTTCGCGGTGGCCACGCGGCGAGTCACCTTCGTCACGGCACTCACCGACGTCAGATGCATGGTCGCATTCTTGACCATCACCGTGATGTCGCTGACCGGCACGAGCAGCGCCGCCAGGGACGCGACCTCGCCCGCCACGACGGAGATCTGCGGCACGACACCGGATGCCTCCGTGGCCTTGCGCAGGATCTTCGCGGACATCGCCGCGGTGACCACGCCTTCCTGCAGGCGCCCGCCCGTGGAGTCGTGGATCGCGATGACCGGCACACCCGTCTTGATAGCCAAGTCGTAGATCTTCAGGATCTTCTCGGCGTAGACCTCGCCCATCTGACCGTCGAAGATCGAGGCATCGTGGGCATAAACGGTGACCCGTCGGCCGTCGATAAGCCCATAGCCCGTGACAACGCCGTCGGTCGCGGGCTTGGTGCGTCCCATGCCGTATTCCTCGACGCGGTGGCGTGCGAGCGCGTCCGTTTCGAGGAAGCTGTCGGTATCCAGCAACGCCTCGATGCGCTGCCGTGCGGTGGAAATCCCCGCTTCTCCCGCAGCCCGGGTTGCTTCGCTGCCCATCGGCTCGCGCGATTCAGCGAGCCTGTTGCGCAGGTCCTCGATTTTGCCAGCGGTCGTGGTCAGGTCGGGCTTTTTGTCGGTCATAGCGCTCCACTTTACGGGCTCACAGCCTCTTCATCAGGTTCCACACCGCCTATCGGTCGGCGCGTCCCCAATGTTTCGCGAAGCGCTTATCGACGCCCACCCTGCACCCCGAATCCCCTCATCCCCGCGGCAGGAGCGAATTGCCCTAGTCGTAGTGGCCGAGAATGTATTGGTCAGAGCGGTTCCAGTACTGGTTGAATGCGTCGACGTCTCCGTCGACTGCTTCGATGTGCCCGTTGTCGTAAGCAAGTGTGACGCTGTTTTCCAGCTTCACGCTGCCCATGAGGTCTTGTTGCCGTTCGTACCAGTCGAAACTGATGGTGTCGCCGTCAAGGGAAACGTTGTCGATCCGACGGAATGTGCGCATCTCTCCGTCCGGTTCGCCGTTGATATAAAAGGCGATGCCCTGCGAAACGGAGGCACCGGTATTCGCCGGGCCGTCTATACCGCCGCGTCCACCGTAGAAGATGATCCAGCTGACGGGCGCGCACGGGTCGTAGAAGTTGTCGATGTTCTCGATCCAATAATGGGTGTCGTGAGGGTTATCGCCCACCCGGGGCATGCGCCCCGGGGCAGTTCCGTCCTCGTACTGGTCCCGTGGGTCCTTGGGCAGGGAGGCGCACTTCTCTTTCTTCTTGGGCTTCTCCGACTTCGTTTCTTTCTCGGCCGGAGCTTTGGTCACCGTCTCCGTGACCACTTCTTCTTCCACCCCCTCGTCCGCCGACGGCGCTGACACCGTGCTGAGCGGTGCTGACTGCGGTTCAGGCTCCGCCAAGTTCTCCGACGTGGAGCAACCAGCGGTGAGAGTAGCGAGCGCAGTCAGAGCTGCAAGGACCGAAGCGCGACGGGATCTCATACCTGTTGAGTGTAGCGACCGCTCCGGGCCGCACCACCACGTCTGAGTGGCCGGACTAGTCGTAGGTGCCCAGCATGTACTGGAACGATGGCTCGTTCCACCTGTCGTTGAATTTGCCCACTTCACCGTCAACCGCTTCAATGCGTCCGCTTGCCGCGCTGAGCGTGACTGAATAGTGCGCGGTGATGCCGTCGGCGGTGTAGCTCGTGCGCTCGCCCCAGGACAGTTCAATGGTGTCGCCGTCGACGGAAATATCCTCGATGGACGTGAGCAAACGCATCTCGCCGTCCGGCTCCCCGTTGATATAAAAAGCCACGCCGTCGGAACGCGCGCCTGCGGTCATTGCTGGACCTTCGGGAGATCCGGTCTCTCCGTGGAAGAGAATCCAGCTGACCTCCGCGCAGGGGTCGTAGTGGTTCTCAATGTCGGCGATCCAGTAGTTGTAATCGCTGTCAGGCTCAACGACCGGCATCCGCCCCGGTGCAGTACCGTCCGCGTACTGGTCCCGCGGGTCCTTCGGCAGGGACGCGCACGAGCCCGAGCCCTTCTTCTTATCGGACTTCTTGGATGAGGAAGACTCCCCAGTGTCATCGGAGTCCTTCTCCGGCGCGGCCTCACGGGTCACGACTTCGGTGACCACTTCGTCCTCGGCGGAATCAGCGGGGGAGGGGGCTGCGACGGTGTTCATCGCCGGTTCTTCAAGGCCCTCGGACGCGCAACCGGCGGCCAGTGTCGCCACGGCCGCCAGGGCTGCAAAAAGGGGAGTGCGGTGGGATTTCATGGGCTGAAGTGTAGCCCGCGGGCGCTAACTCGGCTTGCTGTGGGGCCCAATTAGTTACATAAGTACTTCATGGCGGAAGTTCAGCCGCGCGGTCATCGTTGCGTATGCCAAAGCACAAGTCTCTATTTTCTTGTCGCGGGTTGTTACTCTGCTACCACCCGCGAAGCATTTGTTTCCATACACCCAAAACCGCTATGGCATGCGTCTTCGCTCGCTGGCCGCAACAACTGCCCACTAGCTTGCAGGCTGCAGCAATTCTCGTAGGCTCTTGCGGGCGCGGTGAACACGAACCTTCGTAGCTGACAACGTGGAGTTTTGGTGCTCGGCGATCTCTGCAAGGGAGAATCCGGCGACTTCAGCGAGAATCAGAGCTTCACGTGAGGTAGCCGGAATCTTTGATAGTGCGTTGTTCAACGCGTCGTTATCTGCGATGGAATTTTCGAATTCAGCTACGGGGTCTGCGAATTCGAATGATGACGTCTCGTCATCGTTTGAGACGGGGGCATCCATGGAAACGTCCGGACGGCGCTTCCTCACAAGCTCAAGTGAAGCATTCGAGGCGATGCGGTACATCCATGTTCCGAAGCCCGATGCACCACGGAATTTAGAGAGATTCTTCCAGCCGAGGTAGATTGCGGCTGCGAAAGCGTCCTCAGCATCGTGGTGGTTTGCCGTGATGCGCAGACATACGTTGTAGAGGCGGGACTCGTTCTGTTTCACTAGCTCGGAGAAAGCTGACTGATCGCCGCGCTTTGCGTCGGCGATAAGCTGAGATTCAGTCATGAGCCACTTTCGATTCGTTCAATGTTGATATCGTGATTTTAGCCTCTAGCCAGAGATGCTAGAGACTAAAAGTCGAAAGTGTCCTCGTAATCAGATATGCCATCGTCATCTGACTGTTCTCCCTCAGAGACATCGAGGTCAGCTTCTTGGGCAGTGGGGACATCGTTCGCGGGGGAATCCAGACCGAAGTCGGAGGCTCTGTTCTCGGCCGAATCCGTTATTTTCTCTGCGGAGTGTGAATCATTTTGTGACTCTGCAGGTTCTTCCGTGTCCGCATCGTAAGCGGGTTCGAAATCGAAGTCGTCGTCAGGTGTCCCCAAGGATTCGGGCACCAGATCGAGGTTGTCCCACTCGGGCCATTCTTCGGTGGTGAACGCTTGGCGCAATGACCGAGCGAGGAGATTCTCTGGAACTGGTTCAGGCTTGATCATTGCGGCCTCCTCTCTGAACCTCTTCGTCGTTGTAGCTTAACTTGGTTCATCATAATGCGACTGGATTGTCGGAGTGGGCCACTTAAAAGTCCACGTCCGCATCGTCGGCAGTGCCTGCATCGCTGTCGAAGGAGAAATCAGTTTCCTCACTCGACGTTGGAATGAGGTTCGTGTAGTCATCGACCGATCCCAGACCGCCTGCGTAGTCACTTGAATAGGTCACGGTCTCGAGCACGCCATCGGTGTTGTCCACGTCAGTGTGGATCTCATCGATCTTTCCGTCGCCGTCCGAATCGACCATTCGCGTGTTCACATACCCGTCAGAGTCGCTGTCGAACTTGATCTCGTCGAATTGACCATCACCATCGGTGTCGCGGAAGACCATGTCAGTGGTCCCATCGCGATCAAGATCAACGCGGGTTTCTGTGACCCGACCATTTTCGTCCAACTCATTCTGCTGGATTGTGGTTTGAGATTCCTTATCTACGACGGAAACGCGGTCAAAGGCGCCGTCATTGTCGGAATCGACGGCGAAGTTCTCGAAGCCTTCTTCGCCGGCAGTGCGCATCGTTTCAAAAGTGCTGTCGCCGTCGGTGTCCACCTCCTCGGAGAGCGCGTTCCCATCGGCATCGACATGAATGACGTGGGCCACGCCATCCTGGTCGGTGGCATGGATCAAATCTGTCTGTCCGTCCCCGTTCGTGTCGCGCTCAGAGACGTAGGTGAAGTCGTCGAAGTTGATGTCCAGGTTGTTGGGGGAGGTGTTCTCGCCGCTCATGGGAGTGTCCTTTCAATTTCGGCTCTTAAGGTGAGCCATTCGGTGGCTTACATATCTTTAGATGAGTAAAGCTCCGGGATGGTTACACCTCGGAGCTTCAAATTTTTCATTTCTGTTAGAGCAGGTTGTATGTGCGCAGCCAATCAAGCCCAGCATCAGTGGAAGCGAAGTCGTTCGACTGGATGATCAGGCCAGTTTCCTTATTTGCGTAGTGGAGCTCGATGTTGGACAACGAGTCCTCTGAAGCGATGGCCAGCGCGGCATTGTCGGAGCTGCTTACAGGTTCAGCATCAGAGCCGTTCTTGTAACTTCCTCTCTTAATCAAAGCGCGTTCCCGCAGTGCTTCGTCAGTATTGACGGAGAATTTGATCTTAGGCTTGGAATAAGGGCCGAGATCTTTGAAGTATTCGACGGTGTCCCCGTCCATGATCATGTCGCAGCTGATTGAGAAGGACGCCATACCCGCGGGCACAGAGCTTGAATTGCAGCCGCTGGTGGCTTCTTGGATTTCAGCAGGAAGAGCGTTGTAAACACCTTCTGCTGTAGTCTCCGCGCGCTCACCGCTGTCACTGGAATCAGCAGCGTCAGTCGTTGGCTGAGCATCTCCCTCACCGCTGGCTGGCGGCGAAGCGGTTTCCTCCTGGGCTGTCGTAGTGGAGTCATCAGAATTTTGCCCAAAGATGAAGAATCCGCCAGCACCTAGGGCCACGACTGCTGCGATTGCAGCGGCAGCAATCCACGGACCCTTCTTAGACTTCTTGGCAGGCTTTGCAGCATCCGATGCAGTAGCTGAGTCCAACTGGTTCTGGGCGGGGAAAGCAGCAGTTTCCGTTTGATGAGCATTGGCATTCCGGGAGGAACCAAATGTCGCGCCGGGGAGTGAAGCTCTGTTTCCCAGAGCGGCCTGAGTGCCATCGTCAATCCTCAGCCCAGTCACCACTGGAGTAGCAGCAGAGATCGCGCCTTGTGCCACGACCAGCTTCGGATCGTCGAGAGTGGTCACCGGGCCCAGCTGCTTGAGCTCTTCCTGCACGATCGGGACGCGGCTCGAGCCGCCTGTCAGATACAGCGCCTTCAAGCTCTCGGGGCCAGTGATGCCAGCGTCGTTAAGCGTATTTCGGGTTGTTTCAATGATCGTGCGCAGTTTCGGTCGGACGAGGTCTTCAAATTCAGCTCGGGTGATTTGAAGCTGGATAGGCTGCCCAGCAGTCGGCACAGTTATGGAAGCGGAAGGTTCGTCAGAAAGAAATTCCTTTGCACGCCGGATTTTGTCTTCGAGAGCGTGCAGCTCTTCCCGTGTTGCCTTTGTTTTCAGGTAGTCGAGTACCTCTGGGTGGTCATCTTCCAACTGCTCGTTTAGCCAGTGGCGGATGAGTGCGTCGAAGCTGCGGCCACCGATCGCATCATCACCGCGAGCAGCGACGATGTTGAAAGAGGCATCTGGCTGCGCTTCGAGCACCGCGACATCGAGGGTGCCACCGCCGAAATCGAAAACAGCGATCTTGTCGCCCGGTTGCAGCGGCTCATTAGTGGAGTAGTACTTCGCTGCTGCTTTGGGCTCCGACAGCGTTGTGATGGTGGTGGCGTTCAAACCCAGCTGAGATGCAGCGTCGAGAAGCACTTTGATCTCGTTGTCGGACCATGCCTCCGGGTGAGTGAGCACGAGCTCGGTGGGGCGCTCATCATTGTGCTCCCGCGATGCTCGTTCGACCACGGTTTTGAGGACCGCGGCAACTGGAGTGGAGGCAGGAATCTCATACCCGTTGACCTGAATCGCGCCCGGAATAACACGCTTCGGGGAAGGGATGAACATTCCTCCGCTGGCGCTTTCGGCCTTATTCAATGCGGCGTCTCCCGTGGAGACCACATCGGGGCCTTCGATGTACACAGAAGATGGCATGGTTCGACGGTCGTGCGCAAGATTCACTGCTTCGACTCCGCCACGCGTTGGATTCGTGTGGGCAGCCGCAGTATTCGAGGTGCCAAAGTCGATGGAGAGCGTCCAGTCCTTGGACATGTGCGTTCCTTTTCTTGTCTCGTGCGGTGGTGGGCTACTTGGACCCGGATGTCGGCGCTTGCTGCAAAATCAGGTACTGCGCTGCGACTGCCTGGGAGAGCTGCTTCTTGGGATCGACTGCGGGGGCCTCAGTGGTCTCGCCGCCCACTTCGTCCTCCCGCTCGTCGCCTTCGAAGATCTCGGCTGTTGCGAAGTAGTTCTCGTAGGTCAGGTGGCAAAAGTGCGTCTTGCCAACTGAGCTGTTGAACTTGGTCCCGCATTCAGCGCCCGGAACGCCTTGCGGCTCATCCCACTTCTTTACCTCACCATCGGCGTTGAAAGCACGCATGGTTGCGAGAAGAAGCTCGGCAGACTCGGGGTTCTTCGCACGGAAGAGCTTGAACTCGCTGTCCGCCATGGCTTCCACACCAGCCTGGTCGATCGCGGTGAGCATGGCGCTGACCCCCTCGTACTGGCCGGCCATAGCTCGGGGAGTGACCGAAGCAGGGAGACGGCCCATGGAAGGAAGGCTGTCGTCCTTGGGTCCGAGGAGTGTGTATTTGAGAATGTCGTCCGGGTCGAGGGCGGGCCAATCATCCGACATGCCGTAACCAGCTTCAGTCTTCTTAGTCGGGATCGTGTCCAACAGCGGGATCTGCATAGTGATCAGCTGGTCTAGGTAACCTGTCTGCCATTCGGCTTCCTGCGGTGAGGCGGATTGAGAGTCTTCAGCATTCCCGGCATATGCCAGAACCACGTACTCATTGTGTGCCACAGCGGCGCTAAGGAGCTGGCCATCGGTGCTGCGCACAGCCTTAGCCTGCGCATGACCAGCGAGCTGTTCTTCGGTGCCGCCATCGTTCGTGGGCTTCAAAGCGAGAAAATTGTCGCCGGATTCCAGGTAGCCCGCCATGACGTCAGTAGCTGCCTGCTGTGCTGTTTCGGCGTCAGTAAAGCGCAAGACATAGTGTCCGACCTCTTTGTCACCGTTTTCAGTTGTTGCAGTGCGCATGAAGCCGTGAACATAGTTTGCGGCGAAAGGCTCGAGCTTGGCGGACATCGATTCGTGGAGGAAAAGCGCGAGGCCATCCAAGTTGTACTGGCGCTCAGCGCCTGTGCCCTTAGAAAAGTCCTTGTCCACCTCGTACGGCAAGAGAGTGTTATCGGTGATGCGCGCAATCTCCGAGGCTGGCCCGACATCATCGGGCAGAGACGGCCAACCCTTGTGCGGCTCGGCGTTGTAGGAACCGGTGTCAAAAGTCGGTTCGGCTTCTTGATCAGTTTGGGATTCGGCCTGGCCGACCGTTTCATTTGAAGCATGTTCCTTGTTGCCGTCAGCGTTGCTGCAGCCGACGAGGAGAGTCGCACTGGCAAGAGCAGCGATTGTCATGTGAAATGGCTTTTTCATGGTGTCCTCCTGGGGATTGATTGGCTTTCTAATTCTTAGATGGCGGAAAGGCTCGAAAGGTTACAGTGAGCATTTGAGCAATTTTGCGGGCGGGTCAGGAGTGCTTCGGTGCGTCCTTGAGCAGCGCGTGTTGAGCAGCCATGATCTGGGAGAGCTTGGTGCGGGGATCGACATCATTCTTGTCCTCGGCAGTGGTTTCCTTGCCACCAACCTCAGGGCTTTGATCAAGAGTTGGGTCGGCTTCTTTCACGGATGCAGCGGCGAAATAGTTTCCGTCGACCAAGGTGCAGGAATGCACATCTCCACGCTCGGTAGGGAATGTGTGGCACTTTGTGCCGGGCAGACCTTGAGGTTCGTCATATTCTTCGGCTGTACCGGTCGCATCAATCACGTTCATTGAAGCGCGAAGCAGTTCTGCGCTTGCCTCGTTCTTGGTGCGGAAAAGCACCGTTTCACCCTGTGCTGAAGCTTCGACGCGGGATTGGTCGAGTGCAGTCAGGATGTGCTTTTGATCAGAGAAGTTGCCGGCCATCATGCGGTTATTAGTCGCAGCTGGCGGGGGACCGACACGGTCAACTCCCTCTGGGGCCATGACGACGTACTTGAGAATGTCGTCCGGATCCATGGGCTGCCACTGATCACTCATCCCGAAACCTTGCTCGGTCTTCTTCGTGGGGAGGGTGTCAAGCAAGGGGATCTGCTTGTCGATGAATGCGCCCATGTACGGGGCCATCCATTGGTTCTTTTCCTCAAAGGCCTGGGGGTCTGCTTCGCCCGAGGGGTCGAAGTTCAATTCGTGCGATGCGGACGTAAGGATGACGAACTCATTGTGGGCGGTGACGGCCTTCGCACTGCCCCGCGAAGGTGCGATTTTTCCAACGGCGTCCGCATGTCCTGGAATCTCGAGTGGGGACAGCTCTTCTTCGTCGCCAGTCAGAGGGAAGACTGTTCCGCTGGAGTATTTGCTCTGTTCGATGAGATTGACGGCCTTTTTCGCACTTTCAGCATCGACGAACCGGTAGACGACATTTTCAACGAGCTTGTCGCCGTTCTCTGTTTTTCCGCCGTGGGCATAGCCGGTCAGGAACGACGTTCTCAATTCTTCGAGTGCCTCCTGGGTAGGTTTGTCGAAGCGCATGGTGAAGAAGTCGAAGTCGGTTTCGCGGTTGGTAGCTCGCCCTTTAGGGAAGTCTTCATCGACCTCATATGGCAGCAGTGTGTTCTGGCCGATCATGTTGGTTTCGGAAATTGGTCCGAGCTTGTCGTCCATTGTCCACCCCGGGTGCGGCGTTGTGCGGTACTCCCCGGTGTCGAACTGGCCATCTTGATCGCCCTGCTCGGCGCCGGCTGAATCACCCACGGTTTCCATTGCGGACTGGGCTGGCTCTTCAGATTCAGCGGAACATGCGACAAGCGACGTCGTAGTGGCGATAGTGCAAAGTGCCAATGCGAGCACAGACCGATTCTTAGAAAACACGGGAACCTCTTTCAGGGGATAGAAGGTGAACTCACATAGTTGGACGGTCAAACACGTGAAATAGTTACAATACTTTTCAAATCTCTTTTTCAAGTTCGTTCAAGCAGGCGAATTTGCGCAGTTAAGACACGTCACACCCTGGTCTAGAAAGGACGCCCGTGCCCGACCACCGTCTCTCCGATTCGTCGGCACCGTCTTCCGCTGCCCCTTCGACCAGCGTCGCGGGCTCGTTGGAGGAGGTCGCGCGATCGCAGGTGGAGGATTCCGCTAACCTCGCCACCCGCGCGGAAAAGCTGCTCGACGCTATTTGCACGAAAGTCTTAGAGCCGGAGGGGGCGCGCGAGGCGGCTGAGCGTGTGCGCACCGTTTCTTCTGCAGAGCACCAGAGCAACAGCGTGATCTTGGTGGGAGAGGTCAACCGCGGCAAGAGCCATTTGGCTAATGCTCTTATCGGGGTTAGAGGAGCCACCCCGGTCGGAGCGGACTACACCACAGCGATCCCCGTCATGGTCGGTCCAACGATGGAAGGGGTTCCAGCTAACAAGGCTGTTTTGTTCTCGGGGGATGAGCAGGAGGTTGTCTCTCACTCTGAGTTGGTGGAGAAGGTTGGTCGTTCCACGCAGGATTTCACTGGAATGGTCCCCACCCGTGCGTATGTCGCAGTGGAGAACTCGAAAATGGGGGATGTCATCGTTGTTGATGCGCCAGGCGTCGGAGGGATTCGTGGCGCGGGATCTGTTGTCCATCAGGACACGCAGTTTCAAGCAAGCGTGATCATTGTTGTGGCGGATGCGAGCAGTCAGCTCACCCGCCCGGAGATGGAATTTCTCGCTCATGCAGCAGCTGAATCTGCCTCAGTGATCGTCGCGGTGACCAAGACTGACAAGAATGTCACCCGATACCGCAGCATCGTTGACCAAAACAAAGCGCTTATCGACGAGCACATTGGCGTAGACATTCCCGTTCTGCCCGTTTCATCGATCCTTCCCTTTGCCGGTTTGGCAGAAAGCGAAGACAAGGTCGATGAGCTCGCGGGCCTGACGGCCTTGCGGGAGGCGGTCTCGACTCGATTTGCCAACGCGGCCACGATCCCGATCGCGAATGGACTGCGCTCAGCCTCCTTGGCGCTTGAAGCGATCGACACACGTTTGACGCGCGAGATTGAGTCACTCGAGCATGCGGAGACTGCGTTGCCGGATCTCACGGCGGAGCGTGCAAGGCTCGAGGAGCTCCGGAAGAAGAGCGAGGGTTGGGACCAGTTCCTCACCCGTGATCTAACACTCCTGCGCACGCAGCTGATCACCGATCTTGAGGATGATCTGTATGGCGTGAACCGGAAGTGGAAAGACTACATCAACGAGCACGGTTTCAAGCTGCTGCGCAACGACCCGCAGTACTTCACCCGTTTGATCGAGGAAGATTTTCAACGGGCAGCAGTCAAAGCCGTTGACCGATGCTCATTGAAATTGGAAAAGCTGATCGAGGAACGCTTTGAGGGGTCCGCTGTTCCTGAGGAGATCCTCGAGGAATTGCATCAAGAGATCGTTCTTGAAGACCTGCAGACCACGCAGCTGAAGCGCGCGACTAAAGACATCATGGACCCGGCTTCCCTCATGATCGGAATCAGTGGCGGGTCTGTTGCCGGCACCGTTTTAGGTGCAGCTCTTTTCGGCGGAATCCTGGGTGGTGTCGGAATGATCACGGCCACACTGGGCTTCCGCGCAATGAAGCAGGGCAAGACCCAGTTGCAGAATTGGCTCAAGGAGGCGTCGGGTGTCACACAGCGGCAAACGACGCGTGTGATGGATAGCGTGTTCGCACGCGCCCGTCCGCTGATCGTGGTGAGTTACAAGAAGTATCTGACCGACGAGATCGCATCAGTAGATGCGCAGATCAGCGAAGCCGAGCAGACCAGCAAACTTGAGGAAAAAGAACGCGTCGATAAGGCGAAAGAGCTGAAGCGACGCAGGAGCAAGGCGCGAAATGCTCATGCGCGCGCAGAAGAATTCATTGGCTTTTTAGGGGAGCAGGTGGCGTAAATGGTTTCGATTTCAGAGCTGCTCAACCGTGAACTTGAGGGATTGGCAGCGAAATCCCCAGAAATGTATGAGGCGTGCGCCCCATTGTTGACCCGTGCGAAAAAGCCGCCGCGAATCGTGCTTACGGGCCGAATCAAAGCGGGTAAATCGACGCTATTGAATGCCCTCGTTGGCGCACCAGTCGCAGAAACCGCTGCCCTTGAGGCGACGAATGTCGTCACTGTTTATCAGTACGGCCAGCCAGCCCGCGCCGAAGCACAACTTATCGACGGCACGCGAATTCCCATTCACACCTACCGCGGTGAAGTGGCTGCACTCCCTGCTAAGCCATCGGAAATCGCTTTCATCGATCGGTGGATGACTTCTAGTGCGGTCGGTTCATACACGCTGATTGATACTCCTGGCTTAGCAACGCTGACGGAGGAGAATGAATCCACCACGCGCGCAGCGTTGATCGATGGGTTTGAGCAGACGCGTAATGCTTCCGTTGATGCCGATGCCGCCATCTTTCTTTTTGATTCGGCACCTCGTACCGATGAAGTGGAGTTCCTTCGAGACCTCGGTTTCACCCCGCTGAACACGTTGGGAGTGCTCTCGCGTGCGGATTCCTTCGGAGAAGGGGCCCTGGGCATTTTGGATCCGATTGAGGAAGCCACGCGGCATGCAGAAAGGCTTCAACGCGAAGTGAGTGCCTATGTCGGACGAGTTATCCCTGTGTCCGCGTTGTTGGCCGAGACCGCTGCAACGGGAGCGCTTAGCGAGAGCGTGACGCGCGATATCGCGTTTGCGACGAACAGATCGCGTACGTCGCTGGTGAACAGCATCTATTCTGATCAGCCGAAAGACGATCTGTTCCGAATCATTGACCTGATCGGCGAATTTGGATTGTTCCGTGGGAACGACGCTGCGCGACGGGGCGCCCATGGGTTTAACGAGTGGCTGACCTCTGTGTCTGGCATCGGTGCTTTGCGCTCGGTCCTTGAACGGGAACTGTCTTATTTCGCCTACCTGCACCGCGCTGGTGTCATCCTCCGTGATCTGGAAGCTTTGGTGTACAAGCATCCGGAGCACTCTGGGGATATTCGCAATGCTTTGGATGCCATCAGGAACCACCCCGCAGCACTTCCTGCGAAGCTCCTCGTGACTCTTAAATCACTCGTTGCGGCTTCTGCTTCTGAGGAGTTCATCGAGGAGGCGACCCGTCTTGCCTCAAATGGTTCTCCGGCGGTTCGCCTTGGGCTTGATGGTGGTGCCACCTCGTGGGCTGTTCTTGATGAGATCCGTGTTCGCAGAGAAGCTTTGCAACGGCGTGCATTTGGATTGCTTGATCCGAGTGAGGAAGAGGCCATGGTCGTCTTTGGCCAGGTCTACGACCAGTTGGAGCGTCAAGCCGAGGCATTCACCTAGTCGTCTTTGAAAAGTTTTGAATCCGGGATGTAACCATTCTCGGAGTCGTTGCGTCTAAAGACCATAAGCACAACAGCAAGACTGCTTCTTCAAGAAAGGCAACGACAATGTCCGGTTTCGAACTTCCCAACTACCTCGACGATATGACCGAGAACTTCGCTGATGAGCCGATGACTCAGCCCGATTATGCAGAGGAGATCTCCTGGCCTGAGGCTGAGCCGATTACGGTCGAGCCGCGAATCGAGGAGCAGCCCGCACCGGAAGCTCAGCCCGCACCGGAGGTCGACGCAGAGCCTGTCCCGGAAACCCAGCCCGCACCGGAGGAGAGCGGCGACGCGGTTGACGAGTCGACGAACGATTTCGCGGACGAGTTCACCGATGACTACAGCGATGATTCTTTCTCCGAACCCGCTGAAGAAGTGCCGTCAGACCCTGAATGGGAGGAAACTGCCGAACCCACAGAGACGGTCGTTCCCGCGGTAGAAGACAACACCGAGTATTTGCCGGCAGACGAAGGTCCCGCCATTGAGAATTCTGTGATTAACGAGGAGTTTTTCCTCAACGATGGTGTGGCAGGCGGCAGTTACCTCTGGCAGGACATCTGGTTCTCCCAGGAAGTGGACGGCTACTGCGGGCCTACTGCAGCAGCATTCCTGCTCAATCAATTCACTGGGGCAGGCATCAACAATCCCGAGTTCATGGTGGAGCAAGCCGTGAATATGGGGTACATGGGTGATCCCACGCAGGGCATGACCGTGGACAACCTGGCTAAGTTGCTCACATCGTGCGGTCTTCCTGCAGAAGCCGTTCAGAGTGGTATTTATGATCTGGCTGCGAAGCTGGAGATGGGGTACGGCGTGATCGCTTGTGTTGATTCGGGTGAGCTGTGGGGTGACGAAGAAGATATGCGGTACGAAGACAACACCTCAGACCACGTATTGGTCGTCAGTGAGATCGACTTCAATATGCAGACCGTCACCCTTCTCGACTCGGGCTTCGAGGGCGGCGATGGATTTGAGGTCCCGCTCGATCAGTTCCTGGATGCATGGGAGGACTCTAACTTCGCGATGGTCACCACAACCCAGTACAGCGAGGCACTTGTGGATTCCGACACCCAGTACGCCGGCTGGGCCCTCGTCAATGCTACTGGTTCCGACGTTATTCACTAGTGCTCCGCACTGCTCTTAACAGCCCACAATCCTCATTAGCCGCCGATCGCGTTGATGCGATCGGCGGCGTAGCCGTGCGCTAACCCCAGTAATATCCAACGGTGCCACCATCGACGCCGTTCATCGCCGGCTCTTCAGGGCGCTCAAATGAGCAACCGGCAGCCAGTGTGGCCCGCGGGCGCTAACGAAGCTCGCCGTGGCCCAATTCATATTCATTGTCGGGGCGGTTCCACCACTCGTTGAACTTGTCCACGTCGCCGCCAATTGCGGTGACCGTGCCGTTCTCGATGCGCAACGTGACCGTGTAGTGGTCGGTGATGCCCGCGGCGGTGGTCTCGCCGAGCTCGCCCCAGGCGAAGTTCACGGAGTCGTCGGCGTTCTTGCTCACACCCTCGACCGCGGTGAAGGTCTTCATGCCCCTGACCGGCACACCGTCGACGTAGAACGCGATGCCGTCCGTGATGGAAGCGCCCGTTCCGGCGGGGCGGTCGGCCCAGCCCAAGCTGCCGCGGAACACGATCCAGCTGACGTGCGCGCACGGGTCGTAGTTGTTCTCGATGTCCTCGATCCAGTAGCTGTCCTCGCCGGTGGCGTCGCCCACGGCCGGCATGCGGCCCGGCGCGGTGCCGCTGGGGTACTGCTCGTGCGGATCCGTCGGCAGCGCCTGGCACTCCTCGCCTTCGGCGGGCGGTGCGCCTTCCGGTGCCCCAGGTGCCTGCTCACCGTCAGCGGAATCACCGGCCGGGTCGTCGGCGACGACTTCCTCGGTCACTGTCTCGACCGGCCCGTTGCCGTCGGAGCCTTCCTCCGCGCCCTCTTCCGCATCTTCGTCCGGATTGGCCTCGGCAGGCGGTTCAGCGACTGCGGTCTCGTTCGGGTCTTTGATCTCGTCGGTGGTTGCACAGCCTGTCGCCAGTGCCGCGACAGCTGCGATGCTTGCGATTGCTCTGGTGGTGTGTCTCATGCCACGAAAGCTAATTGCGGTGGACACCATTGTGAATGGCTAAGCAGATACCGTTACCCCTTCGTCACGGATCGTCACCCCGCTGTCACACTCGCTGCTTTTATCGCCGAAAAGATAGTGCACGTTAGCTCTTCACAACTAACCGCTGGTCAGCGCGCCGATCTTTCAAGGACATCGAATATAAAAACAGTGGATGGCCTGGAAAAAGCAGGAATGGCGGCAGAACAGGAATAAAGTTTTACTAATCCACCCACGAAAGGCCGCCGTCTATGTCCACCGCTTCCGGTACACCGACCCCCAATTCGCCTGAGAGCGACGCCGACGAACTGCCGGAGCTGCACAGCGACGAGCACCTCGAGCAAGCCCGCGACGAGTTCGAACTCGATCATCTTTCCGATGCCGACCGTGAGCAGTATGAGGAGCAGGTAGCCAGCGACGAGGTCCCCGACGGCACTGTCATGGCCTGGGCGATGACGCTATTCGGCACCGCTGTCGGCGCCGGCATTTTGTTCCTGCCTCTCGACGCCGGCACATTCGGCTTCTGGCCCCTCGTCGCCGCGACCTTGTTCATCGGGCCGCTGGTGTTCTTCTCGCACCGCACGTACGCGCGCATCGTTTCCGGCTCGCCGATGCCCGGCTTGGACGTGCTTCAGGTGGTCACCGCGCTTACGGGCCGCACGCGCGGCTTCATCACGGCCCTGGTGTATTGGCTGGCGGTCTACCCGACGGTGCTGATCTACGGCGTGTCCATCACCAACACCATCGACAGCTTCATTGCCAACCAGTTCGGTGGCCCGGAGATCAGCCGCTGGGTGCTGGCACCCATTTGCGTGGGCATTCTCACCGGCGCATTCGCATTCGGGCAGAAGACCACATTGGCCATTGCGAACTTCCTCGTCTACCCGCTCATCGTCGCGCTGGCGGGTGTGTCGCTCTACTTGATCCCGCGGTGGGACATCCAGAGCTTCATGTCGTACGAGTCGGACACCCCGATCTGGCAGTCGCTGCTGCTGCTCCTGCCAGTCCTGGTGTTCTCCTTCAGCCACATGGCGGCGCTGTCCCAGTTTGCCCGCGACGTGCAGAAGAAGCATGACGACGACGTGGCCAAAACGGAGAAAGACGTGACCAAGATCGAGCTGATCGCGGTCACCGCACTAGTGCTATTCACCATGTTCTTCGTCTGGTCGTGCGCATTCGCACTCGGCGCGGACGGCCTAGATGAGGCGTCTGCGCAGAACATCCCGGTGCTGTCGTATCTGGCGAATGAGACAGGCACGCCGATCATGGCGTGGTTGAGCCCCATTGTGGCGATCTGCGCGATCTCCTCGTCCTACTTCGGTCACATGATGGGCACGGAAGAAGGCACGACGTACTTGCTGCGCGTCGCCGCACCGAATTTCGCCCAGCGCATCAGTGAGAACACCATGCGCTGGGTCATCAACGCCTTCATTTTCATCACCGGCACCCTGGTCGCGGTGTTCAATCCGTCGATCATGACGTTGATCTCCGTCGTCGGCGGCATCTTCGTCGCCTTCCTCGTCTACCTCGTGCCCACGCTGCTCTTCCGCAAGGCCACCGCCTACAAGCACTACGCCAACCGCCCCGACACCATCTTCGTGGGCGTGATGGGCGTGCTCATCGTCGGCGTGACCATCTGGGACATGTTCCGCTGACCAGTGCCCGCCGGCGGGTATGCACGCCGCGTACGTTAGGGCATGAACAGCGCCAACATGAAACCACTAGGTGTAAGGAGCGAGCCATGGACGAGCAGGCAAAGCTGGAGCGGGTGTTCGGCTACCGCTTCGGCGACATCTACGGCAACTACGTGGCCAAGGTGGAGCGCAAAGGGCACACGGTAGACGAGCTTGACGACGTGCTCGGGTGGTTCACCGGACTGAGCCCCGACCAGCTTCATGCTGCCGCCGAGTCCGAGAAGACCCTGCGCGATTTCTTCAGCGAAGTGACGCTGAACGCGAATGAGGACCTGATCACCGGCAAGGTGTGTGGGGTCCGTGTGGAGGATGTCGACAACGAGCTCATGCGCAAAATTCGCCGGATGGATTTGCTTGTGGACGAACTGGCCCGCGGCAAGAAAATCACGAGCATCAAGCGGGGCTGAGCGGCACCGGAGCTAAGCACAACTGTCGTCACAGTCTCCAGCGCTTGAACCCGTGCATCGGCTCGCTCATGTACGGCTCCACAGCCGCCGTCAGCGTCGGCGTGATTTCCGGGTGTGCTGCGCGCAGCTTATCTATGATCCCCAGCAGCTCCTGATTCCCCATTCTGCCTAGCGTGTGTTCAACGGCGAGCATCATCGTGATCTCCGCCGTGGAGGGATCGGTGCCGTACTTCTCCAGTTGCTCCGTGATTAGATCCACCGGCTGAAACGTCTGTCCCGGCGCCCGCTTCGCCCACTCCGGTTCTTCGATCATCCGCAGTGCCACCGCCACCACGTTCTTGCACCACAGCGCCCGCACCGGGCACGTGCAGTCCACGCTCAACCGGTCCGCCACCTCGGCCCCGTCATCAAGTTCCAACCACACCTACACCAGATCCGGAGTCGTGCCCATCACCTGGGCGTAGAACTCCTCCCCGGTGAACTGCAGTGCATCCATGTCCGTCGAAGCAATCGCGCTCCCGCGCGTGAAGCTCTTCGCATCCGCCTCCGCTGCTACGCCCGCCTCGCCCAGGGCCTGGATGTGCTCCACAATGTTCCCGTTCATGTACTCGACCATACGATTCAGACGCGACATTCCTCCCGGAAGAATCGACCGGATGTTCTATTGCGTGCGCCTGCTACACGGCTCAAGGGTTCACTGTCGGTTCATCGTGCGAAAAATTTCTTGCACTCCGCGTGGGTAGGGGGAACTAACTCTCCTCGACTAGCTCGGATTCGCGTGGCCCGTCGGAAATCACTTCAGCCAACGTCACCAAGCCACCGTCTTTTTCGAGCGCCCAGAACTCGAAACCGCTGAGGTTGTCCACGCCGACGTGCTGAGCTGCTTCGTCGAGGCTGTCGAATTCGTCTACACCGTCGATGCGGATGGTGCGGTCATCGGTGATCACGGCGTCGACCTCCCAGTCTGGGTCGATCGGGTCGAGCAAGTCACCGGGGAGCAGATAGTTGCCGTCGAGAAGCGCCTCCAAGGTCAGCTCCTCCTCAGACGTTGCGACGAAATCAGTAGTCAGCTGGGGGACAGAGGCTGTGGTGCCTAGCTTTTCAAAGCCATCGCGGGTGACCCGGGCGATGAGGTGGCGGCGTTGCTCAAGAAAATCGTCGTAGGGGAGTTGGTGCCAGTTCTCGGGAAGAGCGTGCCAGTACATTTGCTGTTTGATCCAGTCATCACCGTGCGACCGTTTAGCAACCAGGTCCGGCCAATACTCCGCAGGGTTCCGGTCGGAGATGATTCCGTTCGTTTGCCAGTCGGTGGGGGCGAAGTTGGCCGCTTGGTTGATCCGTTTGGTGTCGGTGATCCCGAGTTCTCTTTGCTGGAAAGCTCGCGGGAATAGGTGATGGCCTTCCGTACCTTTCTCGGCTGGGATGGACGGATCCATCCAGTGGCTCACCTTCATAGGAAGCATGAACATATCGGCATCGAGAATGTTCAGCGCAGCGAGGTAGCAGAGGTAGGACGGCGACATTTTGTACTGGGACGAGACGAGCTGCTGCGGGAGATTCACCTCCCAGAAGTCGTTCGTGAGTGTGACGCGGATGGTGTTTTCGACGATGCCGCGGAATGAATCGGCATTCTTCACCTCCGGTGTCGCAAACAAATCCAGATCGCGCTGTAGCTGAGATTCGGAGGAACCCGTATACCGGCCGGTGAGCTGAGCCATGAAGAACCAGCGCGCAATCAATATGCGCAGCTCGGTCAATTCCACCTTGAAACGCTCGCGGCCGATGATGAAGAGCGTGTAGCTCGCCAGTTTGTTGAAGTCAGAGGTGATGTTCGATTCCGACCTGAAACCAGCTAACTGGATTGAGTGGATGAACTCGGTCCAGTTGACGTGGTTCGTCACCACGGGAAGTGCGTCTTTGAGCAACTGCAGCTCATGCTCCTGTTTTTCGGAATCAACTTGGCCGGTGCTCCGGTCCTTGGCTTGGAGGTTCGAATAGGCGTCGAGAAGCTTCGCACGATTCTGCCCGTAGGCGACCATGATGCGGACGATATGGCCAGTTTCGACCTTCCAAAAGGGGTTCCACGGTGTCCACGACACCCGTTCGCCACTGATTTCCGTAGCAGCCTGCGGAGTGATTCGCGATTGCTGTGCAAACCGCTCGATGTCATCGCGGCCTTCAGGCCAGAAGACACTGAGCCAGGTGAGGATGTAGTCGTAGGCCTTCAAGCTAACGCCTTCGGAGTTTATGCGAACGAAGATGTCCGCGACGAGACGCTTCTCCACATCGGCTTGAATGTGCACGACGTCGAATGTGTAATTCTCGATGCCCTCGAGACGCTGGATGGTCTTCTTGAGTTTCTTTCGCTGGGCTTTCGGAAATTCGCGCCCAGCGGCTTCGAGCGGCTCGAAGAAATCTTCGTCTTCATCGAAATCGGTGTCCCAGATCTTGGAGATATCGTCGATCCACTCTGGCGACTTGGCTATCGCGGCGGTACGCACCTCGAACCGCTCGGTGAAAGGGTTGAAAGAGATCTTGATGCGGCGGTTCCGGTAGTTCTCGTCGCGGACATTGACCCCCTTCATCGCAGCGAAGAGACTCGTCAGACGCTGCTGCCCATCGATGATCTGGTGCTGCGCATTGACCCCGATGCCCGATGAGATCTTTCTGGTTGCACCGTCCTCGGACACATCCCAGAACATCAGTGCACCGACTGGGTAGCCCTTGTACATCGAATCGAAAAGGTCACGCACCTTCGTCGCCGGCCATACGAACGGCCTTTGCAAATCCGGCAGGCTAATGCTTCCCTGCTTCACCCCGGAGACGAGCTGATCAACTTGCCAGGGGACGGTCTTGAAAATAGCGGGCATAAGTGTCCTTCGTTTGAACTTCGGTGAACTGCCTACGGAATCTCGGTTCTTAGGACCACTATTGTCTACGCGCTCAAGTTTTTCTTTGAAGTCGGGGCAGGGATCCCAGCCCCGGCATTTCGCTGCGTCCGCGCTTTCAGGCCTCCTTCATACGGCACAACCCCTCATCGTTCGGGTCTTCCTCATACGGAACGAACGCACCGAAAATGGGGTCCGGCAGGAGGATTCGACGGCAAAGCACTACAAAAAGGAACGTTCGCACCGAAATGTCGGACTTGATGGGTGCGATAAGGTGCCGAGTGAACATTCCGGAACGATCGATCCGTTAGGAGAGCCCTTATGGACACTGCGGCCTTGGGTGCGTTCGTGCGCCAGCAGCGCAAAGCCCGTGGGCTCACACAGCTGGATGTCGCGGAGCTCGCGGAGGTGTCGGACCGCTTCCTGCGAGAGCTGGAGCATGGTAAACCATCCGCTGAGATTGGCAAAGTCATCGACGTGCTCGCAGTGCTTGGGTACGATCTCGAGCCTGCGGTGCACAGGGGTAGCACATTGTGATCGCCACGGACTTCGACCCTCGGCGTGCCCGGGACCTGCGTCGCGTGCTGGCCAAACGCCGCGATCTGTGGGCATGAATATTCCTCACATGGCGATGAGCGACAGTACCCTCGAACCCATGCCTACCCCTGCATCGTCAACAGCATTCGCTCCAGGCCTCATGGTCCGTGTGCGCGATGAGCTGTGGCTGATTACGCATGTGACCCAGTCTGTCGATGGCTACCTGCTCAAGGTGCGTGGTCTGTCGGATTACGTGCGCGACACCACGGCGAGCTTCTATACAGCGATCGACGATGTGGAGGTGTTCGACCCCGCCAAGGTCGAGGTGGTACCGGACCACTCGCCGGGATACCGCACCACGCGTCTGTGGTTGGAGACGACACTGCGCCAAACCCCGGTTCCGCTCTACCAGGCAGAGCTCTCCGTCGCGGAGCAGATGCTCATGGATCCTCTGGATTACCAGCTCACTGCTGTGAAGAAGGCCCTGTCCGACGACAACCTTCGACCCCGTGTGCTCATCGCCGACGCTGTCGGATTGGGAAAGACGCTGGAAATCGGAATGATCCTTTCCGAGTTGATCCGTCGCGGCCGCGGGGACCGCATCCTCGTGGTCACTCCGAAGCACGTCATGGAGCAGTTCCAGCAGGAGATGTGGTCCCGCTTCGCCATCCCCCTGGTCCGCCTCGACTCGGCTGGAATCCAGCGTGTCCGTCGAATCCTGCCATCGAGCCGGAACCCGTTCACCTACTTTTCCCGCGTGATTGTCTCGATGGACACGTTGAAGAGTCCCAAATACCGTGCGCAGTTGGAAAAGGTCCGCTGGGATGCGGTGGTCATCGACGAAATCCACAACGCCACCAATGTGGGCACGCAGAACAACGAGCTCGCCCGCACTCTGGCGCCGACCACCGAAGCGCTCCTTCTTGCGTCGGCAACGCCGCACAACGGCGATCCCGAGTCTTTCAAGGAGATTCTCCGTCTGCTGGACCCGACCGCAGTCATGCCGGACGGGACGATTGACAAGGACGCGGTGAGGCGACTCCTCATCCGCCGCCACCGGCACAGTGATGAAGTAGCCACGGTTGTGGGGGAGAAGTGGGCCGTCCGAAAAGACCCACTGAACATTCCGGTGGAGGCATCGAAAGAAGAAAACGCAGTCACCGCTGAACTTGAAGCCACATGGATTCACCCGGAGGACGGCCAAATCCCGGCGCAGGATCGGCTCTTCCCGTGGACCTTGGTCAAAGCGTTCCTGTCTTCGCCTGCCGCGCTCGCGGAGACGGTCTCAAACCGCCTGAAACGCATTCCCACCAGCGACTCGAAACAGCGTGAGGCGCTCGAGCGACTCCACGAGCTAAACTCCAAGGTCACCCGTCAGAACTCCAACAAGTATGCGGCGCTGATCAATTACCTCACTGAGATCGGCGTGGGCAAAAAGTCCGACACCCGCGCCGTCATCTTCTCCGAGCGCGTCGCCACACTCACCTGGCTCCAGGAGAATCTGACCAAAGACCTCAAGATGCCCAAAGACTCCATCGCAGTCATGCACGGTGGTCTCTCCGACGAGGAGCAGATGAGGCTTGTCGACGAATTCAAGCGCGAGGACTCCAAACTGCGCATCCTGGTCACCGGCGATGTCGCCTCTGAGGGCGTCAACTTGCACACGCTGTGCCACCACCTGGTCCACTATGACATCCCGTGGTCGCTCATTCGCATCCAGCAACGCAATGGCCGCATTGACCGCTACGGGCAGACCGAGTCACCTCAGATCACGGCACTTCTTCTTGACACAAAGCAGGGCGGTTATGTCGGTGAGCTCCACGTGCTGCAGAAGCTCATCGAGCGCGAGCACCAGGCCCACGAGATCCTCGGCGATGTCGGCTCGCTCATCGGCCAGCACTCGGTCAAGGGCGAGGAGGATGAGATCCGCAAGATCATTCAGAACCAAGCCGGTTTCGATGAGGTGGTGAAGGTCCCGGAACAGATCGCTGAGGAAACAGCGGAGTCTGAAGAAGACCTCCTTGATCAGTGGATGGCCGGGTTCGGTCTTGAGCTCGATGAAGACGGAAACTTTGATCCTGCGGCCTCGAATAATGCACTCATCGACACCGCGTCCGCATCCCCGGGCGGGGTCCGCGGCAGCCTGTACACCTCTGAGGTCGCGTACTTAGAAGACGCGCTGAGCGAGGCTTTCCATGGTGCACCGGAAAAGGACCTTGCCGCCAACGGCGTGGGGTATGTGCGCCACCAGAACCAGGTCGCGGAGCTCACTCCACCGGAGGATCTCCGACGACGCCTTGAGGTGCTACCGCAGGACTACCTGGCAGACCGGAAAGTGAGTGAGCGCTTCCAGCTGGCCACAAACATGGACATCGGCAACGAGGTCATGCGACGCGCCCGCACGGGCCAGGACGGTTCAACGTGGCCGAAGGCGCACTACCTGGGTCCTTTGCACCCTGTGACAGATTGGGCTACCGACCGTGCACTCGCGTCGCTCTCTTCCGGCCAGATCACCGCTTTCAGCGGCGACGTCCCCGCACCGACCGTGTTGCTCATGGCGACCTTGACCAACAAGCGGGGCCAGGTCGTCTCCCGAGCTTTCGTGGCGGTAATGGATGGCATGATCCCACAGGATGTGCCGGACCCCATCGCGTGGCTGCGCGCAGCTGGATTGACCGAGAGGGCGATCAATCCGGGCACGCTCACCCTGCCCGACAACGCCCAGGAGCTCATCGCTCAGTCAGTGCAGGTGGCCAGCGGTCAGCTGCAACCGATGATGTCCGCCGCGCGTGCTCACGCCCACGACCGCATCGGATACTGGGTGCAGCGTGCTGAGAACTGGGATCAGGCGAAAGCAGACGTGACTAAGACCGCCAAGGTTGGCCGCTCGGCGTCGCTCATTAGCGAAGAGAAATCGCTCATCTCCTCACTCGAACCCGACCGCGAGCTGATTCGCCCGCTCGTGCTCATTCTCCCCGCTGACGCCAGCGCCGATACCAACTAGGAGACGTTAACCAATGGCTGCATACGAATCCATCCTCAATGTCGACGAGTGGATCAGCGACCACTATTTCACCACCGATGAAACTAAGGGTGAGTCCTTCACTAAACGCGTGAAGAACCGCACCAAAGAGTGGGCCGAGCTCGAGGGAGAGACAGGAACGATCTCGCCGGTTAAGCGTTTCCAGCAGTACCGCGGCGATCTCCAAAAAGCATTTGCGACGAACGCCAGTGCAGACGCGACCGATTCGCTCATCCGCAGCGCATTCGGGTTCGGAGCACCAGAATCTAAGACCTACACGCGCGCCGGCGAAGAGCTCTCCTACGACGGCTGGCACGGCAACGCCGGCACCTTGATCGTCGTCAGCGCAACACCCGCAGCCGACACCCATGACAGGGAGGAGGACGAAACAAGCAACGACGTCACCGAAGACACTCTTATTTCTCTCCCGGTCGCTGGGGGAGTGACCCCAGCGGGCAAGGAACCGCAGCCCATCAAGGTATCCAAGCTCATCGGTGATCTCTTCCTCTCCCAGGACTCGCCCGAATTCATCATGGTCGTCGCGGGAACGTGGGTGCTTCTGGCAGAGCGCGAATCGTGGCCGCTGGGCCGCTACCTGGTTATCAACCTTCAGCTGGCCGTCGAACGCAACGACACTAAGAAGGCCGGCGAGCTGGAACGCATTGCGGTCATCCTCGCCCGGGAGAATCTTGAGCGCGCCGCCGACGGCACCACGTGGTGGGCGCAGACGCGCGAGGAATCCCAGCAGCACGCAGTGAAAGTCTCCGGCGACCTCCGCGACGCCGTGCGCGAATCCATCGAGATCATCGGCAACGACGTGCTGGACCGGCGCCGCGAACAGAACCTTTCCATCGACGACCTCGACGGCAACGAGCTTGCCCGACAATCCCTGCGCTACCTCTACCGCATCCTCTTCCTGCTCTTCGCGGAAGCGTCCCCGGAGCTTGCCATCCTGCCCACCGGCGCGCCCGAATACGTCGACGGCTACGGCCTGGATCGACTCCGCGACCAGATCCTCAACCCACCCGTCACCGACAAAGCGCGCCGCGGAACGCACCTCTACGACTCGCTGCAGCTCTTGTTCACCAAGGTCAACGAGGGTCACGACCCGCTGGAGGCTCCCGGCGCCGACAAGGACGCGCAGAACGAGGGCCTGACCTTCCGCAACCTCGAGGCCGACCTATTCAAGCGCGAGAGCACATCGCTTATCGACGACACCAAGCTCTCCAACGCCGCCCTCACCCAAGTGCTGCAGAACCTCCTTTTGTCCAAAGTCTCCGCCAGCAAAGACCGCGGCTTCATCTCCTACGCCACGCTCGGTGTGACCGAGCTGGGCCAAGTGTACGAGGGCCTGATGTCCTATCACGGCTTCATTGCCCAGGAGGATCTGTACGAAGTCGCTCCAAAGGGCGACGCCTCCAAGGGCTCGTGGGTGATTCCCACTGTTCTACGAGAAATTAAAGCGGTCCCCGATGACAGTTACGTGATGGTGTCCAAACGAATGGAAGAAGGAGGAACTGCACTGATCCCTCGTAAACATATCAAGGGCTCGTTCGTGTTCCGCCAGTCCAGCCGCGACCGGGAGCGCTCCGCGTCCTTTTACACCCCGCAGGTGCTCACGGAGTTCACCGTGGGCCAGGCCATCGAGGTCCTTCAGGAGGAGGGTCGCATCACCACTTCCGAGGACGTGCTCAGCCTGACCATTTGCGAGCCCGCCATGGGCTCCGGCGCTTTCGCCGTGGAGGCCGTGCGCCAGCTCGCGGAGCTCTACCTCAAGCTGCGCGAGGATGAACTGGACACCCAGGTCGAACCTGAGCAGCGCACGATCGAACTACAAAAGGTCAAGGCCCACATCGCTCTGCACCAGGTCTACGGCGTGGACCTAAACCCCACCGCGGTGGAGCTCGCCGAGATCTCGCTGTGGTTGGACACCATGACCAGCCAGCTCAAGGCCCCGTGGTTCGGCCTGCACCTGCGCCGCGGCAATTCGCTCATCGGCGCGCTGCGCTCCACGTACTCAACCGCACAGTTGAAGAAGCGCGAGTGGCTCACCGCCGTGCCGCGCCGGGAACCGGTGAAGAACTTGGCCCAGGCTATCGACGCCGGCGAGACCCGCGACGCCAACGCCGCCGGCCGCATCCACCAATTCCTCCTGCCGTCTGTCACCTGGGGTGCCGCCGCGGATGCCAAGGACCTGAAGAAGCTTGCCGCCGACGAGATCAAGGCCATGAAGGCGTGGAAGAAGTCTGTCACCGCCAAGGTGCCCACCAAGGAGCAGGCGAAGAAGCTGACCAACCTGGCCACTCGCGTTGAGACGCTCTGGGCTATCACCTTGTCCAAGATGCGCATCGCCGAGGACCAGATCCGCCGCGACATCGACATCTGGGGCCGCGACACCGAACACACAGCGAAGAACGTGCGCCGCGAGCAGATCGAGCGCGAGCTGCTTCACGACGCCGAAGGTGCCTACTTGCGCCTCCGCCTCATCATGGACGCGTGGAACGCGCTGACCTTCTGGCCGCTTACCGCCACCGAGCAGCTACCGGATCTCGACGAGTGGCTTGCCACGCTTACCGACGTCATTGGCGTGGACACCACTGCGCGCGACGCCAACCAGATCCGCCTGGCCAGCGCCACCGACTGGGACGAGCTTGTCGAGCTCGAGCGCACCGAAATTGGCCTCTCCGGTGCCCGCGCAATGGACACCGTGATCACGAACCACCCGTGGTTGCGCGTGGTGCAGTCCGTCGCCGCCGACCAAGGCTTCTTCCACTGGGACCTCGACTTCGCGGCAGTGTTTGCTCGCGGTGGCTTCGACCTGCAGGTGGGTAACCCGCCGTGGGTGCGGCCACGCACCGACCTTGACGCTCTGTACTCCGAGGCGGATCCGTGGTTCTCGTTGGCGCATAAGCCGACCCAGGCCGCGAAGAACGAACGCCGCGAGCAGTGGAACATTGATCCCTCTGTCCGCGAGGTTGTCTACCGAGGGCTTGGTGAATCGGTGGCTACCGCGGCGGTATTCACAGACATCACGCGCTACCCGCACCTCGTGGGCCAGCAGCCGGATCTCTACCGCGGGTTCATGGAGCGCACATGGGGCAACGCGTCGGACGATGGTGTCACCTCACTTATCCACCCTGAGTCTCACTTCACCGAGAAGAAGGCTGCGCCTTTGCGGCGTGGTGCGTACGTGCGGTTACGGCGCCACTGGCAGTTCATCAACGAGTTGGTTCTGTTCGAAATTGACCACCACAATGCGTACGGAGTACACGCTTACGGGGCACAGCAGGAGGTGCCGAACTTCGACCACGCGACCTCGTTGTACCACCCTTCCACCGTGCAGGAGTCGTTCCCCCATAACGGATCCGGCAATCTACCTGGCCTGAAAGACGACAACGGGAACTGGGATCTACGGCCACACCGTGACCGAATCCAAACGGTTGATCTCAAGGTGCTCGAGGTGTGGCACTCCATTCTTGAGGACGAATCGGTTCCGCCGATCGAATCCCGTATGGTCTACACGGTCAACACCGAAGCCGCGGCAGTGCTCAAGAAGCTTGCGGCCGCACCCCGTATTCGCGAACTCGGACTTCAATTCTCCGCCGGTTGGCACGAGACTGCCGACAAGAAAGCAGGCTACTTCGATACGGGGTGGGCGCACCCCGATTCGTGGGACGATGTCATTCTTCAGGGCCCGCACCTCGGCGTATCGACACCGATGATCAAGCAACCCAACCCCACCCTGAAGCACAATCAAGACTGGTCTGAAGTCGACCTCGAGGCCATGTCCGCCGACTTCATTCCCGCGACGGCGTACCAGCCTGATCGCTCGGGCAAACCAACCTACGATGCCGACTACCCGAAATGGTCAACTTCGAACGGATCTAGATCAGCTAGTGACTTTTACCGAGTGGCTTGGCGTCGAATGGCAGCAACCACAGGCTTTAGAACCATTTATCCGGCACTGATTCCTCCTCGTGGGAAGCATGTGCATCCAGTTCACACTGCTGCCGTAACTAACGACACGCGACTTACAATTCAGGCGGCGGTAGTCATGTCCTCCCTAGCGTCGGATTTTTGGGCACGCTGTGCTGGCGCTAGTGAGTTGACATACTCCAACGTGAACGGTCTGCCATTCGGTGTGACAGCTTCATCACAGCTGGTGGTCGAGCGGTACCTCCGACTCAACTGCCTCACCGAGGCGTATGCGCCTCTCTGGGAGGAGTTGATGGGGGAGGCGTGGGGCGTCGATACGCCTTTGCGTAGGGATGTGGAGCGGCGGGCTGCGCAGGTGGAGATTGATGTGATTGTGGCGTTGTCGTTGGGGGTGACGGCGGATGAGTTGTGCATGATTTATCGGACGCAGTTTCCGGTGATGCGTCGGTATGACCAGGAGGATCGGTTTGATGTGAATGGTCGGAAGGTGCCGAAGGGGATTGTGAAGGCGGACTCGATGTTGAAGGATGGCGCGCAGTTGTCGGTGGCGGATCGGACGTGGGTGCATCCGCAGTCGGGTGTGGAGTACGTATTTGAGTATCCGTTTAGGCAGTTGGATCGGGAGGCGGATATGCGGGAGGCGTACAAGAGGTTTGCACAAGCGAAGAGGGCCTAGGTCAACGGTCGCAAAGTATGCCGAAAATATGTGCGACATACCCCTGTCGGGTGTCGATCATTTTTGTAACGTATGCACGAGTCGAAGGGAGTTAAGCGATGAGTGTTTCGCAGGTTCGTAGTCAGCTTGAACGCAAACGCAAGCAAAGGTTGGATGCCGAAAAGAAGTTAGGGGAGTCTCGAACCAAGGAGTCTTCAAAATTCTCCGAGGCAGTCAAACTTCGCCAACAAGCCGACAAAGCGGCAAGTGAATCGACCCGCAAGAGTAGATTGCGCGAGGCCGAACGCAAAGAAAAAGATGCTATTTCTGCTGGAAAGGAGGCATCTTCATGGCAGAGAAAACTAGATACCCTTCGTAAAGAGGAGGACCGGTTGCATACGAAGCTCAACAAAGAGGAGAATGCGGAAGCCGACGCGCTGGCGCGACAGCGCCAGCGCGAGCAGCGGCAGGCGGCACAAAAGGCTGAAAGGCAGCAGGCATCAATCTCGAGAAGGATTGAATCAACTGAAAAATCTTTACGGGAAATTGCGTCGAGAATACCTTCAGCTAAACCCGAAAAGCTCCGGGTCTTGCTATTGGGAGCCGCTTCAAGGGGCGATCTCCGCGTCTCACGGGAACAGAGCCGCATCCGCGCAGCGGTTGAATCAGCGTTGCACCGCGACCAGATTGAGATCGATGCGCGTCCTTCTGCGACACCGGATGACCTACTCGACGGGCTGAGCAAATTCCGACCCCATGTTGTCCACTTTTCTGGGCACGGGAACTCCAGCTTGATCCAGTTTGAGGATGATGAAGACGGCCTGCATGACGGTGTGGTGGTGACAGCTAGAGCTTTTTCAAGCGCGATACAGGCAACCGATTACTCCCCTACCCTTGTTGTTCTCAACTCCTGCAGCTCGGCCCCTCAAGCCGCGAAGCTAGTCGAGGAGATAGTCCCTTTTGCTATCGGAATGGCCGACAGTATCGATGACGCTGATGCCATCGGTTACGCCGCGCGTTTTTACGCATCTGTTGCGAATGGTGAAAGTATCAGATCGGCCCACAGTTTGGGAAAGGCAGCTCTTGAACTGGCTGGACTATCGGGTGCTGAACTACCGACTTTGTGCTGGGCCGAAGATTGGGACCCTTGGAAAGCCTATCTTGTCAAGCCTATTTAGAGCCGCTACCGGTGTCATTCTTATCGCCCATTGTGCAATGGTCGACCGAGGCCTATGCGCCGTTGAGGGAGAAGTTGATGGGGGCGGCGTGGGACGTCGATAAGCCTTTGCGCAAGGATGAGGAGCGGCGTGCCGCGCAGGTGGAGATTGATGCGATTGTGGCGTTGTCGTTGGGTGTAACGGCGGATGAGTTGTGCATGATTTATCGGACGCAGTTTCCGGTGATGCGTCGGTATGACCAGGAGGATCGGTTTGATGTGAATGGTCGGAAGGTGCCGAAGGGGATTGTGAAGGCGGACTCGATGTTGAAGGATGGCGCGCAGTTGTCGGTGGCGGATCGGACGTGGGTGCATCCGCAGTCGGGTGTGGAGTACGTATTTGAGTATCCGTTTAGGCAGTTGGATCGGGAGGCGGATATGCGGGAGGCGTACGCGCGGTTTGAGGGGATGGGTTAAACGCCCAGCAAGGAGAGAAGCACGAGCGCATCCGGCTCGTCGAGATCAGTGTTATGGGCGAGCATCTCGACCTACACTGTCGAACAAGCGTTCTACAGCGCAGGTCGTTGGTGGCGCGCTGTTGGCTATTATTCGGGACTAGAACGATAACCCAGCGAGCTGAGGTGATTGAGATGGCAGTTGAAATTAAGACCACCAACAACAAGGAACTCTGGGAGAAGAAGCGAGACTATCTCGCTGCTCTCCGCAGGTCTACACGCCAGCCTTCTGCGAGCATTGAAGAACTACGTACGCTCGCCCACTCGGGCATGCTAGATAAGTCCGAGCGGGCCCTTTACGACGATTTAAGCGTCGTATTGATGCTGTTGGGTGAGGGACAACTTGAATCTGCGTGACGAGGCTGAGCTGTTTCTCGATGAGGTGAGAAGCACGCTTATAGATGCTCTCCCACTCGCATCTGAAGGGGATATCGAAACGGAGGCGTGGCTTAACGCCGATACGAACATCGTTGTCGGTGAATTTGATGCCCCGGTTATCCACGGTGCCGGTCAGCTCGAAAGCGAAGTTGAAAGCCAAGACTACAGCCAGCTATTCCGCGTCATCGTCCGCTACGAATTAACTTCCGATTCCACCGGCAAGTTCCTCGCCGTGGAAAGAAGTAAATTCGAGCTGCGGGTAGCTACGTCCCCAGGCATTCGGTTTGAATACGAACGGGGGTACACCAGCGCTCCATGCGCCCACATTCATTACTCGGGAGTCACTGGATTGCTGAGTCCGGCTCTAATGCAAAACTTCCAAGGGAAGTCTGGAAACCCGAGGAAGAAAGGACGGCTAGAAGAACTGCACTTACCGGTGGGTGGCAGACGGTTTCGTCCGTCGCTCGAAGAATTCCTTTACTTCGTTATCGCTGAGTGCGGGTTTCGGGGCAACCCGGGCTGGGAGCCGACCTTGCTGCGACGGCGGCAAGAATGGTTGTTCAAGCAAACGGCTGCCGCAGCACGGGACTACCCGGAAGCCGCGGCAAAGTCGCTGGAGGAGCTCGGATTCTCAGTCACGCCTCCGGCAGGGTTCTCTCCGCGAGTGATTGACGCAAAGTGGTAGGGAAATCTCGGTCTGAGAAGGGTAGATGATGTCGGAGGAGGTTGTGGGGGCGGCGTGGGGCGTCGATAAGCCTTTGCGTAAGGATGAGGGGCGGCGTGCTGCGCAGGTGGAGATTGATGCGATTGTGGCGTTGTCGTTGGGTGTGACGGCGGATGAGTTGTGCATGATTTATCGGACGCAGTTCCCGGTGATGCGTCGGTATGACCAGGAGGATCGTTTTGATGCGAATGGTCGGAAGGCGCCGAAGGAGATTGTGAAGGCGGACGCGAAGTTGAAAGACGGCGCGGAGTTGTCAGTGGCGGATCGGACGTGGACACATCCGCAGTCGGGTGTGGAGTATGTCTTTGAGTATCCGTTTAGGCAGTTAGATCGGGAGGCGGATATGCGGGAGGCGTATGTGCGGTTCGAGGGGATGGCCAGGCGAAACTGAAGAGAACTACACAGAGAAGGGGGGGGGGGACCCTCGCTTGACGGCGGATGAAAGGAAAATACTGGGTTCGAGGGCAGGAAAAGCACGGATGTAAACTGCCCCACGTTATCGACGGCTTCAATCCAGGCCTTTGCCGAGCGGATGGAATCAACCGATATTAGCGCGCGGAACGATTGAGATCCTCTTCGTCTAACCCGGACGAGCAGTTGAGGTTGGATTTCGATTCCGCAAACGGACGCGTGCAGCGCTACCGCCTTGACCGAGCGAAAACGGCTCCGCTTCCGAGCCGAAGAATGGCCTACTTGATGTGAAGGATCGGGAGGCGCGCGAAAGCGTTGTTTTGGGGTCTAGGGGGTAACTGCCCCCTCCTCCACCGTTCTCGGCCAAGCAAACCTCGTCGGCTACCTCGCCTCGAGAACAGCAGAAACTTAGAATGACCGTTCTGTAATCCTGAGAAAATCAAATATCGAAGGTGGACGACACCGGATCATCATACTTTCTATGGCCACGCTTCAGTTCGATCGCAAGCGGTTTGCTAGCGTTCTTCAGTTGGGTCTTTATAAAGTGCATAGCCGAAAGTAAGTTGGCAGCCTCGAGATATGGCTGGGTGGCGCCCTTGACAAGACTGTGGGGCAGGCCCACCCAATGAATGTGCTGTGATCGGTATTCATCTCGCTCTTTGGTTCGATCAGGCGAGCGCATCTGCTTGATGTCGCAGGTTATCACTGCGTCCACCTTCATCTTCCCGAGTCGCCGCACAAGGCTGATATCGTCGAGACCGTACGGGATGGGATACTTGCCCGAGCGAATGAACTGGTCGTTTTTGAACCAATCGTGCAGAGTTGCGTCTACCTTGACGTTCATGCACTCATCCAGGAAGAAGATCATGAGACCTCGAGAACCGTTTGATGGAAATCTAGAGCGTCGCGGGCCGCGTCTTCTGAAACCTGAGGATAGAATTCGGCAATCTCGACCGGCTTTAGTGCGCCGTCCGCGAGTAACTCGGCGACATCTGTGTACGGGATTCGAGACCCCGCGATCGCCGGAAAGCCCCCCAACCGATTCGGGTCGACCGAAAGATTCGGTCTGGGTCTTTGGAAGTCTGGAACAAGTCTCCCGTTCATATTCCGGAAGGGTTTGTAGATGTAGTCAAGACCGTGAAACTCGTACTGGCCCTTATGGGCTTCATTAAGATTCAAGAATCCATGGTCAGTGCGAACTTTGACCGTTTTTCCGTCGGTTGCAAAGACGTACTCGGATAAGTGGTTAACCATCTCGTACTCGCTTAGCGACTCGATGGCTTTACGAATCTGCTGAAGGGACGTGTAGGCACGCAAGCGTGCGATAGACCGAAGAGCAACGAGATCTCTGAACGAATACTCCCTAGGTCTTAGTTTATCGAATTCGGGAACGAGCATTCCTCGACGCCGCCAGCTGTGAAGCTGATGAACAGTAGCGCCTGTTAACGCCGCTGCCAGTTCTGTGCTGTAGCCCATGCCGCTCACCTCCTGATCGCTCCAGCATAGTCTCTTCATCGGCCTTGGAGGACCATCTCAAGCGGAAAACCTATAACCCGGTCATGCTGGCATATGAGGTCGACGCGACAAGAGCACAGTCAAAATTGTCTGCTACTAACGAATCACTAGAATAAATCCTAGTTGTCTTCGACGTCAGCCCCGATACACTCACTCCCGTGTCCTCCCTCATCCCCGTCCACGCATCGGAGCACGTCCTAGGAGGTGTCTCCGAGTACCTGGCCACCGCGTTTTCGTTGGCGAATCCGGAGACGTCCAATGCACTGAAGGCGTTTCTGGAAGACACGGAGCGGGGCATGTTCCACGGGCCGTACGTGCGGGTGCGGTTGCCGTATGCGCGTGCACTTGGGTGGGACGGGATCTTGGACTGGCTGCCGCCGTGGTTCACGCCGTACCACCACCAGGCGGAGGCGTTCCGTCGGCTGCGTAGCCGGGATGAGCATGGGGATCGCCGCCCGGATCCCACGCTGGTGATCACGGGTACTGGTTCGGGTAAGACGGAGTCCTTCCTGTACCCGGTGCTGGATCACGCGGCGCGTGCTCGGGCGGAGGGGCACACAGGTGTGAAGGCGCTGCTGCTGTACCCGATGAACGCGCTGGCGAACGACCAGGCTGATCGGTTGGCCAAACTGATTACGGATGAGCCGGCGCTGGCGGGGGTCACGGCGGGTATCTACACCGGTGAGGCCAGAGGCAATGTTCGAAAGGTGACTCGTGATTCGCTGATCACGGATCGTGATCAGATGCGTCTGAACCCGCCGGACATTTTGCTCACCAACTACAAGATGCTGGATCAGTTGCTGTTGCGCCCCGAAGACCGGGAGATCTGGCGCAAGTCTGCGACGTCGTTGCAGTACTTGGTGTTGGATGAGTTCCATACGTACGACGGTGCGCAGGGTACCGACGTTGCTCTGCTGCTGCGCCGTCTCGGGTTGATGCTGAAGGAGCACCAGCCGGACGGCTTCGTGGGTGAATATGCGCCGAACCCGTTGGGGCGGGTCACGCCGGTAGCAACCTCGGCGACGCTGGGCGGGGACGATGACTGCTCCAAGGTGCTGGAGTTCGCGGGCACCATCTTCGGGGAAGGGTTCACGCCGGATGCGATGGTGAGTGAGAAGACGCTCACGTACGACGAGTGGACTGATGAGATCGGCCAGACCTTCGGGCGTGGCGCCGCTGTCCTGCCGCCGGACATCGATGAACTGCGCGGGATCGTGGACGCGGTCGCGAACGACATCTCCGGGCGCGACCACGCGGACGTGGTGCTGGACATCTTCCGTACGCAGCTGTGGGGCCTGGAGGCGGGTGCGAACCTGGACGCGACGATCGCGGCGTACGCGGCGCACCCGATCACTAAGGCGCTGCTGGATGGGGACGGTAAAGCTAAGCCCCTCATCCAGCGCGAGGGCGAGGACGAGAAGACACTGCCTTCCGCAATGTTCGACCCGATTGTGCTGCGCAGCTTGGGTGAGGACACGGCACGGGAGTTTATCACCCACCTGCTCACCGCCGTGGCGCACGTGCGCGCGCTCGCGGGGGAGGAGTACGGCTTCGGAGGCAAGCGCCTGCCCGGTGTGGAGACGCACCTGTGGGTGCGTGAGGTCTCCCGCATCGAGCGCGCTGTCACGCCGACGGAAGACGGCCAGGTGTTCCGCTTCGGGGACGATGGACAACTCGGTGACGGGGACGCCGCGGTGTGGCTGCCCGCTATCTACTGCCGTGAGTGCGGCCGCGCCGGGTGGATGACGGCGCTTGAGCCCGGTACAGATGCGGTGGTGTTGGATGGTGGGGCGATCAGGAAGGCGAGCGTCGATAAGCCTGAGCTCCAGCGTCCCCTCATCGATGCCACGAACGAGTACCGTCGCGCGGTCGCCGACGGAGCGGAGCTGAGCGTGTTCGATGATGAGGACGGCAAGCGCGCGCTGATGTGGTTCCACACGTCCACGCGCACGCTGAGCACCACCGAGCCGAGCGAAGAAGCGCGTGCGGAGGGCAGCTCGGTGCCGGTTCTCACGTACTCGGGCCTGGGTGCGGAGGACTACGCGCGCGACCAGGTGTGCCCGAACTGCGGGGAGCCGGACGCGGTGCGTTACATCGGTTCGCGCGTGGCCACGCTGCTCTCGGTGGGGCTGTCGAACCTCTTTGGTATGCCCTCGCTTGCCCAGGAGGAGAAGAAGACGCTGGTGTTCGCGGACTCGGTGCAGGATGCCGCGCACCGGGCAGGCTTCGTGCAATCGCGGGCGCGGGCATTTGGGATTCGTACGTTGATGCGGGCGGTCGTTGGCGCCGTCGCAGGCTCCGGCGCCAACGAAGAAGGGGTGACGATCGCGCAGATGCCGCTACGGATCCTCGAGCGCGCTGATGCCGCAGAGGACCCGCTGCGCGCCCGTTTTGAGCTCTTGCCGCCGGAGATCGCAGATGCGCCCACGTTCATCCCGTTCTGGTCCAAGGACGCGGACGAGAACGCCCGGCGCGCCGCCACTACTGCGGTGCTGCAGCGGTTGGAGCTGGACGCGGCGTTAGAGTTCGGGCAGCGCGCGCACTTACCGCGCTCGCTAGTGTCCACGGGTGCGCTCGCGCCGTCGGTGGCGGTGGATGATGCGGTGTTGGTGGAGGCTGCACGGGAGGCGCTGAAGAGCATTGACGCTGGGCTTTTCGATGTCGTCGATGCGGACGCAGAAGAGGTGCAACTGCGGTGGATACGCGGGCTGTTAGAGCAGGTGCGCGACCGCGGCGGCGTGTACACGCCGATGTTCGATAGTTACTTGCAGGATGACGCGAACTCGTGGCGCCTGCACAACCGATACGCCAAGGCGCGCGGCATGCGGCGCTTTCCTAAGGGTGGTGCGCCGGAGTTCCCGCGTTCAGGCCCGGCGTTGGACGACAAGGACCGCGGTGTCACCCCGCTAGGCAGCCCGCGTGGGCGCTATGCGCGATGGACGTCGAAGGTGCTGGGGATGTCCACGCACGATGCGGCGCTGGTGCTCACCAACGTGTTCCGCGAGTTGGCTCGGCGCGAAGTAGTGATGGCGGTGTCCACGGACACCGGCGGTGCCATGTACGCCATTGCGCCGCAGCACGTGGTGGTGCGGTGCGAAGAGGAACCGGCGCTGCTGCAGTGTGAGGTGTGCAATGCGACCTTGGGCGTGGATAAGCATGCCCGCGATTTGCTTGATGGTGTGCCGTGCCCGACACCCGGGTGCCCAGGAATGCTTGGCGTGGAGGAAGTTACTGCGAACTACTACTCGCAGCTGTACTCCTCGACCACCCCGCGTGCGATTGTGGCGCGGGAGCACACGGGGTTGATTCCTAAGGAGGAGCGCCTGACGCTTGAGCGTGCGTTTCGCGGCGGTGAGGACACGAACGAACCCAGCGCGCCGAACGTGCTGGTGGCCACGCCAACGTTGGAGATGGGTATTGATATCGGGGACCTCTCCACCGTCATGCTCGCCTCCCTGCCCAAGTCCGTGTCCTCGTACGTGCAGCGCGTTGGGCGCGCCGGGCGTCTCACCGGTAACTCGTTCGTGCTCGCGTTCGTGCAGGGGCGCGGTACCACGCTGCCGAAACTGAACCAGCCGCTGTCCGTTATCGCGGGCAATGTGGTGCCGCCGGCGGCGTTCCTTTCCGCTACAGAGATCCTGCGCCGCCAAGCCACCGCGTACCTGGTGGACACGCTCGACTTCAACGCGCATGGGTTGCATGTGCAGAGGGCGAGCGATGTTTTCAGCTTCCATAAGGTGTCGCTGCTCGATGTACTGGCGGACGAGATCGGCCAGGGGGTCGAGGCGCGCGTTGAGGCGTTCGGTGCAACTATTGCCGGGTTCGTGGACGAGGCCACTGTGGACGGTGTGCGCGAGTGGGTGTGCGGACAGGGGCCCGATTCGCTCACCGGGGAGATGCAGCGCACCCGCACGCTGTGGGATGGCGAGGTGAAAGAGTTCACTTCGCGCCGGGACACATTGCAGGAGCGGTTGGTCGAACTCGAGTCAAAGGTGGACCCGAACGCGGGAACTGAGAACGCTGACCCGGATTTGGAGCGCGAGAAACGTAGCACCAAGGCGGCATACAAGCGGATCTCGCGGGATCTCAACTCGATCCTCAAGGACGAGCACTGGATTTCCGCCATGGAGCGCTACGGCCTTCTGCCTAACTTCACGCTGCTGGACGATGCGGTGGAGCTCGCCGTCGTCGTGTCCCAGCTCGACCCCTCCACCATGCAGTTCAACCCGGAGACGTTCGAACTCTCCCGCGGGGTGTCCTCGGCGCTTACAGAACTCGCGCCAGGCAACACCTTCTACGCCCGCGGCATCGCCGCCAAGGTGGACGCGGTTGAGCTTGGCATGAACGGCGCCGATATCGAGCAGTGGCGGTTGTGCCCAGCCTGCTCTTACGGTGAGCGGGTAGTTGCGTCGACTCACTCTGGGGCGTGCCCCGAGTGCGGAGCCAGCGCCTTTGCTGATAAGGGACAGATTGTGGAAACCGTGCGCATGCGCCGCGTTTCCGCAGAGGTGGACAAAGCACGCGCGCTTATCGACGACTCCCGCGACTCCCGCCACGAACTGCGCTATCACACCGCCTTGAGTTTCTCCGTGTCTGAGGGCGGGCGCGGTGCCCGCTGGTTCCTCTCCCAGGGCTTTGGAGCGGAGTACCTGCGGTACGTGAACCTGAGCTGGTTCAACCTAGGCCGAGGTCCATCGGCGAAGAAGGTGTTTGCGGATAAAGAAATCGACGCACCACTGTTCACCGTGTGCAACTACTGCGGCCACCTAGATTCTCAAAACGGCGAGAACTCAAAGTGGGACCACCGCCCGTGGTGCCCCAAGCGCACCGCGCGCGAGGAAGAATCGGTGACGGTGGCGCTAAACCGCACGCTGCAAACCCAGGGTGTGTTGCTGCACGTGCCGGTGCAGTTGACCGCCGGCGACAACTCGACCATTCCCAGTCTGACCGCTGCCATTCGGTTGGGTTTCAAGGAGGTGCTGGGCGGAGATCCGGATCACTTGGGCGTGGTCACGGTGCGCGTGCCGGATCACAAGGGTGACACTGTCGAGGCGTTGTTGATGCACGACAACGTGCCCGGTGGAACGGGATACCTCTCGCAGTTCGCTTCTCCCGAAGATGTGCGCCGCCTGCTCGAGCAGGCCTTCATCCGGGTCAAGGGATGCTCGTGCGCAAGCGATGAACGCCTCGCCTGCCCGGACTGCCTCTTGCCCTACACTCACTGGACCCAGATCGAGGTCACCTCCCGGGCAGCAGCTGAACGTGCTCTGCGCTCGATACTCGCCGACCAAGATCACCCGACGCCAGAACTCGACCCGTTGACGGTCACATGGGAGACGCAGACTGAGGCACCAGAGCACGATAACGCCTCCCACCTTGAGGTGAAGTTCCGTGAAGTGCTGCGCAAAGCGCTGGTAGACCGCCATGCGACGGTGAAGGACGTGCCCAACGCCGGGCAAGTGGAATGGCAGATCACGTTCACTAACGGCGAGTCTTGGAAGATGCGCGAGCAGGTGAACAAGGGCTACACCACACCTGACTTCGTGTTCACCCACCGCACGAACCCCGGGGTCCGTCCAATTGCTGTGTACACCGATGGTGCGGCGTTCCATATCAGCGAGACGCACTATCGCTTCCCGGATGACATCGTGAAGCGTAACCGTCTTCACTTCGAAGAATCCTGGCTGCCGTGGAGTGTCACCGATGCAGATATCGAGTGGTTCAAGGCTGAGCAAGATCGGGTCGCGGAACCTCCCTTCTGGACGGTGGTGCGGAATCAACCTGAGCTTGCGGGGTTTGGCGCAGGCGGATGGAGCTTTCTCAAATCCTCGCCGGTGACTCAGTTGCTGACCTATCTGGCCAACCCGGTGACCAGCATGTACGAGATGTCGGCGAAAGCGCTCTGGCTGCTTCTCGTATCAAAGGTGCGTGCAGCGAACACTCCCGGCGGGCCACGGCTCACATTCAACAATCAAATCCACGTCGGGGGGTCCGTCACGGGGGGGCAGTTCCACCCCAAGCGGCTTTATGTGGATGCGCCGACGGCTGGTTCCATCACTGATGACAATTGGCGGGATTTCCTACGCTTCGCCAATATTCTGTGGCTGGCTGATGCTCCGGTCGTCGTTGCCACCAGTGAGTACGACGAGGCCTCGGCAGCTCACACCGCGCCGGAAGTTCCGGCAGGAGTCTCCATTGCCAAGGACAGCACTGAACTTCCTGCTGTATGGGCAGATGCCATTGAGGAATTCGAAGACGAATCCTCGGTTGTAGCGGCACTTCGACTGCTCGCACGCGCGGGTGCCGAAACGACCGAAGAGATCGGCGAAGAGGTCGGCAGTCTACCCACCGCAGTGGCGTGGCCAGACCGCAAGATCGCGTTGCTGATTGAACGCGATGATTCCTACGCAGATGCGGAGAACAAGCTACGCAATGACGGCTGGACGTTGATGTACCCGGATACACTCAACGAGCAGACAATCCCGGCAGTGTTGCTGGCTAAGGAGTGAGACAGATGGTGACGTTCAGCTTCTACAGTGGTCTGAGCCTCGACGGCGCGCTGTACAAACCGGTAATGAACTTCCTGCAGAAGCTTGCGGAAGATCCCACCAACCCTTCGCTTCGCATCAAAACGCTGAACAACGCTGTGGACAAGCGTGTGCGGACCGGCCGGGTAAATGATCAATTCCGCGCCGTTTTGTTTGAGATCAAGGACTCGGAGACACACCACTTTGTGCTCGTCGACGTCGACTCACACGATGAGGGCAACGCGAAGGCTGAGCGACTCGATCCCGCCCGCTTGCGCCTGGCAGTCAATCCCGTGAACGGACTGACACAGCTCATCCAGGAAGAAGCTCCTTCTACAGCAGACAGTGGTTCTTCCGATTCGGAAACAGAGTCTGAGCGAAAGGCGAAAGCTGCGGCAGAGGCTGCGAAGAAGCTCGCCGAGCAACAGCAACTCCAGGCTTCTGAACTGTCAAAGGAGAAGGGGGTGGATGCCGTTGTCGTCGATAAGCAAAAGCCAGCTCCTCGTGCAGAAATGGAGCGCAACGGCTACACCCCAGCAAGCCTGTACGAAGAACTCGGTGTTGAAGAGGCACTCACCGAAGCCGTGTGGCGCATCGAATCAGAAAAGGAGCTTGAAATGCTCCTCGATGGCCGACCTACCTGGGAACACGACGCCATCCTCGGTCTCGTCGCCGGCTACACCGTTGAGCAGGTCCGTGAATCGCTCGGCTTGCAGAAGCTTGACCCGCAGGAAGATGCTGCTGACGAAGATGCACGTTTGCTTGCGGGCCTGCGTCACCCCGCTGCTGAGTTGGATTTCGCGTACGTCGATGATGTGGATACCGACTCCCTCCGAGCGGTTATCGATGCTGGCTCCTTCGATCAGTGGCGCGTGTACATTCATCCCGAGCAGCGTCGCATGGCAGAGGGAGCGCGCAGCGGTTCTTCGCGTGTGTTCGGCGGTGCTGGCACCGGCAAGACAGTGGTGGCTGTTCACCGTGCGAACAATCTCGCGCGCCGCTCGATTCCGAACCAAGACCCTGGGGAGTTGCCCCCTCGTGTACTTCTCACCACCTTCACCAAGGGTCTTGCCCAGGGGCTGAAATCTCAGCTCAATGCGTTGAATCCGCACTTCCCTGAAGCACCGAACCCAGGTGAAGGAGGGATCTGGGTGGACAACGTCGATGCGGTGGTGCGCCAGGTGCTGAATCTGGCCTCCACGTCCGAGGTGGAGGAAGCTACCAAGCGTGTGCTGGGGCACCCTGCGCCTCGAGTGCGTCCCTATCTGGAGCGTGACGCCGAGCGAGTATGGGAAACGGCCCTGGAAACCGCCAGTGAGGAACTTCCGCGCTCCATCGCGAATCTGATCTTCCTCCAGCAGGAATACGAAGGCGTGGTCCTGGCCAATGACATCACAGACCAGGCCGGGTACCTGAAGGTTGCGCGCACTGGGCGCGGGACGCCTCTGAACCGCAAGCAACGCAAGCTTGTTTGGACCATCATGCAATCTGTGATGCAGACCCAGGCCGTGGACGGACAGCTGTTCTGGCCCACGATGTCTGCAATTGGGGCAGAGGTATTGAACGTGCGCTACGAGAACGGCGGAGGCTCACTCTTTGATCACGTCGTGGTCGATGAGGCACAGGATTTCAATGCCGGCCATTGGCGCTTCCTCCGGGCATGCGTCGCCGAGGGGCCCAACGACATTTTCATCGCTGAGGACTCACACCAACGCATTTACGGTCAACCGCTGCGGTTGTCCCGCTTTGGCATCTCTACGCGCGGCCGCGCTTCTAGTCGTCTCACTCTCAACTACCGCACAACCAAAGAGAACCTCGAATACGCGTTGCAGATCTTGGCCGGCGAAGAGGGGCTGGCCTATCTGGATGGCGAAGGCGAAACGGATTCCGTTGCTGGTTACCGCTCCGCGCGAACAGGCCCGCAGCCGTACCTAGTGCGTGTCGACTCTGAGGAGCAAGAGTTCGATGTTGCGGACCACTACATCTCGCAGTGGTTGGACTCTGAACGCGACGTTCACATCGGCGTCATGTGCCGTACCCGCGGCCAAATTTCTCGTGTTGTTTCAGGGCTTGCCGACAAGGGCATCGACGCTGTCGCAACCCGCAATGCGGAGCGCGCATCCCACGAGCAGGTGTCCGTGATGACGATGCACGGCGCTAAAGGTATGGAGTTCACCCACGTGCTCCTGATGGGGGTAGGCAAAGAGCTCATGCCACTCCGGTTCAGGCTCAAAGATCTCTCGGAGGAAGACGCTCGGGAAGCGCTGCAGCGCGAGCGGTCGTTGCTTTACGTTGCTGCTTCGCGTGCGCGCGATGAGTTGGTCATCACCGCGACTGGCGAACCGTCGGAGCTTTTGCCGGTGTCGGAGAAGTAGAACTGAGACTTCATCGGTCAGTCGAACGGATAATCGACCAATCGGCGTCCTGTGTCGTTCCCGCACCATAGGATCCGAACTGTTGCTTCCAAAACTGAAGAAGGATGGATGATGAAGCGGATTATCGGTGCCACCTTGGCTAGTTGTGCTCTTTTGCTCGCGGGATGTTCGGACACCACGGACCATGCTGAGGAGACCGCAATTCAGGAAACGACTACCGAAGAAGTCAAGCCGGAGTTTGCACAGATCGGTGACACAATTCCGGTGGATTGCGCGGGAAATGAATGCTCGGGTGAACTGAAGGTCGAAAAGATCCAGCTCGGTGGTGAGTGCGAAGTTCCGTTAATTGCGGAGGATGCGCCTGAAGGAATGCAGCTGGTTCAGATCAGTGGCGTTCTTACCGCTACGAAGGAAGTGACCGACGACACCGGTGCCGAGCTAGGGGCGTTGCCAGAGACACCAGTTGCCTGGGATTCTGAGGACTTCAAGACGACAGCTGAATGGGCAAAGTTCTGTGACATCCCACAACAGCAGGAGCTGTGGAACTCCCTCCCTGCGAAAATGGACGAGAAAGTGAGGATCTACGGTTCCTATCTCATCCCGCAGGGCGCGAAGGAACTCGGAATTGCTAATTCGAAATTCGATCTCACGAAGGTAGAGGCTGCCGAAGAGGCGACCACCTCAGAGTCGACTTCCCAGCAGACCACGGAGAAGTCCGAGCAGCCGGCTGAGAAAACGACCGTTGAACAGCCGCCCGCAGCTCCAGCTGAAACTGAGGAGGATCCGGTCGTCGGTTACACCGAGGCGCCGGGACAAGAAGAACCACACGTCATGGAAAAGCAGATCGCGTCCTGCGGTGATCCGAGCATTCACGAGACTGGCACGACATTCTTCACCGACGGCACTAGTGGATGGACCGAAAACTGTGCGGCCCAGATGATGTAACCGGCTGCGGTTTCATGGTGGTCTTCCTGGCCAGCGCTAATCCATCTGCAGGACCGTGCGCAGCTCGGCGAATGGTGCGGGGCAGACGCTGTGGGTGACGGTTTTTCCGCGGCGGGTTTTGGTGAGTAGGCCGGCGTCGGTGAGCTTTTTCAGGTGGTGGGAGACCGTGGGTTGGCTCAGGCCGGATTGCTCGGCGAGCTCGGAGACGCTGATCGGGCCGCAGCCGTCTTCGGCGAGCTGGGAGAGGAGTCGTAGGCGGGCTGGGTCGGCGAGCACTTTGAAGAGCTGGGCGTAGCGGTCGGCTTCCTCGTCGGTGAGTAGACCGGAGCTCAGCGAGCAGCAGGCTGTCGGATCTGCTGCTGGTGGGGTGTTCGGGGCGGCCATGATTCTCACTCTCTCATATTGACAGGGATCAATAATAGCCTTACGTTTCGTATTGATAGTCGTCGATACGAAAGGTGGGCTATGTCCGACCCGGTTGCGGCGCGGGAACCTGCGCGCATGTCATTTCTCGACCGATTTTTGCCTGTCTGGATCATCTTGGCGATGGCACTGGGCCTTGGGCTAGGGAACTGGTTCCCTGGGCTCAGCGGTGCATTGCAAGGCATGGAGGTCGGTGGAATCTCTCTGCCGATCGCGCTCGGCTTGTTGGTGATGATGTACCCGCCGCTGGCGAAGGTGCGCTACGACAAGACGAAGGAGATCACCAGCGATAAGAGGTTGATGACGGTGTCGCTCATCCTCAACTGGCTCGTCGGCCCGGCGGTCATGTTCGCGCTGGCATGGATCTTCCTCGCTGATGAACCGGAGCTGCGCACGGGCCTGATCATCGTCGGCCTGGCGCGTTGTATCGCGATGGTCTTGGTGTGGTCGGACTTGTCGTGCGCGGACCGGGAAGCGACAGCGGTGCTCGTGGCGATCAACTCGGTCTTCCAGGTACTCATGTTCGGCGTGCTGGGCTGGTTCTACCTGCAGATCCTGCCTAACTGGCTGGGGCTGTCCACCACGTCTGTGAACTTCTCCTTCTGGGCGATCGTGACTTCCGTGTTGGTTTTCTTGGGCATTCCACTGCTTGCTGGCGTGCTCTCGCGCATCATCGGGGAGAAGACCAAGGGGCGTAATTGGTACGAGGAGAAATTCCTTCCGGCGATCTCCCCGTTGGCGCTGATCGGCCTGCTGTACACGATCGTGCTGTTGTTCTCCCTCCAGGGTGAGCAGATCATCGCCCGTCCGTGGACGGTGGCGCGGGTGGCGGTTCCGTTGCTGATCTACTTCGTCGGCATGTTTGCGCTGGGGCTCATCGCATCCAAGATGTCGGGTATGGGTTATGCGCAGTCGGCATCGGTGGCGTTCACCGCTGCGGGCAATAACTTCGAGCTGGCGATCGCGGTGGCCATCGGCACCTTCGGTGCGGAGTCGGCGCAGGCGCTGGCTGGCACGATCGGTCCGCTGATCGAAATCCCGATCCTGGTCGGTCTCGTTTACGTCATGCGGGGGATTGGCCCGAAGCTGTTCCCTGGCGACCCGACGTTGCCTAATCGGACGACCGCGGTCAGCACTGCGGCGTAGAAAGGACTCATGATGGCAAACACTCCGAAAGTTCTGTTCGTGTGCGTCCGCAACGGCGGCAAATCCCAAATGGCTGCTGCATTGGCGGAAAAGCACGCGGGGGACAAGCTCGACATCCACTCCGCCGGCACGGAACCGGGAACGTCGATCAACGCTGAATCGGCAGCCTCCTTGGAAGAGGTCGGCGCAGACATGTCGGGCGGGCACCCGAAAGCGATCGACCCGGAGCTTCTCCGCACCGCGGACCGTGTTGTGGTCATCGGTGAAGAAGCACAGCTCGAACTGCCCGACGATGCGAGCGGAACTCTCGAGCGGTGGGTGACGGACGAGCCGTCGACACGCGGTATTGAGGGCATGGAGCGCATGCGTTTGGTCCGCGACGACATTGACGCGAAAGTCCGCGCACTCGTCGGTGACGTGCTTGGGAACGACTAGTTTTCCCACCGACGCAATCCCTGCCAGGTATTCCTCGGCGTTGCGCGGATCTCCTCTTCAGGGATCGGCTCCCCTTTGATCTCCGGGCATCCCGGGATCGGCTCGTCGGAGAGTTGAACGACCCCGTGGGGAAAGTCGTCGGCGAAGACCACATCAGTCCATCCGACTGGGGCTGATCCATAGAACATAACGGAGTTGTCGCGGGTATCCACGATCGCGGGGCCGTGGCCGATGACTACGAAGTCGGGTTCAGTGTCGAATTCTGGACACCAGTAGCCGACGACGAGAAAATCCTTGTACCACTCCGCCTCGGCCTGGAAGCCAGGCCAACTGGTATTCGCTTCTTGGAGCGCCTGAACGATGGCCTGTTTTTCTTCGTCTGTCAGGTCGGGCAGTGGCATGGGTGTTTCCCTCGTCTCGGTTCCTTGAACTCACTCTTCCACAGGTTCGGGGTGTTAGAGATGGACGACGTCCACCCCAGACCACTTCTCCGCCAGGTACTCCGCAGCCACGATGCGGTGGCACGTGGAGGGGTCAGCCTCGGAACACAGCAAGGCCGCGTGGTCGAAAGTGGCCTTGGTGGGCATCTCCCGGTCGTCGAATTGTGCGCGGAGCTTGTCCGCGAACTCGTCGAACGGCAGGCCGTCCTTCCTGTAGGCGTGCATGAGCTCCTCACTCGGCGCGAGTTCCAGAACGTGCTCGTAATCGATGTCCGCGATGGTCGCGAGGAACCACGCGAGATCGTCTTTCTTGGTGAAGCCGGCGAGCTGATTCGTGTTGTGCCGCCGGATGTCCACCACCCGCTTCACGCCGTTTTCGCGCAGCAGGTCAAAGAATTCTTCCGCGCTCTTCTTCGAATATCCGATGGTGAAAAGCTTCATGTCCGACATGGCGCCCAGTGTAAGTTCAGGGCCAGGTTAATTTTCATCTCCACAAGGGTTGTTTGAATCCAGGAGGCTTAAATTCTGCAGATGCATAAAAGGTAGATCGAAACATTCCGTCTAGGGGGCCGGTGATTATTCTTCCAATCCAGGGGCCCGTAGGAGTGAGGCCTTCCTTAAGGCCTTGCTCGATTGTCCAACGCAGCTCACTGTACAAATCCAGATTTTGATTTCCATAGGATCCGCCAAGTTCCACGCGACTACCCCAAGACTCCTCGCCGGTCGGGGAAATAAAACCACAGCTATCACGCTTACTTCTGTGGTCGGCGTATGTGTAGAGATAGGCAGAAAAGTTGTCTGTTGTGCTGGGTTTTGAATAAAGGCTTTTTAGGTTCGAATTTTGAGCTTCCTCACGGAACCGGCGCGGAAACGGATCCTCGGGGAACACTATCCCGTAGGGGTTGCCCTTCAACAGAGTAAGCGTGTGGGGAGGAATCTCAGCTCCATAGGCGTGCTCAAGATCTAGGGGATCTGTTTCCAGTAGCCACCATTGGTCTGATCCCTCGACTTGGTTCCCTTCACGAGCTGTTAGGGAAGCCACTACGTTTAAGAATTCTTGCCATGTGACCGCGGAGCCGGAGCTTTCGTGGGGTGGGAAAGATGCAGTTTTTCTAGTGCCGCTTGCGTTGACTTCAAAGCATTGGTTTCCCATATCGATAGTGATGGAGATACCGGATCTCTGCACCAATAGTTCGTGGTGATAACTAACTGTCGGTGGAATATCGATGTGCTTGTGTTCGAGTATGGGCCGCGATACGTCTACGCCCATTTCGATTAGCGCCAACTCTTCATCGGAAAACTGCCCTTTTTTGGCGATGCGTGAGATCCGTTTGTCCCAATCGCCGTTCCAACCCTCTAACTTCATTTTGAAGTTGACTCTCAGAGCGGCAGGGTAATCACCCCAGTCCGCGTAAATTATGGATAATCTCTTCGCTGCGTTATGCGACGGCAAAGGGCCATCCCACGGCAAGTTCTGTGCGACTTCGGTGCTCATGCCAAGGCATTTTTCGTACGCTTCAACAGCATGCTCGATCATTAAAGGGATATCTCGCATTTTGTAGTAAGCATCTCCTAGCCACGTCAAAGCTAGATGTTTTCTAAAAATGTCGCCCTCTTCCTCGAGCACCAGCAAGTAAAGCTGGAGAATTTTTACCCGAATTGGTGCGTAGATCGCGCGTGTGAAAGGGCCATTTACTATCCGGTCAAGCTCTGTAGACAGGCGGGAAACTTGATTTCCTTCTGAATCGACGGAATCGGGAGAGCCGGCGTAGTTCGGGTGAAGTACCTCTGGGTCATAATCCAAAAGCACATCGACGAACGTTTCTCTTTCTTTGGGTGTTAACCTCGTCGTCCACCAAGTCTCTAGATTAAAAGCCGAGATAAAGCCAGGGATGTTTTGCACACATGCAGAATATGCTGTTTTCAATCCAAGCGTCGCTCAGAAGACTCCGGAAATTACCGAGAGCATGGGTGAAAGACTCTGTTCGCCCGATGGCCCGGGGAGCCATAGTTTAGGCCGCACAAAAAGGCGACCTTGAGAACACGTAGGTACCCCGAAAAGGAATCGATTCCACCGATTTCGGATTCTGGCGCAGCCGAGACAACCAACTCTGTGCCCCTTTGGAAGGGTGATGCTGCTGATTGTGTAGATACCAGCGAGCAGCGCGAGGAATTTCAGGCCGCACGCCCGGTAGGGGACATGGTTGTCGCTGAATAGCGTTGGGGCGTGCATGAAAATGGCTGTGATGAGAATCGACAAAATCCAGCTCTTGCCGATGTGAACCTGGCTGGGGGATCGCCGAGGATAGTTAGTGGGATCTCCTGTGGTCCGAATTGGTTGAAAACATTCGAAATTACAAGTGCGCTACCTGCTGAGTACGGAGTTAACGCATGCAAGGAAAGTTCGTATCTCCATAGGAGACTTTTGTACCCACCTGGGGTGTCCCGATCCGCTCGGGCTGCCAGATATTCTGGTGCGCATGACAGTTCAGGACATTGCCCGAATTGAATCTGAAGTAGCCCAGTATTGGGGGCAGGTGCGCTACGTGGAAACGGCGTCCTCGACGAACACGGAGCTGATGGCGTCGGGGGAGCCGGGGCACGTGCTCATCGCCGAGCAGCAGACCGGCGGCAAGGGCCGGCTCGGACGCGTGTGGGAAGCGCCCGCTGGGGCGAGCCTGCTCATGAGTGTGGCGATCGAATTGGTCCACACTGATGATCTGGGGCTGGTGTCGTTGGCGGCGGGACTGGCCGTGACCGACGTGATCCCGAACGCACAGCTGAAGTGGCCGAACGATGTGCTGCTGAACGGCAAGAAATTCGTGGGCATTCTCGGCGAGATCGACACGACTGCGGAGATCCCGAAACTCGTGGTGGGGCTCGGCGTGAATGTGGCATGGCGCCAGGAGGACCTGCCCACGGACTGGTCAACGGCGCTGAACCTCGAAGGCATCGACGTGGACTGGGACGAGTTCACCATCGATCTGCTGAAGGCCCTGGGACGCCGACTGGAGCAGTGGCAGGACCGCGACGAAACATTGCTGGACGACTACCGCGCGGTGTCGGCCACGCTTGGCCAGGCGGTGCGGCTCGACACGGTGGAGGGGATCGTGGAAGGGCTTGCGGGGGACGTCGATAAGCGTGGCGCGATTGTCGTCGATGGTGTCAGTTACTCCACTGGCGACGTGACGCACCTGCGTACGAGCGATTAATCTTTTGGCCGTGGCAAAGATCAAGCTCGGTAGGGGAGAAGTAGTCCTGGCGGACATGGCGCCGCCGCTGCGCGGCGTGATCTACCCCTTCCTTGAGCTGATCATCGCGACCGCCCTGTTCTGGATGCTCATCGGGTGGATGGATACCGCTGGCATGGACGCGGGCATCCGCAACGCTGTCGTGGGCATCTGGTTCCTCGTCGTGCTCTGGCGGTTTTTGCTTCCGCTCATCCGGCAGCGGCGCCAACGTTTCATGGTGACCAACAAGCGCGTCATGTTCGTCCCCGGCGGGCGCGGGCGAACCGAATCTATCCCCTTCGCCCAAATCAGCGACGTGCGCCGACGCCGCGGTGGCATCGACATCGGCCTGCTCGGCTACGGCGAGGCCGTGCACTTCCCCGATGTCGGGCGTGCGAAGCGGGTCGAGGCGATGATCGCGGAGCGGTTGGTTTAGACCGACTTGCCGCAGCCTTACTGCGGGTGCTCCGCGCTGTAACGAAGCAAGGTGTCAGCGACGAGCGTGGCCCCGAGCTCGGCCTCGTCGCGCAGCTGTGCTTCGGAGTACTCAACGCCCTTGATGATCCGGTGCTCAGCGTGAATGACGCTTGTGCCATTCTGCTCTGCGCGGAAAACCACCGGCCACAGCGCACGATTGTTGAAGTCGCTGATCCAGTTGAAATCCTCCCCCGCGGACTGACGCGCCTGAATCATCCCGCCAATACCAATGTTCTGGTCTTGGTCCACGATGTAGACCGGAACCCCGTTCACCTTAGTCAGCAGACCGCCGGTGGACAGCGGAGAGCAGCTGAAACCCTGCGCGGTGAGCGCTTCACCGATGGATTCGACAGATGCTTCGCGTAGTGCTGGCTGATTTTTTCCGAACAACCCCATGGTCTTAATTCGCTCCTTTCAGCAGGGTTTCAATCTGGTCCAGCGCATTGAAACCGACCTGCAGGCTTGCGTCGATAAGCGTGTCTAGCTGCATTTGGGACACGCCCTGGGTGAAGTTGAAATGGTTGCGGAAAACGATTGTCGGGCGCCCCTCGATGACGTTGGGCACCACTTTGCCGAAGGCGAGGTTGTCGTTCATCGCGTTAATGGCGTTCATGGCCACTGGCATTGAGTCCTCCGGGACAATCCCGGAGGACTCAATGCGGATGGTGAAGTAGTCGCCGTCGGGAACGAAGATGACGGTGCCTTGCGGGAACTCCGCGCCCCAGTCGCCGTCGTCCTCCGCGGCAGCAATCTGCAACGTGTCCAACGCGCTGACGAGCATGGATGTGGAAAAAGTGGTGATGTCTCTACTTGAGTTCATTGTGCTCCTAGAGCGTCGTCGTGGGGGCGGAGTTTAGCTCTTCACCTCTGTGGTGTGAATCTGCTCGTCGATGTCGTCGGGGGAGAGGTTGCCGGCGGCGAAGTCCGCGGTGAGCGGCAGGTGGAGCTCCATGTCGGTGCCGGGGCACAGCTCGATTGTCGCGTCGTCGACCGTGTAGTCGAGGACGTGGCCACCGGAAGTGCGCTCCTCATCGATGAAGTGGACGTGGCAGCCTGGGATGCCGATGCCCTTCGCGTACTTCGGGGTGCGGAAACCGCCGATGATGCCGCGGGCGTTGTCGAACGTGATCTCCTTGTCGTCGCCCACCGCATCGCGCATCGGCGGGTACGGCTTGGACTGCTTCGTCACCGTGCGGGTGACAACGTTGGTGAACGAGCCCGAAATGCGCACCGCGTGGAAGTAATTGCCCGACGGCTCCAGATCGTCGATGAACGCGGAGAGCTCCTTGCGCTTCATGCCCTTTGGTGCGGGCTCCACGATCTTCGGCACGAAATTGGTCACCTGCGCGAACGGGCTCTTCTGGTCAAGGTCAGCGATAGTCGCCGTGCCGTCGCTGCGTAGCTGGTAGCACGTGCCGTCGAGGATGATCATCTCGCCGTCCAGGCCGTCGAAGGTGCCCAGGCCGAAATTGCCCTTGGACAGGATCTGGCCGATGGTCATCTCCCCGTCGTAGATCCCGTCGAGGAGCGCGGACATCAGCGAATTCTGGAAAACCGTGTGGCGGCTGAAAGCGTTCATGTGGCCGATGGTAGCTATTCGGAGGCGAGAGCTATCGCGATGAAGGCCGCTACGTCGTGAGAGGGCTGCGAGCCACGGCGGACCACGGCGGAGATGTCGCGAACGAAGAGCGGCTCAGCCTTCACGATGGCCACCTCGCCGAGCGTCACCTGGTCGGTCACCGCCGCCTGTGGAATAACAGTTGGCTCCCCAAGGGCAAGCATGCCCGCCCTCTGCGCTGACAGCGAGCCGAACTCACCGGCCGGTTCGGCGAGCTCGCCCAAGACCTTCTCGACGAGCGCCCTGCTGCCGGATTGCGGCTCGCGCACAACCAGCGGGGTCTTGCGGAGTTGCGCGGCGGTGATTGCGGTTTCGGCGCTGGCCCACGGGTGACCGGCCGGTACAGCCAACACCAGCTCGTCGCGGCACAGCACAGTCTCTGCGAGGTCATGGTGGGGTCGCCCTCCCTCAACGAGACCGAGGTCTATCTTCCCGCTGGCCACGACCTCACGTACCTCGTGGGAATTGCCCTGCATCATGGTCATCTTCACCGCCGGGTGTGCGGCGTGGAAACGGGCCGCCCAGGCGGGGTAGTAGACTTCCGCCACCGTGTTGGACACCGCGACCGTCATGCGGCGCGGGGTGCCGGAGTCCCTGAGCCGCTGCACCGTGTCGAGGAACTTGGTGCGGGCCTGGATCAGGTCGGGAAGGGCGCCGATAAGCAACGCTCCTGGGTCTGTGAGCCGCACGCCGTATGGCGAGCGTTCGAAGACCGTGATTCCCAGCGTTTCTTCGGCCCTGGAGACGCGGGTGGACATCGTCTGCTGGTTGAGTCCAGCCGTGCGTGCGGCGCGAGAGATCGAGCCGGCGTGGGCAACGGCCAGCAACGTCTCAAGGTCCGCCATCGCAGGTAAAGCGGGATACATGATTGCATGGTACCCCTCACAGGGAAGCTCGTCATCCGTGTTGGGCGCCTCACGGGGATAGCGTTGCGGCATGAACCAATTGCCGCCGCCGGGACCCGCTTGGGCCGGCTCCTTGATGGGCACGGCGATCCTGGCCACCCTGTGCCACATTCACGGCGTGCCCGTCGCGCCGTGGGTACTTCTTGCTGTGGCCGTGTGTGTGCTGGTGGTCATCGTGGCCGGATGGCTGCGCCACCGCACTCCGGGGTGGGACAGTGCCGCGATGGGGCCGTGGGGCATGTTCTCTATGGGGGTGTTGGCGCTCGGGTCCGCAGCAGCGGAGGTCACCGGCGCGCAGTCGTGGCAGGTGCTGTCGTGGTGGATCGGTGCTCCGCTGGGGTGGGCGGTGTGCTTGAACCAGCTGAGGCGTTTCGAAGGCTCGCCGACCTTCCAATGGGGCCTCGCACTCGTCGCACCGATGGTCGCCGCAACGAGCGCCGGTCAGCTGGGGTACCACGGGGCTGGCGTGGCATCTTTCCTACTCGCGATATGCGCGGCGCTGCCGGTCTTCGGATACTGCTACGTGTCTCTGCTGCGCGGGCGCATGAACATTCCCGACGGATTGGCCGGCACGGCATGGATCCCGCTCGGTGTGGTGGGGCAGTCCACGGCCGCCGCGCACGTGCTTTTCGACGAACGCGCCAGCCTAATTTATGGCGTGACCATCCTGGCGATCGGTGTGCTGCCGTTCATTTATGCTTCCCAGCGCTTGCTGCGCGGCGTGGCTGCTTGGGCCAACTACACCCCGGGCTGGTGGGGGTCGACCTTCCCGGTGGGCACATTGTGTTTGGGGATGCACCTGCTCTCGGAGCTGGACGGGTGGGGCTGGATGAATGCGATAAGTCAGGCGCTTCTGGCTGTGCTGGCCGTGCACTGGGTGCTGTGTGTGGTGCGTTTTAGTGCCTGGGCTCTTTCCCGTCGTCAAGGCTCACTAAGCTAGTCAGGCGTGAGAGATCCCCAAGGAATGCCCATCGTCGCCGTGATCGGCGACGGCCAACTCGCCCGCATGATGCACACCGAGGCAATTGAACTCGGCCTGAAGCCCCGCATCCTTGCAGGCAGCTACGATGCTTCGGCAGCGCAAGTCTTCGGCGATGTCGTCATCGGCGACTACAAGAACCTCGACGACGTGCAGAAAGTCTGCGACGGTGCCACCGCCGCCACCTTTGACCACGAGCACGTGCCCAACGAGTTCTTGGACGAACTCATCGCGGCGGGTGTCAGCGTGCAGCCGCAGCCGCGGGCGCTGATCTACGCCCAGGACAAGCTCGAGCAGCGCCGCAAAATGAAGGAGATCGGTGCGCCGGTGCCGGAATTCGCGCCGATCGAGTCAGCCACGGATGCCGGTGAGTTCTTCGAGTCCGTCGCTGGCGAGATGTGCCTGAAGGCCACCCGCGGCGGATACGACGGCCACGGTGTCTGGTTCCCGGATACCCGCGAGGAGGCGGAAAGCCTCGTGGCGGATCTGCTGGACAAGGGCACGCCGCTGTACGCCGAGCGCAAGGTCGATTTCGGCCGCGAGCTCTCCGCCATGGTCGCGCGCACCCCATCCGGCGAGGTCCGTGCATGGCCGGTCGTGGAATCGCGCCAGCGCGACGGCATTTGCGTCGAAGCGATCGCGCCCGCGCCGGGTATGACTGATAAGCAGGCGGAGTACTGCCGCGAGCTGGCGAAGAAGATCGCCACCGAGTTGGATGTCACCGGCGTTCTCGCCGTGGAGCTCTTCGAATGCGCGGATGAGGAAAAGAGCGTGATCGTCAACGAACTCGCCATGCGCCCGCATAACACCGGCCACTGGACGCAGGATGGCTGTGTCACCAGCCAGTTCGAGCAGCACCTGCGCGCGGTGCTGGACTGGCCGCTGGGTTCGGTGGAGACCACCGCGGTGTACACCGTCATGGTGAACACCCTCGGCGCGGACACCGAGCCGGAAGAGCCGATGGAAGACCGCGTCATCGAGGTCATGCGCCGCTACCCGGACGCCAAGGTCCACCTCTACGGCAAGGGCCACCGTCCGGGCCGCAAGATGGGGCACGTCAATGTCTCCGGCACGGACTTGGACACCGTGCTGGAGCGGGCGACCGCGGCGGCGGACATCATCGTTAACGGCAGTGGTGCTGCCGGGCAAGACTAGGACATTGCAGGACGCATAAGGAGCACGCATGGAACCGCAGGTAGGAATCATCATGGGGTCCGACTCGGACTGGGACACCGTCGCGCCCGCGGCGGAGATCCTCGCTGAGTTCGGCATCCGCTTCGAGGTCGGGGTTGTCTCCGCGCACCGCACGCCGGAGAAAATGCTGGCGTACGCCAAGGGTGCGCATGAGCGCGGCCTGCAGGTCATCATCGCCTGCGCCGGTGGTGCGGCACACCTGCCGGGCATGGTCGCTGCCGCCACGCCGTTGCCGGTCATCGGCATCCCGCGTGCGCTGAAGGACTTAGACGGCCTCGACTCGCTGCTGTCCATCGTGCAGATGCCGGGTGGGGTGCCCGTGGCCACGGTGTCCATTGGCGGCGCGAAGAACGCCGGCCTGCTCGCCGCGCGCATTCTCGGCTCTTCGGACCCGGCGATCCAGCGCCGCATGGTCGACTACCAGGCGAATATGGCCCAAGAGGTCGAGCGCAAGGACGAGGCGCTGCGCGAGCGTCTCCTCGGCGGCGGTGAATAGTACCCCGAACCCCGTGGTGGTGCTCGGGGCGCGCATTATCGACGGCCGGCCGTCGCGCATGCTCGAAGCGCGCCTGGCAACGGCGCTGTCTGTCGCGTCGACGCATTCCACCGCCCCCGTCGTGGTGACGGGAAAAGGGGAATCAGCAGTGATGGCGCGCTGGCTCATCGAGCACGGTCTGCCCGCTTCACGCATCGTGGAGGAACCCGAGGCGACCTCCACCAACGAGAACTTGGAGAATTCCCGGAAGCTCTTTCCGGATGCCGCGCGACTTATCGTGGTCACCAACGGTTTCCATGTCGCGCGCACGAAAGTCTGGGCCGCGCACCTCGGCGTGCCCATCACGGTAGTGGCTGCTCCGACGCCGAAGACGTCCCGGTTGAAGAACTACTCCCGGGAGATCATCGCCGTCCCGCACTCCGCCGCACGGGTGGTGTGGCGCAAACTCGTCCGTCGCTGGTTCGGGCGGTAGAAGCTGCTTCTCGCCCGGCGGCGACTAGGCGCGGCGGATGGTGACCTTCTCGGTCTCGGCGATCTGCTCGATGCGGTCGGCGGACGCCATCCCGGCGATGACCACCACGGAGCCGCCAGCGGCGAGTGGCGCCATCACATTCGCGTCGAATTCCTCGCGCGATGACCAAGCGGGAATGAGAATGCGTTCGGCTGTCGTTCCCGTTGCTGATTCACCGTCTGTGGGGGCGCTCCAGTCGGCGAGCTCGGGGGAGTCGCCGAAGTACTGGTCGCCGTAGAAGCGGACGGTCGGGCCGAAGTCGACGATGCCGGGCGGGAGCGTCCCGCCGGTCTCCGTCACGCCGCGGCCGAAAGGATCATTCGAGACCACCACGACATCGGTGCCCTTCGGCCAGTTCTCCAGCCGGTCGACGGTGGTGAAGACCAGGTTCGGGTTCGGGGTGTTTGTATCACCGGCATCGGTGTTTGTGTCGCCGGCGCCCGGGCTGACGGTGAAGGTCAGGCCGGCGTTGTAGATGCCGATGGGCAGGACGGCGGCCTGCCAGGAGATGGGTAGGTCCACGACGATCGTGGGTGCGGCGGAGGGGTCGTCGAATTCGAATTCCTCGACGAGCATGTTGGCGATCTTGTTGGCCCAGTTCTCCAGTGTCACGCCGGAGAACTCCATCCGCGTGCCGGCGGTCTCGTCGTAGACCGTCAGCCGGGGGCTGGCAGGGTCGGTGGACACGATCGGCGTGAGCAGGCTCATGGCAACCCATCGTAGGGAAAACGCTGCGGCCGGGTGAGCGGGGAGTTAGTTCACGCAGCGGGGGCCGGAGCCACCGGCGTTGATCTCCGGGGCGACCTCGGCGGCGCCGAAGTCCTCGCCCGGGGTGCCCACGGTGTCTTCCTCCGTCAGCTCGTCGGCACCGGCATCGGGGTCGACTTCGTCGGAGGCGGGGCCGGTGTAATCGTCGGCGGTGACCACGATGACGGAGCCGGGGTCGAGGGACTCGTTGACGGTGACGGGCAGGCCGCCGAGCAATTCAGCGAGTTCCGTAGCAGCCGGGTCGTCGGCGGTGGGGGCGACGACCTGGGAGGTGGCGTAAATGCCGGGGGTGGCGTTGCCGATGCTCTCGATCGTGAGCTTCTTCTCCTCCAGGAAGCCGCCGACGGCAGCAGCCAAGCCCGGAGTGCTGCCGGCGTTCAGCAAAGTGACCGACGCACCGGTCAAAGCGGCGGAGATATCGGCGGCGCCGTCCGTGCCATCGGGGTTGTCGGTGCCGGTCTCGTCGGTCGGCTCGGCGGTCTCTTCCTGCTTCTGGGCCAAGTCGTCCATGAAGTCGTGGACCTGCTGCGGGTCGACGGTGACGATGGACTCGCCATAATCGCCCACGCCGTTGACGGAGGTGACCGGGATGGTGGAGAAGGTGACATTGCCGGCGGCCAGGTCGGACATCTGGCTCACCAGGCCCATGACATTCCAGCCGGAATCGACATTGACGGAACGCTCCACCGCATTGGACAGTTCGCGCAGCTTCGCCGGGTTCGACAGGGTGCCGGCGGAGATCGCCTCGTTGACCAGGGAGGCCATGAATGCCTGCTGGCGGACGATGCGGTCCAGATCGCCGCGTGGCAGGTCGTGGCGCTGGCGGACAAATGCCAGAGCCTTCGTGCCGTCCAAAGTGGAGCGGCCGGCGGGGAATTTCGCGCCGGACAGCGGCTCGTCGACTGCCTCGTTCAGGCAGACCTCCACGCCGCCGACAGCGTCGGTCAGCAGCACGAAGCCGAGCAGGCCCACCTGGGCGTAGTGGTCGACTTCGACGCCGGTGAGGTCAGCGACGGCGTCGATAAGCCCCTGCTGCCCAGCTTGGGCGGCCTTCTCCTCGAGCTCCTTGCCTTCCTTCTCCCCGTCTTCGAGAAGTTCCTCGCGCTTATCGTTCGCGTACTGGCCGTAGACGCCGTTGATCTTCGTATTGCCGTAGGTCGAATCGTGGATGTACGTGTCGCGTGGGATGGATACGGCGGTGGCGCGGGAACCGTCGTTGGGCACACGGATCACCATGATCGTGTCTGTGTTCAGCTCACCGTCTGCCTCGCCCGCATTCAGGCGCGCCAACTCGTCTGCGGAAAGCGGGTTGCCCTGGGCATCGGTGCGGGAATCGGAGCCGACCAGCAGGATGTCCACTGCGCCGTCCTCGCCGTCGAGGTTGTCGTCCGACAATGTCAGATCCGTGGAGGAGAGGTTCCCGCCCAAGCGGCCCACGGAGTAGTACCCCAACGCGGAGACGAGCAGGATGAGGGCAGACAGCACCGCCAGCACTGCCTTCAGTGCCGGGTGGCCTGCCTGACTGATGTCCTTCACGCGGGAAGGGGCCGGCTGGATATCGCGCACCGGCCGGTATTTCACGCTCACGAAAATTGCCCCTCTAAGTCTCGTCCACACGCCGCCTGCCGTGCGGAGGTGCGGGCTGCCACGAGCAGCCCAGCGGAACCCCGCGCGGAGGGTTGTTCACATTAGGTGGAAAGTATAGTGCACACTCCCGCGCGCGCCGGGATCCAGCAGCAGCTGTCGGCTGTAAGCTGCCACACTGTGAGTACGACTTTTGGACGAGATGCCGCGGCGGGGCAGGGCGCTGCCCCGTTGGCCGTGATCACTGTGACGTTCTCGCCGGGGAAGCACCTGGCGGGGCTCGTCGATACGCTCAGCTCCGCCTCTGAATGCGAAACGCGCCTGATCTGCGCGGATAACGGTTCCACCGACGGCGTGCCGCAGGCGCTGGCCGCGGAGCGCGCGGACGTGGACTTCATGCCCACCGGCGGAAATATCGGCTACGGTGCGGCCATCAACGCTGCTGCCCGTCACCTCGCCGCGGCGCGTGAGGCTGGCGAGATCGACGGCGAGTACTTCCTCATCGTCAACCCCGATGTGGAATTCAGCCCCGGTTCCCTCGACCGACTGCTCGAGTGCGCGCGCGAGCACCCGCGCGCCGGGGCGGTCGGTCCGCGTATCGAGGAGCTCGACGGCTCGGCCTACCCGTCAGCGCGCGAAGTGCCCACGCTGGTCACCGGCATCGGGCACGCCGTGCTCTACCCGGTGTGGCCGGGCAACCCCTTCAGTAAGGCATATAAAGCGGGGGAGAACTTAACGACGGTCCGCCCCGCCGGCTGGCTGTCGGGCTCGTGCCTGCTCGTGCGCTGGGAAGCTTTCGACGCGATCGGCGGCTTTGACGAGCGCTACTTCATGTACTTCGAAGACATCGACTTCGGCGACCGTCTATCCCGCGCCGGTTGGGACAATATCTTCTGCCCTGATTCCGTGATCTTCCACGACCAGGGCCACTCGGCGAAGAAGCATTCCCGCGTCACCGTGCCCGCGCACCACGATTCCGCCTACCGCTTCCAGGCCGACCGTCACCCGCACGCCTGGCAGGCGCCGATCCGCGCCGCGCTGTGGCTGGGACTCAAAGGCCGCGCCGCGCTCGCGGGCCTGTGGGGCAGTGCTTGAAAGAGGGCTTTCCAGGCGAGTTCCTAGCCACTGTCCAGTCGCTTGGCCCCGTCAAAGCGCCCTATTGGCAGACCGAACCGTTAGGTTAATGCGCAAGCTTCTCCCGCGGCGGTGCCGCTGCGGGTGAGTTCAATTCCATACCTTCATCAACGAGACGACGAACGGTAGCAACCAACAGAAAGGCCGCACCACACAATGGCTCCCACGGTAGACCCCTCCCAGATCGATGCAGTCGTGCTGGTCGGCGGGCAGGGAACACGCCTGCGTCCGCTGACGGTGTCCACGCCCAAGCCGATGCTGCCCACCGCCGGTTACCCGTTTTTGGCGCACCTGCTCGCGCGCATCAAGGCCGCGGGCATCGAGCACGTGGTCATGGGTACCTCTTATAAGGCGGAGGTCTTCGAGGAATACTTCGGCGACGGCTCCGAGATGGGCCTGGATATCGAGTACGTCGTGGAGGAGGAAGCGCTGGGTACCGGCGGCGGCATCCGCAACGTCGAGTCGCGCCTGCGCTTCGACACGGCCATGATCTTCAATGGCGACGTGCTCTCCGGTGCGGACTTGAGCGGCATTTTGCAGACGCACGCCGATAAGGAAGCGGATGTCACGCTGCACCTCGTGCGCGTGCCGGATCCGAGCCAGTTCGGCTCCGTGCCCACTGACGCGGATGGCCGCGTGGAGGCCTTCCTGGAGAAGACGGAGGCGCCGCCGACAGACCAGATCAACGCCGGCTGCTACGTCTTCGAGCGCGACGTCATCCGTGCGATTCCGGAAGGCCGCGTCGTCTCCGTCGAGCGCGAGACATTCCCCGGCCTGCTCAAATCCGGCGCACGCGTCTACGGCCACGTCGATGCAAGCTACTGGCGCGACATGGGCCGCCCGTCGGACTTCGTCCAGGGCTCGTCGGACCTCGTCCGCGGTATCGCGCCCAGTCCGCTGTTGGAGGGGCGCACGGGAGAATCGCTTATCGACGAATCCGCTGGTGTTGCTGGCGGCGCCATCCTCGTCGGAGGAACCTCTGTCGGCCGCGGCTCCACCATCGGCGCGGGCTGCCGCCTCGATGACTGCGTGGTCTTCGACGGTGTCACCATCGAGCCCGGCGCCATGATCCGTGACTCCATCATCGCCTCCGGCACGACCATCGGTGCGAATGCGCGCATCCAGGACTGCGTGATTGGCGACGGCGTGAATATCGGTGCGCGCTGCGAGCTGCAGGGCGGAATGCGTGTGTGGCCGGGCGTGGATATTCCAGACCTGGGAGTGCGTTTTTCGCCGGACGCGTAGCGACACGCCGGGGAACCAGCGCATTAGTTGCTCGCGGGGGTACCCACCACTATATCTAGTACCCCCGCGCTCCACCCCCGCCGCGAGGGGTATGTGGCGCATGTGACTGATGTTGCGTGCGACGGCCGAAACCCGCGCTAATGCCCAGCGAAGCGATAGTTTTGTCCCGCTTCGTGTTGACGCTATTTAGTGCGCGAGGGTTGAATCACACTTGTGTAATCAGCGGCGGCCACACGGTGGGGGCGGTGCTGACGGCATGGCATTATGGCGGGCATTGGCAATCAGCGCCACGACAGCAACACGGCGACAAACAAGACTCAGAAAGGGGACGGCGTGGAAGACATGGTTTCAGGCGCCACTCTCCGCGGCGCGGCTGCGGGCGGAATGACCCTCGACGAACTGTTCGGCACCGTCGAGCAGGAGTGGCAGGACCAGGCCCTGTGCGCTCAGACCGATCCGGAGGCATTCTTTCCTGAAAAGGGTGGATCCACACGCGAGGCAAAGCGCATCTGCCAGGCATGTGCAGTGCGCGACGAGTGCCTTGAATACGCACTCGAGCACGATGAGCGCTTCGGCATTTGGGGCGGTCTCTCCGACCGTGAGCGTCGCCGCCTGCGCAAGCAGATCGGCTAACGCTTCACTCAGTACTGGAAATTCGGGTCGATATCCCGCGGGTCCAGATTCAGATAATGCGCGACCAGAGCGGTCAGAACCACAGTGAGTAGTTCTGACCGCTCTACTGCATTTGTGCAGCGCTGCTCGATCGGCATGCGGAAGATCACGATGCGTGCGCGCGTCGGATTCCCGGCGCGGTCCACGCCCGCCTGCAGTACGCGGCCCAGCGGGATCGGGCCGTCGGCGTAGATCTCGTCGGGCATGATCATGTCGGAACGCAGCCGCATGCGCGGGATCGTGTCTACTGCCAGGTCCACGCCGGTCAGATGGTCGAAATAGCGGTTCTGCAGCGGCGCATATGCTTCGAGCACTGCCTGGTCGAAGTCCATGGAGCGGGTGCGGTAGCGCGGGACGGACACCGGCATGAGCGGCCCCCGCACACTGTGGCCGTGCCGGTCGCGCCGCACGGGAAGGCGCGCGGTGTCCGTGCCTGCGCCTGCGGCCGGGCCGTGGCCGGGGCCGTTGCCGGAGCTGGTGTCCAAGCGTGCGGGATGTGCGCCGGGGTGAGTCATAGCTATCAATCTAGGACTGTGCGCCAGTGGGGCGAGTGCGGACGCGCCGCGCGTCGCGAGCCAAAAACTAAACCTTGGGTTTAGACTATTGCCCCGTGAGTACCTTCCGCCGTTGCTGTCGCCCCGGGTGTGGCCGCCCCGCCATCGCCACGCTCGTCTACGCGTACTCCGAGAAAACCGCCATCGTCGGGCCGCTGTCCCCGTCGCCGGACCCGCACGCGTGGGATCTGTGCCAGCGCCACTCCGAGCACATCACCGCCCCCGTGGGCTGGGAGATGGTGCGCATCGACAATATCGAGCTCTCCGACGAAGAAGAGATCACCGCCCTAGCCCAGGCCGTCAGCGAGGCCGGGCGCGTGACCACGGGCCTGGTGGATACCACTCAGGACCCGATCGAATTCGACACCGAGCGTGATTTCACCAACCCGGACACGTCCAACCACCCCGTGTACCGGACGAAGCGTGTCGGCGAGCACCTCGCCGAGCACAAGGCCGCCCGCCGCGCGCACCTGACTGTCGTGCCCGATCCGGATACGGATACAGATACAGAACAGACAGACACCGATTCGCGCTAGCGAGCGCCGATTCACGCTAGCGGGCGCCTGGGACTGCTCTGGGAGTGGCCGACAGGTCGACCCGTAGCACCCCGAACGCGTTTAAGATCGGGGGTCATGACTGAACAACCGTCACAGCCCGCACACCAGAACCGCACCCGCACTCGCTCCCGCGAGGATGTCGAGGCGGCCATCAAGGCCTACGACATTCGCGGTGTCGTCGAACCGGCTGATCAGGCCACTGTCGACGAGGACTTCGTCTTCGATGCCGGCGCAGCATTCGCCTCCATCCTGCGTGGGGAAGGGGAGACCACCCTCGCTGTCGGCCACGACATGCGCCCGTCGTCGCCGGCGCTGGCCGCCGCATTCGGCCGCGGTGTGACCAGCCTGGGCCTGAACGTCATCGAACTGGGCCTGACGTCTACCGACGAGCTCTACTTCGCCGCCGGCGTGATCGGCTGCGCCGGTGCGATGTTCACCGCCTCCCACAACCCGGCGCAGTACAACGGCATCAAGCTCTGCCGCACCGGCGCCACCCCGGTCTCCCAGGACACGGGTCTGGCGGAGATCACCGACATGCTGGTTGAGGGCGTGCCCGCCTACGACGGCGAGTCTGGCACGGTCAGCCAGCGCGATATTCTCGGCGAGTACGCGGACTTCCTCCGCGACCTTGTTCCGGTGCCGAACGACCGGAAATTGGTCGTCGCCGTCGACGCGGCCAACGGCATGGCTGGCCACACCGTCCCGGCGGTGCTGGGAGCTGAGGAGAACCTCGATATCCGTCCGCTCTATTTCGAACTCGACGGCACGTTCCCCAACCACGAGGCGAATCCGCTGGATCCGAAGAACCTGGTGGACCTGCAGGAGTTCGTCGTCAAGCAAGGCGCGGATATCGGCCTCGCCTTCGATGGCGACGCCGACCGCTGCTTCGTTGTAGACGAGAAGGGCGAACCAGTCTCCCCGTCGGCGATCACCGCGCTGGTGGCAGAGCGCACGCTCAAGGCGTCTCCGGGTGCGACGATCATTTACAACGCGATCACCTCACAGGCTGTGCCGGAGCTGATTGAAGCTAAGGGCGGCACCCCGGTGCGCACGCGCGTGGGCCATTCCTACATCAAGGCTGAGATGGCCGATAAGGGTGCGCTGTTCGGCGGCGAGCACTCCGCGCACTACTACTTCGCCGAGTTCTTCAACGCAGATTCCGGCATGGTCGCCGCCCTTCACGTGCTCGCCGCCCTGGCGGAGCAGGACGCCCCGCTGAGCGAGCTCATGGCCAGCTACAACTGCTACGCCGCATCCGGCGAGATCAACTCCGAGGTCGCCGACCAGGACGCGACGATGGAGGCAGTGGTCGAAGCTTTCGCCGACCGCACGGAGAATGTCGACCGTCTCGACGGCGTGACCATATCGCTGAAGGACACGAAGGCCTGGTTCAATGTCCGCGCCTCCAACACCGAGCCGCTGCTGCGCCTCAACGTGGAGGCTGAGACCCAGGACGAGGTCGACGCGCTCGTCGCTGACGTGCTGGGCATCATCCGCGGTTAAGGAGCGTGGAAAATGGCACCTGAGACGAATTCTGACCTGGGCGCCGACGACCGGAGCTACTACGACGGGGCAGCCGGCTACGACATCGAGTCCGTCCGCTTCTTCGACGTCGCCCACGAAGGTGCGCACGTCCGGGCTATCGCGCAAGCAGCAGAGCTTCTCGACGGACTGCGGAACACCTCGCCGCGCAGCGTCGTCGTGCTGGTCACCGACGCTGTCTCAGAGGCCGCGGCACAGTGCGCTGTCGCGCTGCTGGATTTCGGCCGCGCCCCAGTGATGGTCACCCGTTTCGTGCCTGAATTCGTCGGCGCCCTCGATGTCGTCATCGCCGTGGGCGATGCCCCCGACGCGGAGAACGCCACCCGCCTGATCAGCGCGGCTGCCGGCCGCGGCGCCGAGGTCGTGCTCGCCGGTCCCGCATCCGGCCCGGTGGTCGAGGACATCCCGCGCGGCGTGATCTGCCTGCCCGCCCCGCCGACAGCGGACGGCGCGTCCCCGCTGCGCACCATCGCCGCGATCGCCGCGGTGTGCGCCGCACTCACGGACACGCAAGCGCTTATCGACGGCCCCGCCGACGCCATCGACTTCGAACTCCGCCAGCTCTCCCCGGAACGCGACGTGTCGGTCAATGCTGCGCGTCAGCTGCGTGAATTCGTCGACGGCGCACGGATCTTGCACACCGGATACACCCCTGTCGGTGCCGCGGTGGCCGCGCTGGTCTCAGCGCTATGGTCCGCCCATGGCCTGCCCAGCGGCTTTGTCGGCCGCGAGGACCTGGCTCGGGCGTTGGAGCAGACTTCCGCCGAGTCGGCGGGTAACTCGAGCGGGGCGGCGGACGATATCTTCTATGACCCCCTCATTGACGGGCCGCCCGCCCAGGTGCCGGTGAAGACCATCGTCTGGGCGCAGCGTGACGCGCACCTATTCGGGGCACGCGCCGAATACGTCGAGGCCGACGGCGCGGCCGTTACAGGAGACGAGTTCTCCGCGGCGCTCCGGCTCATCGTGCGTGGCCTAGCGGCTACGGCAATGCAGGTCGAGTGAGATAACTACAGCAAACAGAACACGCAGTAGGAGAAGAGGCGAACACACGTGGAGCTGCTCACACCAGCGCTGCAGACCTATCCGTGGGGCTCGCGAACACTATTGGCGGACCTGCGCGGGGATGAGTCCCCGTCGGCGACACCGGAGGCGGAGCTGTGGTTCGGTTCGCACCCCGCGGCACCCGCCACGATCGAGGGCGTGGGGCTGGACGAGGTCATCGCCGATGACCCCGCCGACGCACTCGGGGTAGAGGTCCGCGGGCGCTACGGCGACTCGCTGCCGTTCTTGCTGAAGATCCTCGCGGCTGATTCCCCGCTGTCCATCCAGGCGCACCCGACATCGGCGCAAGCCCGCGCCGGATTCGAGGCGGAGAACGCCGCCGGGATCGCGCTGGATGCGCCGGAGCGAAATTACAAAGACCCGAACCACAAGCCCGAACTGCTCGTCGCGCTCACGCCTTTCCGCGCGCTCGCGGGGCTGCGCCCGGCGAAGCAGACACTCGAATTCTTCGACTACCTCGACTGCCCGGTGCTCAGCCGCTATTCGGCCATGCTCCAATCGGAAAACGAGGAAGAAGGCCTTCGGGCACTTTTCACCACGTGGATCTCACTGCCGCGCGCCAAGCGGGTGGAGGTGATTGACGGGGTGCGGGGATGCGTCGATAAGCGTGCATTTTCCGGCACGCCGGACTGGATGCGCGAAGCCGCGCGCTGCTTCGTCGAATTGGACGAGGCGCACCCGGGCGATGTCGGTGTGCTGGCGTCGCTGCTGCTCAATTTCGTTGAGCTCGCCCCCGGCGAGGCGATGTACCTCGGTGCCGGGCGGCTGCATGCCTACCTGTCGGGCATGGCCGTGGAGATCATGGCGAACTCGGATAATGTGCTCCGCGGCGGGCTGACCACCAAGCATGTGGACGTGCCGGAACTGGTGCGCATCACCGATTTTTCCACGCTGGTGAACCCGCGCGTGCCCGCTAATGCGGTCGACGGCGCGTGTGCTTTCGACGTGCCGGTGCGGGATTTCCACCTCACCCGCTACGAGCTCGCTGACGGTGCCGGCTTCGATGCGGTCTCCGCTGGTCCGGCGATCGTTCTGTGCACCGACGGTGCGGTCGATTGTGGCCCGCTCGAATTGACCCCGGGCACCGCCGCGTGGATTCCCGCTTGCGACCCGGATGTGCGCGTGAGCGCTCGTGACGGTTCTGACCAAGCGGAAGTGTTCTACGCGCGGGTAGGGAAGTAGCTGCTTCTAGCTATTTTTCTGTGGAGTTGGTCTCCGCGGAATTCGCCTGCGCGTCCGACTTCGGGGGCAGTGCAGCGCCTTCGGCCGTTTCCGGAACCTCGTCCTTGGCGTTTTCGGGAGCCGGGGCCTGCTGCACGCGCGTGGATGCGGAGAACGGGTCCTCCGGGCGCTTCTTCGGCGCGTCCTGCTTCTCATCGGCAGCGGGAGCGACACCCAGTGCTTCGGCAGCGGCCCTCGCATCCGATGGGGCAATCTCGATCGTGTCGTTGCCGGACTGCAGTTCCGCATCAACCGCCGGCGGGTGCGCACCTTCCTGGACTCCGGGCTCCGCAGGCTCGGACGGACGCTTAGGCTCGGACGGTTCATTCGGCACCACGGTCGTGGAGCCCGACGGCGTCGTCGCCTCCGGTGCCTCGCCCTGCGGGGTGGACGAGTCAGCGCTATCCGGTGCGCGCTGCGGCGCCGGGGCGGATGTGCGGACGCTCTGCTGCTGTTGCGGCTGCGGCTGTTGCTGCTGCGGCTGAGCCGGGGCAGGTGCCGGCGCGGCATTCGTCGGACGGTAGTAGGACGGCTCAGCGGATTCGCCGCGGTTGCCGTTCAAATTCGCGTTCGGCGGGGCCAGCGGATCCTTGACCGGGCCCGCGACGTTGCCGCCGCCGTTGCCATTGCCAGCACCGGTGGAAGCGTCCATGCCAGCGCTTGCGGAGCCGTCAGTGGTCTCGCTGGATGACATCTCGGAGGACGTGGGCTCATCCGCGGTGCGCTGCTGCGCGGTCGCGTCCGTGGCGGCGACAGGCTGGCCAGCGAATTCCGTCTCCTGGCTGTTCAGGGTCACACCCGAGTCAGAGACCTTCCACACCAGCAGGCCGACGAGCACCGCCAGAGTCAGGCCAGAGGTAAGGAAAATGGCGAAGCGGCGATTGGTCAGTTCCATCTCCGGCATCTCCTTACCTCCCTGAGTGTTTTTCGCGTTCGGCTGCGCGGTGTGCTTGTTACTTGGTATATCGCTATTGATGACTCAGCGTTAACTCGTGCTTCATTGTGTTCCGTGAGGCCCCCGTGACCTGCGTGTGAGCCCGGCCACGTGGTGCTCATAACAACTCGATAACAAGCTACCAATTAATCGTGCGTGAATCCACCCCCAATTCTTGGCCCGGCGTGTCGCACATACCGCGTCTGCCTCCCGCAGAGCCCGAAATAGGTGGTGGACATCCCGCCAGCGAGACAGTAGAAGTGGACCTTGACGTAGTTGACTTAAGCGCACGGGACGAGCCGGAAGGAGCACGGCGTGAGCACCTGGGACATGGCCATCTTCGATGAGGATGTGAACGTCGATTTTCTCGACGACCTAGCGGAAATGGACTTCGACGAAAGGGTAGAAGCGGTGCGTGATGCGTGCCTGCTGGCCCGCGACAAGGACAACGCCTCCGAGGACGACCTCCTCAACGGCCAGGCCGCAGCCACCATCGCCGCGATCTGGGCGGGTGCGCCGTTCAGCGCCGGCGAGACCGCAGACACCTACTCTTTCCTGCGCGCGTCTTCCGTCGAGCTCGACGAGAAGCTTATCGATGCAGCGGTGACGATCCTCGAGGACGTCGACTCCGAGCAGGACGTCGACCAGTTCATCGAGGCACTGTCCTAAGCACTGCGGCCGAACCCTTAAGCTGGCCACGACACATCATTGACGCGCATTTGCATTATCAAGGAGAGAAATCAATGAACCAGGATCTCAGCCAGGACTTCAAGGTCGCCGACCTGTCCCTGCATGAGGCAGGACGCAAGCAGATCGACCTGGCCGAGCACGAGATGCCGGGACTTATGCAGCTGCGCCGCGAATACGCAGAAGAGCAGCCGCTGGCCGGTGCACGCATCGCCGGTGCGATCCACATGACCACCCAGACTGCGGTGCTCATCGAGACCCTGACCGCCCTTGGCGCCGAGGTGCGTTGGGCGTCCTGCAATATCTTCTCCACCGAGGACCCGGCCGCAGCCGCCATCGTCGTGGGCAAGGACGGCACGCCGGAGGACCCGAAGGGCGTGCCCGTCTTCGCATGGAAGGGCGAGACCCTCGACGAGTACTGGTGGTGCATGAAGCAGATCTTCACCTGGGGTGAGGGCGTGTACCCGAACATGATCCTCGATGACGGTGGCGACGCCACCATGGCTGTGATCAAGGGTGCCGAGTTCGAAAACGCCGGCGCTGTCCCGTCCGCCGCGGACACCGATTCCGACGAGCAGGTCGCCTTCTTCAACATGCTCCGCGAAACCTTGGCGGAGGATTCCACCAAGTGGACCGAGACCGCGAATCGCGTCCAGGGTGTCACCGAGGAGACCACCACCGGTGTGCACCGCCTCTACCACTTCGCCAACGAGGGCACCCTGCCGTTCCCGGCGATGAACGTCAATGACGCGGTGACCAAGTCCAAATTCGACAACCGCTACGGCACTCGCCACTCCGTCATCGACGGGCTCAACCGCGGCACCGACATGCTCATCGGCGGCAAGAAGGCGCTCGTGTGCGGCTACGGCGACGTGGGCAAGGGCGTTGCCGAGTCGCTCGACGGCCAGGGCGCGATCGTGTCCGTCACTGAGGTCGACCCGATCAACGCGCTGCAGGCGCTCATGGACGGCTTCAAGGTCGTCACCGTCGACGAGGCGATCGGGGATGCCGACATTATCATCACTGCCACCGGCAACCTGGGCATCATCACCTTCGACGACATGCTCAAGATGAAGGACCACGCTGTGCTGGGCAATATCGGCCACTTCGACAACGAGATCGATATGGCCTCGCTGCTGCACCGCGAGGATGTCACCCGGATGAATATCAAGCCGCAGGTGGACCTGTTCACCCTGCCCAGCGGCAATTCCATCATCGTGCTCTCCGAGGGCCGCCTGCTCAACCTGGGCAACGCCACTGGCCACCCGTCGTTCGTCATGTCCAACTCTTTCGCCGACCAGACCATCGCGCAGATCGAGCTGTTCACCAATAACGGCCAGTACGAGAACCAGGTGTACCGCCTGCCGAAGATCCTCGACGAGAAGGTCGCGCGCATTCACGTCGAAGCCCTGGGCGGCACGCTCACCGAGCTGTCCAAGGAGCAGGCCGAGTACATCGGCGTCGACGTCGCTGGTCCGTTCAAGCCCGAGCACTACCGCTACTAACTTCGCAGAGCTCAGTTAGCAGCGAGGTGGCATGATGATCATTGCTCTCGAAGGGATCGACGGCGCCGGCAAGCACACCCTGGTTCAAAAACTGATCCGCGAACTCCCGACCGTCGACGGGATCGACAGCGCGGCCACGATGGCGTTTCCGCGTTATAACGAGTCCATCCATGCTCAGCTGGCCGCCGACGCCCTGCACGGGAAGATGGGGGACCTCACCGACTCCGCGCACGGGATGGCCGTCATGTTCGCGCTTGACCGGCATGGGGTCGTGGATGAACTGCGGCGCTGGGCGTCGTCGATAAGCGATGTGCTCCTGCTCGACCGCTACGTCGCGTCGAATGCGGCGTACACGTCGGCGCGCACGGGGCGCACCAGCGACCGCGCGTGGGTCGCCGAGCTCGAATTTGAGCGCCTCGGCCTGCCGCGGCCGGACCTGCACGTCCTCGTCGACACCTCGCCGGAGACCGCGCGCGAACGCGCCGCGAAACGCGAAAGCCTCGACGCCTCTCGCACCCGCGACCGCTACGAACGCGACACCGCCCTGCAAGACGCCACGTACGCGGCCTACGTCGACATGGCGGAACACGACTGGGAGGGCCGGTGGCTCCGCGCGAGCGAAACGGGGCCTATCATGCAATCTATCGGCGCAATTTCGCGCCCACCCGCGCACTAAGGTATGCGGTAACGCAACGCAGCAAGGAGTCAAAGATGACGAACAAGATCCTCGTCGTGGACGATGACCCCGCGATCTCCGAGATGCTGACCATCGTGCTGGAGGCTGAAGGGTTTGAAGCAAAGCCCGTCGTCGACGGCCTTGAGGCGATCCCCGCGTTCCGTGAATACCAGCCGGACCTGATTCTGTTGGACCTCATGCTCCCGGGCATGAGCGGCGTGGATATCTGCAAGGAGATCCGCAAGGAATCCGCTGTGCCGATCGTCATGCTCACGGCCAAGACCGACACCGTCGACGTGGTCCTGGGCCTGGAATCCGGCGCGGACGACTACATCACCAAGCCGTTCAAACCGCGTGAGCTCGTCGCCCGCATCCGCGCGCGGCTGCGCCAGAACACCGACGAACCCAGCGAAGTGCTCGAGATCGGCGATCTGACGGTCGACGTTCCTCAGCACATCGTCACCCGCGGCGACACCGAGATCAACCTGACCCCGCTCGAATTCGACCTGCTCGTCGAGCTGGCGCGCAAGCCGCACCAGGTGCATACCCGCGAGGAACTCCTCGAATCCGTGTGGGGCTACCGCAATGCCTCTGACACCCGACTGGTCAACGTGCACGTCCAGCGCCTGCGCTCCAAGATCGAGCACGACCCGGAGAATCCCGAGATCGTCCTCACCGTCCGCGGAGTGGGCTACAAGACTGGACGGCCGGGGGTGTAACAGACCCTGGTTACCAACCTGAAACGGGCCAGGGACAACCTTGCCCAACGGTGGCGGACCTCGCTGCAGGTCCGGTTCGTGGGCACGGTGCTCATCGTCTCCGCGATCGTCATGGGCGTGCTCGCGCTCGCCCTCGCGTCCGTGGTCACGCAGCGCCTCGTGGACCTGAAACTGGAAAACGCAGAGAACGACCTCGAGCGTGTCCGCGGCACGGTGGAGGAGCAGCTGCGCAATACCTCCGCCACGGGCGCGTCCACCCAGGGGCGCCTCAACACCGCGCGTGCGGCATTGGCGCAGAGCTCCCAACAAGACCAACCCGCCACCGGCGCCTACGAGCCGGTGCTGGTGGTGCCGCAGAAGAACGGGGTGATCACCTCCCCGGAGAATTTCACGGTCCCGCAGCGCCTCACCGATTTCGTCGCCCAGGGGCAGGTGGCCTACCAGTTCAACCCCGTCAACAGCGGCGAGCGGATCTACGACGCGCTGATCATCGGCACACCGACTGATTCCGATATTCCGGGGCTGCAGCTCTACCTCGTCATGGACATGCAGTCGGAGCGTCAGACGCTCGCGCTCATGCGCGGCCTGCTCACCTCCGCCGGCATCGTCGTCGTGGTGCTGCTCGTGGGCATCGCGTGGCTGTCATCGCAACAGCTCGTCGCCCCCGTGCGCTCCGCATCGCGCATTGCCGAGCGGCTCGCTGGCGGACACCTGCGCGAACGCATGGCCGTCGAGGGCGAGGACGAGATGGCGCGCCTGGCGCTGTCCTTCAACGACATGGCCGACAACCTGTCCAGCAAGATCACACAGCTGGAGGAATACGGCGACCTGCAACGTCAGTTCACCTCGGATGTCTCGCACGAGCTGCGCACACCTCTGACCACAGTGCGCATGGCCGCCGACATGATCGCCGGGGACGAGGAGAACCTCGAACCGCACACCCAGCGCGCCTCCCAGCTCATGATCCGCGAGCTCGACCGCTTCGAAGCGCTGCTCGCAGACCTGCTGGAGATTTCGCGTCACGACGCCGGTGTGGCCGACCTGTCCGCCGCCAAAATGGACGCGCGCTCGCCGATCGAATCCGCCTGGGCCCAGACCTCTGTGCTGGCCGAGGAGCTCGATGTGGCCGTCGAATTCGACGTGCCCGACGAGCCCGTGCACATGGTCGGCGATGCCCGCCGCATCGAGCGCATCGTGCGCAACCTTTTGGCCAACGCGATCGACCATTCCGAGGGCAACCCGGTGTGCCTCGAACTGGCCGCCAACGACGAAGCCGTGGCCATCACCGTCACCGACGGCGGCGTGGGGCTCAAACCAGGGCAGGAGGAGCTGGTGTTCAACCGCTTCTGGCGCGCCGATTCCTCCCGCAAACGCCACTCCGGCGGCACCGGCCTGGGCCTGGCCATCGCCCGCGAGGACGCGCAACTTCACCACGGCATCCTCGACGCAGCCGGCACCGCCGGTGTCGGCTCCCAGTTCCGTCTCGTGCTGCCGCGTGACCCGGAGGCCGGTTACACACAGGCACCGCTCGAGCTGCGTGCTCCCGGCGCGCCCGAGGAAGAGGAAGCGCCTGAGCTCGTGCGCACCCAGCGCGACCTGCCGGCCCTGCCTTCTGGCACGTCCCGGCCCGAGGCAGCGACGTCGATGGACGCCTCTGATTTCGCCGCGCCCAAAGGCTCCGCCGAGTCGGCCGAGGAGCGTGAGCAGTGATGCACGCACAGGTGACCAAGAAGACTGGGTGGGTCCGAGGAGCACTCGGTGTCTGCTCGGCAGCAATGCTGTTCACAGTCGCAGGCTGCGCGACTCTGCCCACGAGTACAGAGCCGCACGTTCTCCACGCCTTCGAAGGGCGGCCGGACCCGCAGCTGGTCATGGAGCCGACCCCGGATGCCGAACCGGATCTCTTACTGCGCGAATTCTTCGCGGCCTCCGCCAACCCATCCGGACAGTACGAAGCGGCGCGCCGCTACCTCACCGGGCCGATGGGGCAGGCGTGGGAGCCGCACGAGGAAACGCTCATCCTGGACACCTTCGAGCTCACCTCCCGGCCCATGACCGACCAGTCCAAGCGGTCGTATGTGGTGGAAGGACGCATCGTGGGCAGGCTGGGCCCCGGCGGAGTGTTCCGCCCGGATAACCAACTGTACGAAGCCACGATGGAACTGGCGCAAGAGGACGGCCAGTGGCGCATTGCGGGCCTGCCCAACGACGTGGTGGTGGACCGCATCGAATTGCGCAACCACTACGAGCCCCGGAACGTCTATTTCTACGACTCCACCGACCAGGGGCTCACCCCGGACCGCCGCTGGGTCTACGCCGGTGCTGCGTCGAAAGAGGACGCGTTGCTCAACCTGCTCGTCGGCGGCCCCTCGTCCGTGATCGCCCCGGCCGCGTCTACCGCCGTGGCAGACGATGTCGCCTACACCGGCTCCACCGACGGCGTGTACCGCTTCACCGGTCTGGCCGATGCAGAAGAAAAGACCCGCGCCCGCTTCGCCGCGCAAGTGGTGTGGACACTCGCTGCCGCCGGTGTGCCCGGCCCGTACCCGGTCACCCTCAACGGCGTGCCGGTCGTGGGGGAGACAACGGAGCTGTCCACAGATCAGTTCCGGGACCTCAACCCGATCAAGCAGCTCGAGGGCGGACCTGCCCTGTACACCCTGAGCGATGGGCGGGTGAGCAGTGTGGACACCGTCTCCGAGGAAGAAGAGCCGGTGGTGGAGCCCGTCGAATCGCTCAACAAGCTCGGCAGCGTGTCGTCGGTGGACATCGGCGACGAGGGCAATTTCGCCGCCGTGATCAACGTCAGCGACGACGAGCAAGCGCTCGTGGTCGGCGATGTCGACGGCACCAACAAAGAAGTGCAGCGCGCCGGCAGCTTCACCCGCCCGAGTTTAGAGCCCGACCACAATGCCGCCTGGGCGGTGGCCGACGGCAAGGGCGTGATCCGCGCTGAACGCTCCACGGCGACCGGCGAGGTGAGCGTGAACAGTGTGCAGGTGGAATTGCCCGAGAATGTGGACGGTGAAATCACCTACCTGCGCTTGTCCGGCAGCGGCTCCCGGGTGGCCATGATCGTCGACGGCCACCTCATCGTCGGTGTGGTGGAGCGCCGCGACGATGGTCAGCGCGCCGTGGTCAACACCGTCAAATACGCCGAGGTGGAGCTCGACGGCTCCGCTGTCAGCGTGGATTGGCAGCCGGACGGTTCGCTTCTGGTGGGCACGTCCGCCAGCCAGCGCCCCGTGGTGCGTGTCGAGCAGGACGGCTCTTCGCTTACCGCGCTGCCGTCCGGCAATGTCGGCGGTCCCGTCGTCGCTGTCGGCGCTACCGCGGAGATGATGTACATCACTGACTCGAAGGTGCTCATGCACATGCCGCTACCCACGAAAGATTCGCTGAACTGGCGTGAGGTTCCCGGCCAGCAAGGCGTGCGCGCCGCCCCGGTTGTGCCGCGGCCATGATCTTCGACCTGTTGTTTCCGCGCCAGTGCGCCGGATGCCGGACTCCCGGAGAAAAGCTGTGCCAGCGGTGCCAGAAGCAGCTTTTATCGCCGCCTTTCCGCGTCACACCGCGCGTTCCGGTTCACGTTCCGGTGTATGCGCTCGGCACATATTCCGACCCGCACCGCGGTGTGATCCTCGCGATGAAGGAGCGCAAGAATCTCGCGGTGCGGCGCGAGATCGGCGCGGTACTCGGTGCGATGCTGTTCCGGCTCGAAGCCAACGGGGAGTTGGCGGAGTGCTCAGCGCTCGTTCCCGCACCGACACGGCCGTCCTCGGCCCGCGACCGCGGTGGAGACCCGGTGGCCGGAGTCTGCGGCTTCAGCGGCCGGACCGTGCACAATGTGCTTCGGCTGGCGGAGGACACTCCCGACCAGGGTGCACTTAGTGAAGCCGGGCGTCGGCGGAACCTGCAGGGCAATGTCTTCCTCGACTCTGTCCCATCCGGCCCCCTGGTCGTGGTGGACGATGTGGTGACCACGGGGGCGACGCTGCAAGCGAGTGTTGAGATACTGCTTGCCCACGGCGCGGATGTGCGTGGGTGCGTCGTTCTGGCAGCCGCCTGATTTCCGCGTTACAAACATGTGAACTCATGTAAACCGTGCGATGGCGGTAGGTATAATTCTAAGTAGAGCGAGCGATCGCGTTCGACGTGTCCGACTAGAAGGAGGAAAGCAGATGACCTCTGCAAACGAGAACAAGAACGAAGCCCTGAGCCCCGCCGCACAGGTGACCATCACGGGCCGCAACGTCGAAGTTCCGGAGCACTTCCAAGAGCGCGTGAATGGCAAGCTGGCCAAGATCGAAAAGCTCGATCCGACGTTGACCTTCTTCCACGTTGAGCTGCAGCACGAGCCGAACCCGCGCCGTGAAGCACAGGCCAACCGTATCCAGATCACCGCGACCGGCAAGGGCCACCTCGCACGCGCCGAGGCCAAGGAAGACAGCTTCTACGCCGCACTCGAATCCGCGATCGGCAAGATGGAGCGCTCCCTGCGCAAGGTGAAGGTCCGCCGCGAGATCTCCATGGGCGGCCACCGCAAGCCGAAGTCCACCGGCGAGATCGCAGCCGAACTCGCCGCAGAGGCAGAGCAGGCACGCGCCAAGGAGAACCAGGAGCAGCCCGCCGACCCGTACGCAGCGCAGATCGAGGATCAGCTGCCGGGCCAGGTCGTGCGCACCAAGGAGCACCCGGCCACCCCGATGAGCGTGGATGCCGCGCTGTCCGAGATGGAGCTGGTGGGCCACGACTTCTACTTGTTCATCAATGAGGAGACCTCTCGCCCGTCCGTGGTGTACCGCCGCCACGCGTACGACTACGGCTTGATCACCCTCGTGCCTGAGGAGGGCGCGGACAACTAGTCCCAGCCCCGCTGACCGCCTGCCCGTTTCCCCGCACCGAGTGCTGGGGGAGCGGGCAGCAGCGTTTTCACAGCTTTCTGCCAGGACAACTGCACGCCTGAAAGTGGTTGCAAACATGCGCGTGCGTACAATGGCGGTTTGAATAACGAGCAGAGTTGTTGCGTTGACTAAGCGCCCTAGCTCTCGCTTACGCCCGATGTATCCAACCGAAAAAGGAAGCACAACGTGTTCGGACTGTCCAAGCTGCTGCGCGCCGGCGAAGGCCGCACAGTAAAGCGCCTTTCCAAGATCGCGGACGACGTTCTCGCTCTGGAGGACGATTACGCCGCGTTGACCGACGAAGAGCTCAAGGCTAAGACCGAGGAGTTCAAGGAAGCGCTTGCGGACGGCAAGTCCATGGATGACATCCTGCTCGACGCATTCGCCACCGCGCGTGAGGCGTCGTGGCGCGTGCTCGGCCAGAAGCACTACAAGGTTCAGGTCATGGGCGGTGCCGCCCTGCACTTCGGCTCCGTCGCCGAGATGAAGACCGGTGAGGGCAAGACCCTGACCTCCGTGCTCCCGGCGTACCTCAACGGCCTGGAGGGCAAGGGCGTCCACATCGTCACCGTCAACGACTACCTGGCCAAGCGTGACGCGGAGATGATGGGCCGTGTCCACCGCTTCCTAGGTCTCGAGGTCGGCGTGATCCTGTCTGAAATGCGCCCGCCGGAGCGCAAGCAGGCCTATGCCGCCGACATCACCTACGGCACCAATAACGAGCTCGGCTTCGATTACCTGCGCGACAACATGACCAAGTCGGTGGATGATATGGTCCAGCGCGGCCACAACTTCGCCATCGTGGACGAGGTTGACTCGATTCTTATCGACGAAGCGCGTACCCCGCTGATCATTTCCGGACCGGTCGACGGTTCGAGCCAGTTCTACACCGTCTTCTCCCAGCTGGCGCCCCGCATGCGTGAGGGCATCCACTACGAAGTGGACCAGCGTAAGCGTACCGTCGGCGTTTCCGAGGAAGGTGTCGAGTTCGTCGAGGATCAGCTCGGCATCGACAACCTTTATGCGCCGGAGAACTCCCAGCTGGTCAGCTACCTCAATAACGCGCTGAAGGCGAAGGAGCTCTTCGAGCGCGACAAGGACTACATCATCCGCAAGGGCGAGGTCCTCATCGTCGACTCGTTCACCGGCCGCATCCTGCCGGGCCGCCGCTACAACGAGGGCATGCACCAGGCCATCGAGGCCAAAGAGGGCGTGGAGATCAAAAACGAGAACCAGACCCTGGCTACGGTCACGCTGCAGAACTACTTCCGTCTCTACGACAAGCTCGCCGGCATGACCGGTACCGCTGAGACTGAGGCAGCGGAGCTCAACCAGATCTACAAGCTCGGTGTCGTGGCTATTCCGCCGAATAAGCCGAATATCCGCCAGGACAAGGATGACCTGATCTACAAGACGCAGGAAGCGAAGTTCGCTGCCGTCGCAGAGGACATCGCCGAGCACGTGGAGAACGGCCAGCCGGTCCTCGTGGGCACCACGTCCGTCGAGCGTTCCGAGTACCTCTCCCAGCTGCTGGCACGCAAGGGCATCAAGCACAACGTCCTCAACGCGAAGCACCACGAGGAAGAGGGCCGCATCATCGCCGAGGCGGGTCTGCCCGGCAATGTCACGGTGTCCACCAACATGGCTGGCCGTGGTACCGATATCGTGCTGGGTGGCAACCCGGAAGTCCTGCTGGACGCCAAGCTCAAGGAGCAGGGCCTCGACCCGTTCGAGGACGAAGAGGCGTACCAGGAAGCGTGGGACGAGCAGCTTCCGGCGGCGAAGGAGCGCTCCAAGCAGCTTGGCGACGAGGTGCGTGAGGCCGGCGGCCTGTACGTCATCGGCACCGAGCGCCACGAGTCCCGCCGCATCGACAACCAGCTCCGCGGCCGTTCTGGCCGTCAGGGCGACCCGGGCGAGACCCGCTTCTACCTCTCCATGCGCGACGACCTGATGGTCCGCTTCGTCGGCGCGTCCATGGAGAACATGATGAACCGCCTTAACGTCCCGGACGATGTGCCGATCGAGGCCGGCATGGTCTCCCGCTCCATCAAGGGCGCGCAGTCCCAGGTGGAGAACCAGAACTTCGAGACCCGTAAGAACGTTCTCAAGTACGACGAGGTGCTCAACGAGCAGCGCAAGGTCGTCTACCGCGAGCGCTTGGAGATCCTCGAGTCGAAGGACATCAAGGACCAGATCCGCAGCATGATCGATGACACCATCGGCGCGTACGTCGACGGTGCCACGTACGACGGCTACGTCGAGGACTGGGACTTGGACGAGCTGTGGAATGCGCTCGATTCGCTGTACGGGCCGACGGTCACACCGCAGGAGCTTATCGACGGCTCCGAGTACGGCTCGCCCGGCGAGCTCACCTCTTCCCAGCTGCGTCAGGCAGTGCTCGATGATGCCCACGAGTCCTACGACAAGCTCGAGGACAATGTCATCTCCATCGGCGGCGAAGACCAGATGCGCAATGTGGAGCGCATGGTGATCCTGCCGATCATCGACACCAAGTGGCGCGAGCACCTCTACGAGATGGATTACCTCAAGGAGGGCATCGGCCTGCGCGCGATGGCTCAGCGCGATCCTCTGGTCGAGTACCAGAAGGAGGGTGGCGACATGTTCAACGCCATGAACGACGGCGTGAAGGAAGAGACCGTCCGCCAGCTGTTCATGCTGCGCAAGCAGTTCGAGCAGCAGGAGCAGCAGCCGACGACCGAGCAGGCATAGGCGGCGCCCTCACAGCACCCGGAAGGACACGAGGCGGCCGGCGTTGACGCGCGCCACCCAGGCGTAGCGCGCGCCCGCAGCTTCGGCCGTCCCGTAGAATTCCTGGCCGCGCCGCCGGCTGGTGGACACTTTGACCACTCCGGGCGGCAGCCCGCCGATGCGGCGTGCCCGGACATACGTCCGCACCATCGGCGCGAAGGTGCGTGCTTGCAGCGCTTTGAGATCCCGAATACCAAAGGCCGCATCGAGCGCGACCCGGATGAGCGGTGAGAATGTCGGTGTATCGCCGGTCATTGCGCCAGCTTTGCCGGATATAGGCGGCGGTGCTGCGCGTCTGCCTGGTGCAGGCAGCAGCACTTTCATGTGCGTGAGACCGGGAACGGGGTAATACATCTATCTAGCCTCCTAGTGTGTGCGTGCGCCAGCGAGAACAGATTCTTGAAAATTCAGTGTTCCGCGGCGCTTCACCCCAGGGGCAGACGCGGCGTGGGCTAGGTAGTATTGTGCCGGAATCCGGACCGGTTGTCCTTGGAAACACGGTCGTTGATGTCTACTGAAGTAGACAATGAAGAACAAAGCGAGGAAACGAGGTCGTTGATGCAGGGTTTGATTATCGATTATGCTGGCGTGCTCGACGCGGACGCCGAGGACATCAAGCGCTGGCAGACGCTGCTTGCAGAGCTCAAGGCCAACGAGATCAGCACCGCCATCCTGTCCAATGACCCGGGCGGCCCGGAGGCAGACGCCATCCGCGAATGGGAGTTCCGCGGCCACGTCGACGCTGTGATCCTCTCCGGCGAGGTCGGCGCGGAAAAGCCGGAAAAGGCCGCATTCCAGGCAGCCGCCGATGCGATCGGCATGCCGCTGGAGGACTGCACGATGATCGACGACGACATCCTCAACGTCCGTGGCGCTGTTGAAGCGGGCCTCATCGGCATCTTGCACACCGCATTCGACCGCACTGTGGTGGAAATTCAGTCCCTCTACGGCATCGAGGGCGAGTTCTAGTGCGCGTCTACATTCCCGCCACCTTCGCGATGCTCAAGGAGCTCGACGCTGAGGGCACCATTCACGCCCGCAGCGGCTGGGGTTTCGCCGCGACGCCGGCACTGGTCGAGTTCTTCACCTCCGGCGACGAGGAGGAGATCGAGGCCGTCGCATTCGACGATGCCGCGCTGGCCTCCCTGCGCCTGCTCGCCATCGGCGACGAGCCGGATTTCCCACACCGCCGCGTGGTCATCTCCGCCGACGTCGACGCCGTCCCGCAGCCCGATATGGGCGAGTCCGTGGTCAAGCTGTCCGTGGCCATCAACCGCGAGGATGTCGCCGCGATCCATGTCGACATCGCCGCTGCCGAAGAAGCCACGAAAAAAGCCACTGAGCTTATCGACGCCGCCGATCTCGGCGACCAAGATGCCGAACTCGCCGTGGGCGACGCTCAGGACAACTACCTGGCGTTCTACCACCCGGACGAGCTGTCCTTCCTCGTCGAGCTGCTGTAGCAGTGCCGACGGGGCACGTTGGTGAATCGTCAAATGGGAGTCTGGCTCCTGTAGACCGCGTGGGGCTGGTGGCCTTGGCTGAACGCGACGTTGGGATGCACGTCTACGACTCGGAATCCATGCGCTGGCGAGCAAGCTGGCAGAGCAGTGCGACTGCTGCAAGTGCCGCCGCGGAACCACACAGCATGGCAGGCGTCGCATGCGCAGCGACCAACAGTGAGCCAATGACCGCACCCAGCGCCGAGCCCAAATAGTTCGCCGACGCATTCGCAGCCACCGCCGTAGCACCATCAGCAGGATTCGTCTGGAGCAGTACATGCTGCTGGGGTGCGAGAGAAGCCCAACCGCACAGTCCCCAGACGAAAAGACTGACCACCACGATCCCAGGGACCTGCCCCAGAGTCATACCGACTAGCGCACAGGTGAGGCCAGTGAGGATGAAAGCGCTAAGCCGCAGCGGATTGCACCTGTCCACGAAACGCCCGATGCCCAACGCTCCGACCGCTCCACCGAACCCCCAAACCCAAATTGCCATGGTCTGATGCGACGCAAGGCTTCCCGCGGACAGTACGACGGTCAGGTAGGTATAAAGCCCCAGAGAAGCGCAGCCGGTCAGTAGCGTTACCGTGACCGTGAGGAGATTCTTCGGGCGGGCGATGGACCTCAATCGCTCTGCAGCGCCAGAGGCCGCGATCGTTGGCAATTCTCCGCCGCGCAGCGTTATTCCTGTCAGTGCAGTGCCACCGATGACCACGATCAACAGGAACGCGGCACGCCAACCCCACTGCTGCGCCAGGGCCAGACCGATCGGCACTCCGAACACCGTACCCACTGCCAAGCCGGCAAGAACCAAAGCCAGTGCACGCCCCCGACGATGTTGCCCCACGAGCTCTGCGGCAACTGCGGACGACAGTGGTGAGTACACGCCCGCTGCCACGCCAGCCGCCACACGAGACCCCAGGAAAAGCCACACTGTCGGCGACAGGGCCGTAGCCAAGTTCGCAACTGTGAACACTAATATGGCGATGACCAGGCTACGCCGGGACTGCTGTCCGGCTCGCCCGGCCAGCAGAGGCCCAGCGATCGCGTAGGAGCCTGTGAAGGCCGCAACGCCCAGTCCGACAGTAGCTTCCCGTGCACCCAGCGATGAGGCGATGGCAGGAAGTAGACCTGCGACGACGTAGGCATCCAGGCCGAGCGCGACGCTCCCCAACACGAAGGGCCACAGCCGACTCATCATTCCTTACCCACTTCGGAACCTGCGTTGGCGATAACAGCCGCGAGCACACCGGGGAACAACTGATCCAGATCGTCGCGCCGCAACCGGATCAGACACGCGCGTCCTTCACCCCGGGTCCACGTCACTCCAGCCTCACGCAGCATGCGTGTGTGGTAGGTCAGCGTCGACCGAGGCAGATCGTCTGCGAGCCCGCGGCTGTCGTGTTCCTGCCCGTCGGCTAGCCGATGGATCATCTCCAGCCGGGTTGGGTCGCTCAAGGCAGCTAGCACCTTGGCCAAAGTGATTTCATCGGGTTTCGGGTGCTGGTACTCGCGCGGTGACATTGAACCTCCAAGAATCGTGCAGTATTTCCTGCATGATAACCGTGCAAGAATTACTGCACAAACTTAAAGGCTTCCTGAACCTCAATCAACGTCCACGGTCAGTTCATCTAGCTGGCCTAATACCAGTCGTTAGTCATAGGTTGTTTCGTTGATCCGCAGCGCCACGAGCAGGCGCCGCACGGCCTGGACACGTCTTCCGATGACGGAGTCCGGGTCGAAGTCGTCCCACGCGCACTCCGGGTCCGCCGGGGGACCGGCGTGCGTGCAGCCGCGCGGGCAGCGCTCCGCCGCCTCCGCCAAATCTGGGAAGGGCTCGATCACCTGGTCTGGTGAGACGTGCGCCAGGCCGAAGGACCGGATGCCGGGGGTGTCGATGATCCAGCCGTGGCTATCCGGCAATTCCAGTGCCACCGACTGCGTGGACGTGTGACGGCCCTTGCCCACGCCGGAGACTTCGCCCGTCTCGCGGTTGGCATCCGGGACGATGCGGTTGACCAGCGTCGACTTGCCCACACCGGAATGGCCGATGACGGCGGAAAGGCGGCCGTCGATACGCCCCAGCAACGCCGCGATATCGTTGTCGATGCCCGTGCGCAGGACCTCCACGTCCAAATCCGCGAGCTCTTTTTCGAATTCGCCGGGGTCCGCCAAATCCGATTTGGTCAGGCAGACAACCGGGGTGACACCGCCGACGAATGCGGCGACGAGCGCGCGCTCCACGAAGCCTGTGCGTGGCGGGGGATCAGCGACAGCGCAGACGATCAGCAGGATCTCCGCATTGGCCACGACGATCCGCTCGTACGGGTCCGTGTCGTCGGCGGTGCGGCGCAGCTCGGAGGTGCGTTCCTCGCGCTTGACGATGCGGGCGAGCGTGTCCTTCACCCCGCTTGTGTCGCCGACGACGCCGACGCGGTCGCCGACCTCGATCGACGTGCGCCCCAGCTCGCGGGCGCGCATGCACACCACGCGCGTGCCGTCCTCCAGCACGACGCCCCAGCGGCCGCGGTCCTTCGTGATCACCAAGCCCACGACTGCATCTTTGTGCTTCGGGCGGTCTTTTGACCGCGGGCGCGAGCCCTTGCCCGGCCGGACTTTCACGTCCGATTCGTCGTAGCTGGAGAAGTCCCGTCCGCCGCGCCTAGCCATGCAGCATGTCCGTCCACATCGTCTCAAAGCCTGGCAGCGTCTTCGCCGTCGTGCCGATGTCTTCGACTTCCACGCCGTCGGTGGTCAGCCCGATGATCGCGCCGGCGGTGGCCATGCGGTGGTCGGCGTAGGAATGCCAGGTTCCCCCGTGCAAGGCAGCGGGGGTGATGCGCAGGCCGTCGTCAAGCTCTTCGCACTGGCCGCCGAGCGCCGTGATTTCCGCGGTGAGCGCGGCCAGGCGGTCCGTCTCGTGCCCGCGCAGGTGCGCGATGCCGGTCAGCTCGCTTGGGCTGGCTGCCTGCGTGGCCAGCGCCGCGACCGTCGGCGTGAGCTCGCCGATATCGCCCATATCCAGCTCAATGCCCTGCAGCTCACCGGGCTTCGGGCCCGTGACGGTGAGCGTCTTGTCCGTCTCTTCGCCACTCATGCGCACGTCGCAGCCCATGTTTGTCAGGATGTCCCGAATGACGTCGCCGGCCTGGTTCGTCGTGGTCGGCCAGTGCGGTACGCTCACCGTTCCGCCGGTGACAGCCGCCGCAGCCAAAAACGGCGTGGCATTGGACAGATCCGGTTCGATCACCCACGTGCCGCCCTTGATCGGGCCCGGGCGCACGATCCATTCCGTCAGACTGGATTCGACTTCCACGCCGGCGGCGCGCACCATCTCCACAGTCATCTCGATGTGCGGTGTCGACGGCACCCGCTCGCCGGTGTGCACGATGTGGAGGCCTTCGTCGAAACGCGCGCCCGCGAGCAGCAGAGCCGAGACGAACTGCGAGCTTTTCGACGCATCCATCTCGATCCGTCCTCCCTTCGCCGACCCCGTTCCGTTGACGGTGTAGGGGAGGGCAGTGCCTTCAACGTCCACTCCCGCATCGCGGAGCGCATCGAGCACTGTGGCCACTGGGCGGACCCGCGCTTGCTCATCGCCGTCGACGTGGACCGCGCCGTTCGCGAATGCCGCGACTGCCGGAATGAAACGCATGACCGTTCCCGCGAGACCGCAGTCGACTGTGCCGCCCGTGAGCGTGCCCGGCGTGGCCGTGAGCGTGTCGCCGTCGAGAGTGAATTCCACGCCCATGGCTTCGAGCGCGCCCTGCATCAAATCCGTGTCGCGCGAACGCAGTGCCCCCACGAGCGTGCTCGGCTCGCTGGCGAGAGCAGCGAGCACATACGCCCGGTTGGTGATCGACTTTGAGCCGGGCACCAGCACAGTGCTAGTGAACGGCTCGGGGTGAAACGGCGCTGGCCACAATTGCGTCATGCGGGCCATCCTACCGAGCTAGTCGCGGGCATAATGGGAAGGCATGTGCGGACGTTTCGTTCTCTTCACCACCGGCGACGACCTGATCGCGGCCGTCGGCACGCTGCCCGGCGTGACCGAAGTGCTCGCGCCCGACGGCACCCCGCCGCCGCGCTACAACATCGGGCCCACGCAGCAAGTGCCCCTGATCCGCGTCGACGGTGCTGAAGCCCAGATCGACTCTGCCCGTTGGGGCCTTCTCCCCACCTGGAAGAAGGACGAGACCGGCCCACCGCTGTTCAATGCTCGCGGCGAGACCGTCGCCGAGAAGCCCTCGTTTCGCTCCGCCTTCAAAGCCCGCCGCGGCCTGATGGTGCTCGACGGGTACTACGAGTGGAAAGCCGATGCCAGCACGAAGACCGGCAAACAGCCGTATTTCGTGCGCCCCAAAGAAGGCCTGCTCTACGCTGCCGCGCTGTGGGAGACCGGGCTGGACAAACTCTCCACCACGATGGTCACCACCGACGCCACCGATAATATGGCCTGGCTGCACCACCGCCTCCCGCTCTTCCTGCAGCCTGAGGAAATCGAGCAGTGGGTGCACGGTTCACCGGAGGAGGCGCTCGAATTGGTCCACCCCTCCCGCGTCGCCGATCAGCTGCAGTGGCGCCCGGCGGCGCAGGAAGTGGGCAATATCCGCAATGAACACGCCGAGCTCACCGGCGACGGCCCGATGAGCACCGAACCAGTGGGGTAGGAGTGCTACTCAGCCGCGATATCCGCGAACTGGGCACTGCATAGTTCTGCCAGATCAGTCGGCGACATCGCGATGGACAAACCACGCTGGCCCGCCGAGACGGTGATGGTATCGGTGTGGGCGACGGAGGCGTCGATAAGCGTGCTCAACTGCTGTTTCGTGCCGAGCGGCGAGATGCCTCCCACGATGTAGCCGGTGAGGCGCTGCGCCACCTTCGGGTCCGCCATCTCCGCGTTCTTCCAGCCCAGAGCCTTCGCCGCATGCTTGAGCGACAGGTGACCAGCGACCGGTACGCAGCAGACCGCGTACTCGCGCTCGTGGTGAATGACCAGCGTTTTCAGCGTCTGCGTGGCATCGAGTCCCAGCTGCTCCACCGCATGCTCCCCGAAATGGTCCGTGCCCGCGGTGTAGCTGAGCACCTCGTGGTCCACTCCAGCTTGTTTGAGGGCTTCCAATGCCTGAGTCTTCGCTGCCATAGGCGCCAAGCCTAGCGCTCGCTGATCACCGCTAAGATGGCACCCATGGCCCACACCGATCTCGAACAGCGCTTCACCGAGGAGGCGATGCCGCTGCTGGACCAGCTCTACGGCGGCGCGCTGCGCATGACGCGCAACCCACAAGACGCTGAAGACCTGGTGCAAGAGACTTACCTCAAGGCCTACAAAGCGTTCGACTCCTTCAAAGAAGGTACGAACCTCAAAGCGTGGCTGTACCGGATCATGACGAACACGTACATCAACTCGTACCGGAAGAAGCAGCGCCGCCCGATCGAGACCTCCGCCGAGGATGTCACCGACCGCCAGCTGTACACCACCAGCTCGCACGATTCGACCGGCCTGCAATCCGCCGAGGTTGAGGCGCTGAAGAACTTGCCGGATGCGCAAATCGCCGAAGCCATGAACTCGCTGAGCGACGACTACCGCATGGTCGTCTATTACGCCGATGTCGAAGGCCTGGCGTACAAAGAAATCGCCGAAGTCATGGACATTCCGCTCGGCACCGTCATGTCGCGACTCCACCGGGGAAGAAAACAGCTCCGCGAACTGTTGAAAGATGTGGCGAACGAACAAGGTATTGGTCTGGAGGAGCAGAAATAATGGGCGACTGCAATATCGAACCAGCACGCGCACACGCGCTACTCTGCGAATACTTCGATACCGACACCCCTGCGGCGCGAGTCGCCGAGATCCGCGAGATCATCCAGACCTGCCCCGAGAGCTTTGCCTGGCTCAAATCTGAGACTGAGATCCGCCAGATCGTCCGCCGCTGCAACTGCCAGGACCAGGCGCCCGAGGGTCTGCGTCAACGCATTGTGCAGTCCATTTCGATCACTTACCGGCGATACGAGTAGCTGCTAGGTGTAAAACCAAAGAACTCCTTCCCACCTTGTATTCGGTGGGAAGGAGTTCTTGTATGCGCTCAACTCTTAGGAGTTGGGGCGCTTGCCGCGGTTAGCGCTCTTCTTGCGGCGGTCCTTGCGCTTACGACCACGCTTGCTCATAACGACCTCCTTGGGCCAAAGATACGGAACTGATCTAACTGTCAGTCCACTTTATCGGGCACCGGCCCGGCAGCGGTAATTGGTCCGCTTTTGGGCCGGTTCGCGCGTGGCTTAAGCAGAGACGCGCTGACGGTTGCGCTGCTTGTTGCGACGCTTGAGGGCGCGGCGCTCCTCCTCGGACAGGCCACCCCAGACGCCGGCATCCTGGCCGGTCTCCAGAGCCCACTTCAGGCACTGGGAGGTGACGGGGCAGCGGTGGCACACAAGCTTGGCCTGTGCGATCTGGGACAGTGCGGGGCCGGAGTTACCGACCGGGAAGAACAGTTCGGGGTCTTCGTCGCGGCAAATTGCTTCGTGGCGCCAATCCATGGTGATCAGTCTCCTTCTGGGTCTTCGGGTAGGTAGTGCGTCGGATGTCGAGAAATGTCATGAAGCGTGCACACCACTAACAAGCCCGTCGACAGGCGCAGGAATGAATGCGCGCACGGTGGCGCGACAATGAAACCTGGCTTGGGTCAGGGTTTGCGCAAGCAGATGATTTCCGGCGATGAGCGGGCGGTGTTCCCGGTGGCTTCGGGACCCGTCTTCCGTTTACCGGAACTTAACTCCGTGGTGGCTTGGAGTTAGTGGCTAGGTAACTAGCTCTTTGTTTTTGCTACCCGAGAATAATGACACGTTTACATACATCCCGCTAGGGGTAAACGCCAAATTGTGACCGGAATCATAATTTCTCCGCGGTTTTTATCTGTTTCGGGGGCTTGCGGGGCGGTGTGGCGGGGAGGTCTACGCCTGCTGAAAATAGCGTGAACAGGGTATATCAAGCAATGCTGTGAGATGTGACCGGATGCACTACGTCAAATCGCCTGTGGTTTGGGTTGGCTGCCGGGGCGGGGTTTCGGGCTCGCGACTGCCGTGGCTTTAGGATGAAGGCGTGAATGCGAACGCCCCGGAACCGAAGAAGAACCTGCCCAGCCCTGAAGCCGCCCGCGCGACGGCGGAAGCACCCGCGCTAATGAAGGCGGCGGCCGTGATGGCCGTGCTCGAAGGCATTGTGGCGATCAGCTACGGCATTTACCTGGCGTATGTGCAGATCACCAATGGTGCCGACGAATCCCTCGTCCAGTCCGAGACCTCCGCCTTCGCCTTGGTCGGTGTCGGCACCGCGCTGTTCATCCTGTGCACATTCGGGCCCATGGCCTACGGCGGCATCAACATCCTGCGCGGCAACCAGTGGGGCCGCAGCATCATCGTGTTCATGAACGTGCTGCTGCTCGGCATCGCCTTCTACATGTTCATGGGCGGTGCGACGTCGATCGGCGTGATCACCCTCCTCGCCGCCGCGATCACGCTCGTGTGCGCGCTGCACCCGGTGTCCACCCAGTGGGCCACTGCCGCGTTCGATGCGCGGCGCGGTAAATAGAGCTGGTTGCGGGTGAGCGGGCGTTGGTGAGCGGGGGCTGGTGAATCTGTTTACATCCGCGATATGCGTGCCTGGCTATAGTTCCTGCTCAGAGCGTTTTGGCTCCTATGCTGATCGGGCGAATATGTAAACAGAATCACCGGCGGTGGCGCGAGGGGGCTCCGGGCTCCTGGTGCCCGGCGCGCTGAGCGGAGCGGGGGCGGGGGAGCTACTGCACGAGGTCGAGGACCGCGATCTCAGTGCCGCGCTTTTCAACGACGGTGGCGCCGGCGGAGGCGATGGAGACCGGGCCGGTGTAGCCGTGGCGGTCGACGGGGATGACGTGGTCGACGGATTGGGTATCCCAATTGGCCACGGCGATGCCTTCGGCGGTGGGGTAGACGAGGCGGTCGCCGGCTCCGAAGCCGGTGCCGAGAGCGTCGGAGAAGATGGTGGTTACTTCGAGGGTTTCGGGGTCGAGAAGCATGAGATTCTGGCCGTCGAAGTAGCTCATGTGGTGCGGCAGATCGGCGACTTGGACGGTGGCAATCCCGATCGGTGAGTCGCTGAGCAGGTCAGACTGGGGTACCTGGGAGCTGGCCAGTTGGGTGCCGTCCTGTTTATAGGACGTGACCTTCGAGGATCCCGGGCCGTAGACGGCGGCGGCTTCCTGGCCCACAGCGACGAGGTAGGCGTTGTCGGCGATCTCGACGGACTCGTGAAGCTCAGGCTTGCGGGAGTCCTCCGGGGTGGCCTTTTGCATGCGCAGCCAGGAACCGTCCTCGCACTTCTCGGTGACGGCGAAGAATTCGGTGCGGGTCAGCGCGGAGGTGATGGTGCAGCCCTCGTTGGGCTGGAAGTCCGGCTCCTGCGGGGCCTCGACCTCGCCGTATTCGACGGTGCGGACAAGGTCGTTGCGCCAGATCTCGGAGCGCGACGGGGCGGCGTAGCCGACACGGTCGTTCGAGGAGATCATGGCGACCTGCTCGGGCGCGATCGCGGAGCGGGTGTGGGAATACTGGCCGGTCGTGGCTTTGATGGCCACCACATCGCCGCAGCCGATATTGGTGCGGTAGACAGCCACGACTTCATCCCATGCAGAAGCCATGCCGCACAGTTCGGGGCCGCGGGTGTAGCTCCACTTCTCCTCGCCGTCCGGGGTGGAGGCGGTGATGGTGCCACTGTCTTTGTCGTAGGTGGCGATCATGCCGGCGACGGTGACAGGGCGCGGGTTAGGGGCGTCGTCGTGCAGGGTAGGGCCCTCGGAAAGGTCATTCGGGGCGATGGCGAGTATCCCGCCGTTGGGGATCTCCTCAGCGGCGGGGGTGAGCTCGTCCTTGCGGATCGGCGCGGTGAAAAACGCGATGAGCAGGGCAAGAACAGACACGGCGGTGATGACGCCAGTGGCGATGAGGTCGCCGCGGGTGCGGCGTAGCGTAGCTTTACTCACCGTCGCCTCCTCTTGGATCGAGATCGGGATTGGTTCCGGTCGGGACGGGAATCGCCGCGCTTTCTGCGCACGCCGTGAACGGGGCGGGCCGGGCCGACGTTGGAGCGGGCGTCGTCGGGAATATCGAGGGCGTCGCGCAGCTCCGGGGAGGTGGAGAACCACGTCGGGGGTTCAGGCGTGTCCAGTGAGAGCTCGTCGTTGATGAGCTTCCACTTCGCGCCCTCATCGAAACCGACGAGGGTGACGGCGGTGCCGGTGCGGCCCGCGCGGCCGGTACGGCCGATGCGATGCACGTAGGTCATTGGGTCGTCAGGAGTCTGGTAGTTGATCACGTGGGTGACATCGTCGACGTCGATGCCGCGGGCGGCGACATCGGTGGCCACGAGGATCTCCACTGTGCCGTTGCGGAAAGCCTCGAGGGAGCGCTCGCGGGCTTCCTGACCCAAATCACCGTGAACGGAGCCGACGGGGAAACCACGGCCGGCCAAGTCTTCGGCGACATCGGCGGCGGTGCGCTTCGTGCGGGTGAAAATGATGGTCTTGCCGCGGCCGTCGGCCTGAAGAATGCGGGCGGTGACCTCGGGTTTGTCCATCTTGTGGGAGCAGAATACGACCTGCTTGGTGGTGTCGTGCACCTGGGAGGACTCGGTGGCCTCAGCACGGATGTGCAGCGGCTTATTCATCATCGACCGTGCCAGGGTGAGGATCTGCCCCGGCATGGTGGCGGAGAAGAGCATCGTCTGCAGCGGCTGGTGCAGCGCAGCCCACAGTTTCTGGATGTCGGGGAGGAAGCCCAGGTCGAGCATCTCGTCGGCTTCATCGAGAACCAGAATCGCCACGTGGCTTAAGTCCAGATCGCCCCGCTGGTGAAGATCCAGAAGGCGGCCGGGAGTGCCGACGATGACGTCGACACCGTCATTGAGGGCGGCGAGTTGCTCGTCGTAGGGGCGGCCGCCATAGATCGTCGATAAGCGAATGGGCGTGTTTTTCGCTGCGAGCGTGAGGTCTTCGCCCACCTGAACGGCGAGCTCGCGCGTGGGCGTGACCACGAGTGCGCGCGGGGTGCCGTTGAGCTCCTCGATAGCGGCGTCGTCAAAGACACGGTCCAGCAACGGGACGCCGAAAGCGAAAGTCTTGCCCATGCCCGTGCGGGCCTGGCCGATCAAATCCCGGCCGGTCAACGCGATGGGGAGGGTGAGCTCTTGGATGGAAAAGACCCGCTCGATCCCGTTGTCTGCGAGCGCCCCGACGATCTCCGCGGCGACGCCGAGCTCGGCGAACGTCGGCGGCTGCTGGGGCTGCTGTACAGAACGATCGGGCACGTGAACATCTTAACTGCCCCTCGTTACAATATGACCATCGCCGGCGACGGCACGAAGAATAGAGCGAAAAGTAAAGGACGAAAAACAGCATGGAAATCAAGATCGGACTGGCTGACTCCCACCGCGAACTCTCCATTTCCTCCCCGAAGGGGCAGGACGAGATCCTCGGCGAAGTTACGCAGGCGATCGAGTCCGGCGCTCCGACTGTCTCCTTCGACGACGAGCGCGGTATGAAGTACGTCGTGCGTACCGAGCGCATCCTGTACGTCGAATTGGGCAACTCCACCCCGCGTGCTGTCGGCTTTTCCGGCTAAATGCACGATAGATTGAACGTATGACCTACCACCCCGACGGCCGCATGGACGGCGCTTACGAACCCGCCGCTGGCCACAGCGGGGCGGACCGATCCGCGTTCGCGCGATTCGCCGATGCTTACGGTTGGCGCGCTTATGCGATCCCGGTGCTGGTGGTGGTGACTGCGCTGGTGATCTGGAGCATCGTCAACACTCCTGCGGGGGAGACTGTTGGGACGACCTCGCGCGGGACGGAGGGGATTGAGGACACCACCGACGAGCCGCGCGTGACGGTGCCGGACATGCCGGAAGGCCAGGTCGCGATGACGGAGCTTCCGCCCGGTGGCCCGTTCGCCGAGCAGGGCAAGGGCACGTACCGGCCCGTCGGCTCGCTCGGCATGAATCACGGGAAGGGCGAGGAGAAGGTCGTGCGCTTTTCCACCGAAGTGGAAGACGGCATTGACACCTCCAGCTACGGCGGCGACGATTCTTTCGCTGCGATGGTGGACGCCACTTTGTCGGATCCGCGCGGCTGGACGAACGATCCGCGATTCCGTTTCGAGCATGTCTCCTCGTCCGATGATCCGGACCTGCGCATCCAGCTGACCTCCGTGGGCACGACTCGTGAGACCTGCGGAAGTGACATCGGGCTCGAGACGTCCTGCCGTATCTATACGGAAGCGGACGGTGACCGGGTGATCATCAACGAGTCCCGTTGGGTCCGCGGTGCCGCGCCGTATAACGGCGATTTGGGCATGTACCGCCAGTACTTGATCAACCACGAAGTGGGGCACGCGCTGGGCTACGCGGAGCACGAGCCATGCGGTGAGGACGGCAAGCTCGCCCCGGTGATGATGCAGCAGACGCTGAGCTTGAATAACAAGGAACTGTTCCAGCTCGCGCCGGAAGAGGTCTACCCGGATAACGACGACACGTGCCGCGCCAACCCGTGGCCGTACCCGCGTCCGGCGACGGTCTAGGGGAGGGGCGTGTCGATGACGATTCCGGGGCATGTTCTAACGTCGTTCCAGGTCGATGAGTCGCAACCGCTCCCGCTTGGCCCGGAGTGGGGCAACGGAGTGCGTTTCGGTCGCATTGTCATTTCCGAAGCGCCGGCGCACGCCGCATGGTCGTCGAAGGTGCGGGAGAAAGTCACGGTTCCCGGCGTCCGCGTCGCCCGCCCGGTCCGCTCCACTGACGGCCGCTTCACGGTCGCGGGTTTCCACGCCACCGATTACGTCGAGGGCGAGCCGGGGCACCGCGTTGACGAGGCGATTTCCGCGGCTCTTCGGTTCGACGACGCCGTGTCCTATTTCCCCGCCCCCAAGCTCGAGCGCAACGACGCATGGGCGCGCGCTGACCGCGCCGCATGGAAGGGGCGCCTTCCGCAAGGCAAGAAATTGCAGTTCGTGCACACCGATTTCCTCGCGTGCTGTCTCTTTTCCGGCTCCCTGCCGCCCGCGCTCACCGATTTCGTCCCCGCCGACAGCGCGCGGCCGCACGGTTACAGCGCAGCGCTGACGCTTATCGACGGCCTCTTGGCCGACGCCGTCGACGATGCCGTGCTGAGCAGGTGGTCCCATGTGCCCGACTTGATATTCATGTGTGAGCGCGCACTTGATTATCGAGAGATTCTGAACAGGGAATTCGGCGGATTATCGAACATGGGTTCGAAGATTGAGCGTGTTCGGGGGCTGCTCGTGTCCGGGGCGGATGCCACACTGTAGGGCATGACGCAGCCGAACGACGCCCACAACGCAGGCCTGAATCTCCCGCCGCACCCGCAGGCCTATTTGGTGGGCCGGGAACGGACTGTTCACCAGCGCGTCTGGCCGGTGGAGCTTCCCTCCCGCGGGGCGTTCAAGGTCACTGGTGCGGCCGGTGCGGGCGTGACCAGTTTCCTCATCGACACTGCGGTGGCGAAAATCCGCGGTGGGGCTGACCCAGCCGGCGTGGTGTTTCTCACCGCCTCCAAGGAACCCGGTGCGCGGGTGCGTGCGGAGTTGTCTGACCGGCTCGCGGCCTCCGGTTTCGTCGCCGATGAACCGATTGTGCGCTCCATTCACTCGCTGGCTTTCGCGCTCGTGCGGTTGGGCGATGAGGATCACAGCGCGGAGGCGGAGCCGATCCGTTTGATCTCGGGCGCGGAGCAAGACTTCGCCATCCGGGAGCTGCTGCAGGGCCATGCTGCCGACGGTGGCGGAACGTGGCCGGCAGAATTGCGCCCTGCGCTGCCGATGGTCGGTTTCGCCCGCCAATTGCGCGATTTCTTGCTCCGCGCCGTTGAGCGCACGCTCACGCCGAGCGACCTGCGCGACTTGGGGCAGCGTCACGGGATTCCGGTCTGGTCGGCGGCGGGCGATTTTCTCGCTGAGTACCAGGACGTCATGGCTCTCTACGGTGCGCGCAGCTATTCGGCATCGGAATTAGTCGCCTCCGCCGTGCGGGCGCCGCTACCGCGCACATGGCACACCGTCATCGTCGACGACGCTCAGCACCTCGATCCGGCTTCGGCTCAACTGGTACGCCAGCTCGCGCAGGAAGCAGAGCTCACTGTCATCGGCGGCGACGAGGAGCAGTCGGTCTTCCGTTTCCGCGGTGCGTCCCCGCTGTTCTTCCGGGACTTGGACGGCGCAGAAGTGATCGATCTGGGGGCGACAAAGCGCCATCCGACAGCAGAAGCGGTGATCGCACCGAGTACTGCTGTCAACCACGCTGCGGTGGTGGACCGCCTTCGGCGTTGGCACCTCGAAGAGAACGTGGCCTGGCGCGATATATCCGTGGTGGTGCGCTCGGTGGGGATGATCGAGTCGCTGCGCCGGGCGCTGCTGCAAGCCGGTGTTCCAGTGGCAGTGAACCCGACTGATGTGGTGCTGGCGGAACAGCGCATCGTCGCTGCGATGCTGTTGGGTCTAAAAGCGCTGACCGAACCATTGAGCATGGCCCAATGGCGTGATCTGCTGCTCGGGCCCGTCGGCGGCACAGACCCGGTCACGCTGCGCCGTCTGCTGCGTGGGCTGCGCAGGTGGAAGCCGGACACCCGCGCTGAAGTGACGCTCTCGGAATTGCTCGCGTTGGACGAAGAGCTGCCCGATTTCGGCTCGGTGCTCACGGATCGGGAGCTTGCGATTCTGAACCGCATCCGCAGCGTGCTCGAGGCCGGGCGCACGGCTCTAGGAGAGGGCGGCAGTGTCGAGGACGTGCTGTGGGCGATCTGGTCGGCGACGAAACTGGCGGACAGCCTCATGGCGATCGCGCTGCGTGGCGGTGCCGCAGGCTCGCAGGCGGACCGCGACTTGGATGCGATGATGGCGCTGTTTGACGCCGCAGGCGATTTCACGGAGCGGCGCCCGAGTGCCACCGTGGAGTCTTTTATCGCGCACATCGAGGAGCAGGAATTGCCCACCGGCGTGCGCGACCGGCGCACCGCCACCCCGGATGCCGTGCCGCTGCTCACCGCGCACGGTGCGGCGGGGCGCGAATTCAAGCGCGTGATCGTCTCCGGGGTCCAGGAATTGTCATGGCCCACGCTCAGTGAGACTGGCACGCTCATGCGCCAGGAGGATCTGGTGGACCTAGTGGACGAAGGGATCGACCCAGCCACGCCGGTCTCCCACATCGCTGACCGCCTGAAAGAGGAGCGCCATCTGTTCCACCTCGCGGTCAGTCGCGCGACCGACCGGGTCGTGGTCACCGCGGTGCATTCGGAGGACGGCGACGAGGTGGTGGAACCTTCGCGCTTCATCGCCGAATTCGCCGCGGAATTCGGGATTGTCCCGCAAGAGATCGCTGCGGCGCCCATCACTGCGCAGGAGCGCGTCGCCGCGGAGGGCGTGGAGGTGCCAGCGCTCTTCGACACCGTCGGCAGTGAGGTGCGCGCCGATGCCGACGCAGTTCGGGTGCTGGCAGTCGAAGACATCGTGGCGGAACTACGCCGTGCGCTCACCGACGAGGCATCCAGCGAACAAACACGCTTGCAGGCGGCACGTCAGCTGGCGCGGTTGGCGGAGGTCGGTATCGCCGCGGCGGACCCGGGGCAGTGGTGGGGGACAACGGAGGCGTCGATAAGCGAGCCCTTGCCGCCCCCGAAGCGGCTGTCGCCCTCGCGCATTGAGGGGCTGCTGGAATGCCCGATGCGCGGCGTGCTGGAACGCGAGATCGCGCCCGCTGTCAACGATGCGATGACGCGCGGCACGCTCATCCACTATTTCTTCGAGGCGCTCGGAAACGGTGTGGACCCAGATCTCGCCCGCGCCGACACGATCGCCGCCTACCGTGCACTCTTCAGCGTTCCGCCGTGGAAGGAAGCCAACGACCTGGCTGAATTCACTGCGGTGCTCGAGCGATGCGGGCAGTGGATCGACTCTACTCGCGGGACATTCTCCCAGCTCGGCGTGGAGGTGCCGGTCCATGTGGAGGTCGCTCCGGGCCTAGCCATCGGCGGGCGCATTGACCGGCTGGAGCGCGAGGGCGACGCGGACGGTGACGGCCCGGTGCAGGTCGTGGATTTGAAGACCGGGAAGAATGCGACGGCGCAGAAGAAGGTCGACGAGCACCCGCAGCTGCTCAGCTATCAGCTCGCGCTGAGCCGCGGTGTGTGGCGTGATGGCGCAGTGGTCACCGCCGGCGCGGGCGAAAAACCACTGGACGTCGGCGGCGGAACCCTGTTCTTTCCTGCGTCGAAAGCGAAGAAGCCCACCGTGCGCACGCAGGCGCCGAAGGATGCCGAGCAGCTCGACGAATTCGCGGAACTGATCCGCCCGCTTGTCGACGAAATGACGGGCCCCACCCTGCGTGCTGTCACCGGCGACCACTGCTCGTTCTGCCAACTGAAATCGATCTGCCCGGCCCAGCCCGAAGGAGAGGTGACCACCCGTGGCTAGCACTGTCGTCCCACCCACAACGCTGTGGCGCTACATGGGCGAGAAATTCATGCCCACCGACCAGCAGGCCGCCGTTATTGGCGCGGAACCTGGCCCGCTGCTCGTCGTCGCCGGTGCTGGTGCCGGCAAGACCGAGACCATGGCCTCGCGCGTGGTGTGGCTCGTGGCCAACGGTTATGTCCGCCCGGAGGAGGTCCTCGGCCTGACCTTCACCCGCAAGGCGGCGCAGGAGTTGGGCAAACGCATCCGCACGCGCCTGGAGAAGCTCGCCGCCGACGAACAGCTGGTGCGCCGCCTCGACCCGACGGGGAAACTCGCGGAATCGCTTACAGCCATTGCGCCGACGGTGTCCACCTATGATTCGTACGCCGGCAACCTGATCCGCGAATACGGCCTGCTCGTTCCCGTCGAGCCCGATGCGCGCCTGATCACCGACGCGGAGCTTCACGCCATCGCGTGGGAGGTAGTGAACAACCACGGTGGCGAATTGCTCTCCGGGGTGGGGGAGAACCCCGCCATGGACACTGTCGTGGAGACGCTGCTGCGGCTGGTCACCAATATGGGCAATGAGCTCTTCCCGCGCGAGCGCATCGCGGAGGAATCCGATGCCTTCGTGGCCAACCTCGCTGGCTTGCCCCGCGGTAAACGCCAAGGGGAGGCATACAACCAGACGGTGCAGAAGTGGGTGGACCGGCAGAAGCTGCGCCGCGCGTATGCCGATATGTCGCTCGAGCTTGGCCGCGAGCTGCGGGAGCGCGGCGTGGTCACCTTCAACGAGCAGATGTCCGTGGCGGCGCAGATGGCGGCTGATCACCCGGCGGTGGGTGCCTCCCAGCGTGACCGTTTCCGCGTGGTCATGCTCGATGAATACCAGGACACCTCGCACGCCCAGCGCGTGCTGTTGCGCAGCCTCTTCGGAGAGAACCGCGACGATGTATCCCGGCACGCGCACCCGCTCACCGTCACCGCGGTGGGCGATCCGATGCAAGCGATCTACGGCTGGCGTGGGGCGACGGCAGCGAACCTGGCCGCCTTCGTCGACGATTTTCCGCTGCCGGACGGTTCACCTGCCCCGAAGGCGCAGCTGACCACGTCGTGGCGCAATCCGCCGGAAGTGCTCGCCACCGCGAATAATGTCTCCGCCGCGGTCCTGGGCACCCCGGAGGGCGGACAGCGCGCCGTCGAGCCGCTGACCTCCAAGCCGGACGCGCAGCCAGGCCGTGTGGAACTGGGCTTCTACGCCACGGAGGACGAAGAGATCGGAGTGGTCGCAGACATGCTCGCTTCCGATTACAACGACCGTGTGAACGCGGGCAAACCGGTTTCTTCAGCCGTGCTGGTTCGCAAGAACAAGCACTCCGCGGCCATCGCGGAGGCCTTAGAAGAGCGCGGCGTGCCTTATGAGATCGTCGGCACCGCCGGTCTGCTCACTGTGCCGGAGGTGGCGGACACCGTCGCTGTGGCCCGCATGCTGGTCCACCCACAGGATTCGGCCGCGGCGCTGCGCATTCTGGCCGGCCCTGCGTGCGGGCTGGGCCTGAAAGATATTTCGGCTCTGGCCAGCCGCGCCACCAATCTCGCTGGCGAGCGCCGGACGAGCGCCGTGGACGAGCTGCCCGCCGATACTGATCCGCGTGAGCGGCTTCGCGTACAGCTCGAGGAGCTGATCGAGAACGCGGAGAACGCAGTCGGCGAAAACGAGCGCAGTGTGGGCTTGGGCGATGCGGTCGCCGACCTGGGCGAGCCGGAGCGGTACTCGCCCGAAGGACTGGTGCGCCTCCAAGCTCTCGCGGCGAAGCTGCGTGCCCTGCGCACCCGCAGCCTGGGCAAGCGCCTGCCGGACCTGTTCGATGACATCGTTTCCATCTTCGGCATCCGCATCGAAGTCCTGGCGCGCCCGTCCAACACCGGCACGGTCCACCTGGACAAATTCGCCGAGGTGGTCGCGTCCTATCCGGGTGCGGACCTCGAAGGATTCTTGTCGTATCTGGATCTTGCCGCCGAGCACGAGGACGGCCTCGAGCCAGGTTCGGTGACCACCAGCGATGACCGTGTCCAGATCCTCACCGCCCACAAGGCGAAGGGCTTGGAGTGGGACACCGTCGCCGTCGTCCACGCGGACACCCAGACGTACAGCGTGACCACCGAGACCTTCCTGACCTTCGTCGAGTACGTCCCCGATGACGCCTACGACGTCTTCGACGCGGCCGAAGACCGCAGCGAATTCCAGAAACTCACCGACGAGTACAGAAAGACCAAGAAAGCAGAGCTCGAAGAAGAATCGGCCCGCCTGTTCTACGTTGCTGTCACCCGCGCCGCTGAACGCCTCATGGTCACCGGTTCTGCGACGGTGCCGGACCGCGCGAAGCAAGCCGACCCGTACCCGCACTTCCTCGCGCTCAAAGATGTGCTCATGCAGCCCGGCGACACCCCCGCCACACAGGTCCTTCACTGGTGGGAGGGCGGAGACACAGAGGAAGAGACCCCCAGCACCACCCGCGAAGGCACGTGGCCGCACTATGCCGCCGACCCCGCGAGTGTCACCGCCGCGATGCAGGTCCGCGCCGCGCGCGAGCAGCTGCCCGAGCTGGCCGATGGCGAGCTCTACTCGCTGTGGGAGCGCGACACCGAAGCGCTCATTGAAGAACACGAAGCCGCCCAGCGTCCCGCCGTTCCCGTGGTCATGCCGGCGACGCTCACGGCGTCCGACATCGTCGCTCTGCGCGCCGACCCCGAGCAATTCGCCCGACGCGCCCGCCGCCCCGTGCCGTTCAAGCCGAATGCCTACGCCAAGCGCGGCACAGCATTCCACGAATGGATCGAAGGCTTCTACGGGGCGCGCCCCCTGCTTGACGACGATGAACTGCCCGGCAACCTCGAGCCCGACGTCGATGCCGCCACGTTGGTCCGCCTGAAGGAGAATTTCTCCGCCAGTCAGTGGGCAACGCGCGCCCCCGCGCACATCGAGCACCCCTTTGAAATCGACCTGGGCACTTCGACTGTCCGCGGTCGCATCGACGCGGTCTTCCAGGACGAAGACGGCGGGTGGACCATCGTCGACTGGAAGACGGGCAACAAACCCCAGGCGGCGGAGATGCGCGCGGCGAAACTCCAATTGGCGGTCTACCGCGAAGCCTGGCGCCGGATCGCCGCGGATGGCAAGCCGATTCGCGCGGTGTTCTTCTACGTCCGCACCGGCGAGGACTTCTCGCCCAGTGACCTGCCGGAACGTGGGGAGCTGGAGGGCTTGCTGCGAATCGCGGCCCCGGCCGGTTTAGAGTCGTGATATGGCGTTTTCGTTTCAGCCGCGGATTTCTTTCCGCAGCCGATTGCGCGGTGAAGAACTCACCGCGCTGCCCGACCATGCGCTCATCAACGTCATCCGCCTGCCGCAGGAGGCGCGGGCGACTCCGTGGACGCTGATTTTCAGGCGCTTTATCTACGCGATCATCCTGATGATCCTGGTCGCCGGAATCGTGTGGATGGACAAGGATGCCTATTCTGAGCCGCTGACATTCATCGATGCCGTGTATTACTCGGCGGTGTCGCTGTCCACCACCGGCTACGGCGACGTCACTCCGGTGACGCAAACGTCCAGGCTGGTCAACATCTTCATCATCACTCCGTTGCGTGTAGCGTTCCTGATGCTGCTCGTCGGCACGACGCTGTCCGTGCTCACGGAGGATTCCCGCAAGACGCTGCAACTTCAACGGTGGAGGAAGAACGTGCGCAACCACACCATCATCATCGGTTACGGCACCAAGGGCCGGTCCGCTGTCGAGGCATTGCTTGCCGACGGCGCGTCGCCCTCCAATATCGTCGTCATCGACGGCGATAACGAAGCTCTCGTGCATGCGGAGAACCGCGGGTTGGTGTGCGTTCACGGAAACGCCACAAAGTCGGATGTGCTGAAGATCGCCGGTGTGAACCGCGCCCGCTCCGTGGTGGTCGCACCGTCCTCTGACGACACTGCCGTGCTGGTCACCCTGTCCGTGCGCGAGATCAACCCGGGCGTGAATATCGTCGCCTCTGTCCGCGAGGCCGAAAACCAGCACCTGCTGGAGCAGTCCGGTGCGGATTCCGTGGTCATCTCTTCGGAGACCGCGGGTCGCCTCCTCGGCATCGCCACCAACACGCCGACCGTGGTGGAGATGATAGAAGATCTGCTGAGCCCCAATGCTGGCTTCACCGTGTCAGAGCGCCCGATCCTTGACGATGAGGTGGGTGCCAACCCGCGCCACCTCGCCGATATCGTGCTCGGCGTGGTCCGCTCCGGTGAGCTGTACCGCCTTGATTCGCCTGAGGCGGAGACTGTCGAGCCGGGCGATAAATTGCTGTACATCCGTTATGCGCCAGAGAATCCCGACGATCTCGACGAGGCTCGGCATGAGGAAGAGGATGATTAAAGCGTGATCGACCTCAGTCAGCTCGATGAGGATCAGCGCGTCGCCGCTACTGCGCCCCGTGGGCCGGTGTGCATTCTCGCGGGTGCCGGCACAGGCAAGACCCGCACCATCACGTACCGCATCGCGCATCTGATCGACGAGGGCTTCGTCGTCCCCCAGAAGGTCCTCGCCGTCACGTTCACCTCCCGCGCCGCCGGTGAGATGCGCGACCGCCTGCGCTTGATGGGAATCGGGGGAGTGCAGGCCCGCACCTTCCACGCCGCGGCGCTGCGCCAGCTGCGCTATTTCTGGCCGCAAGTGGCGGGCGATCTGCCGTGGACGCTCATCGACAACAAATTCCCGCTCGTCGCACGCGCCACACGCACGGTAGGGCTCGAGCCGGACAAGGAACTCGTCCGCGACGTGCTCAGCGAGATTGAGTGGGCGAAGGCCTCCCTGGTCACGCCAGAAAGCTATGCGCAGGCCATCGAGAAAACCCACCGCGAACCGCCGACTTCAGCGGAGAAGGTCGCTGCGGTGTACAAGCGCTACGAGGAGTCGAAGACCAGCCCGGATGGCATGGGCCTCGATTTCGACGACCTGCTTTTGCATGTCGCGGGAGCGCTCGAGAATGCGCCGGCGGTGGCGGAGGAATTCCGCAACCAGTACCAGACCTTCGTGGTGGACGAGTACCAGGACGTCACCCCTCTCCAGCAGCGTGTGCTTGAGGGCTGGCTGGGCCAGCGAGACGATCTCACCGTCGTCGGCGACGCGAACCAGACCATTTATTCCTTCACTGGAGCGACCCCGGACTACCTGCTGAATTTCTCCCGCACCTACCCGCACGGCACCGTGGTCAAGCTCCAGCGCGACTACCGCTCCACGCCGGAGGTCACCGAGCTCGCCAACACGGTCATCTCCAAGGCCACCGGCAGGGAAGCGGGCACCCGCCTCGAGCTCGAGGGCATGCGTGCGCCGGGCTCGGAACCGACGTTCGCGTCCTATCCGGATGAGCCGTCGGAGGCGCGCGATATCGCCGCCGAGATCAAAAAGCTCATCGCGTCCGGCACGCCCGCTAAAGAGATCGCGGTGCTCTACCGCATCAATGCGCAATCGGCCGTGTTCGAGCAGGCGCTTTCCGACGCCGGGATTGTCTACCAGGTCCGCGGAGGCGAAGGCTTTTTCACCCGCCCCGAGATCCGCGAAGCGATCAATGTCTTGGTCTCTGCCGTAAACCGCACTGATCTCCCGGACGACCCGGTGGTTGTTGCGAAAGCCGCCTTCGCGCCGCTGGGGCTGTCTGCGACAGAACCTGAGGGCGCACGTCAGCGCGAGCGCTGGCAGACGCTCAATGCCCTGGTAGAGCTCATTGGCGACATTGTCAGTACCGGCGAAGCCACCTCTATGCCGGGCGTGCTGGCCTCCCTGCGGCAGCGTGCGGAATCGAAGCAGCCGCCAGCTGTGGACGGTGTGACCCTGGCCAGCCTCCACGCCGCCAAAGGCCTGGAGTGGGACGCCGTTTTCCTCGCCGGACTGGTGGAGAAGACCCTGCCGATCTCGCACGCGATCAAGGCCGGCGACGCCCAGATCGAAGAGGAGCGCCGCCTGTTCTACGTGGGCATTACCCGTGCTCGCGAGCACCTGCACCTGTCGTGGTCCTTGGCCCGGCAGGAGGGTGGCCGCGCGTCCCGCGAGCGTTCGCGTTTCCTCGACGGCATCGCCCCGCAGCTTGATGTCGAGCAGGCCCCCGAGCGTCTCAAGCGCGCGAAACGCTGCCGTGTGTGCGGCAACCAGCTGGGCACCCCAGCGGAGAAGAGCTTGGGCCGCCACGAGGATTGCGAGCCGACGTACAACGAATCCGCGTTCTTGGCGCTCAAGCAGTGGCGCCTCGATACCGCACGCGAGGCCCAGATCCCGCCGTTCATGATCTTCACCGACGCGACGTTGCTCTCCGTCGTGGAAGCCATGCCCGCGAGCGAGAATGAGCTGCTGGACATCTCCGGCATCGGTCCCGCGAAACTGGAGCAGTACGGCGACGATCTCTTAGATGTCCTCGAGGACTACCGCTAACTCCCGACAGAGATGCACACTGGGCACCGCGGGTGCTGCTCCATGTCCAGCAGCGACACCGTCTGCGCGCCGAGCGGGTCGACCACCGCTGCCCACCCGGCGCTCGGCATCTCACCCACAATCCCGGGCGGGTCCGGGATGCCCGCCAATCTGCGCACGGTCAGCGCCGCTGCTGCTGCCCCGGCAGCCGCGATGACCGGATCGATCGTTCGCGGCTGGATCTCCAACTGATCGGCGGCCGCACGGAATTGGTCGTCGCGGTCGCTGACATGCATGTGCGCGCACATGCCGCACGCATGACTCGGGTGGCGGGCAACAGGCCCGATGATCACCCGCGAATCGAAGGACAGCACCGGAACCACCCAATTGCGGTGCTCCTTGAGGGGCCGGCTCCACTTCACGTATTCGCCTCCGCCATCAACCACGATGAGCGGTGCGCCGGCCATCCGTTTCAGAAAGCTGCGGGTGTCTTCCCCCGCCAGCCGAATCCGCACTGTCGCACCAGAAGCCTCCAGCACCCGTCTGATCTCCTGAGCGAGGGGAGTGGCGCCCAGCAGCGCCACTGTGGTCCGGGCTGAGGGGATGAGAATGTTGTAGGCACACAAGTCGTCGATAAGCGAGCGTGCCGCTGTGGAATCGACGCTGCACTCGCCCACGAGCTGGTCCTGCAATTGCTTGATTGTCAGCGGCCACTTCGTGCTGCGCAGTGACATAGCGAGCGCCGGTGCGACGCGCGTGTCCACGATTCCGCTACGTGTCGCGTCGAGGCCGAATTGCACAGCCGTGTCCCCTCGCGTGAGAACGTGCACCCCGTGACCGAGCGTGACTAATGTTGAATCATCTAAATGCATGATTTCCCCCCTGACACTCACTATTCCACTGCACGAGAGCCGACGCACCAATGAAACGTCTACTTCAGTCGACATCGGGCAGTGATGCGTGGCCGCCCGAAGGCGTGGATGTGATCCGGTCGGCGCGCAGGAAACGTACCGTGCAGGCACGGCACGTGGGGGAGCGCATCGAAGTGCGGATTCCCGCGCGTTTCAGCGCGAAGGAGGAGCGCGAGGCCGTCGAGGAGATTCTGGCGAAGCTGAAACGGCGCACTACCTCGAATGCCGTGTCCGACGACGAACTTCTCGCGCGTGCCAAGAAGCTGAATGCGCAGGTGCTCGACGGCAAAGCGCGCATCGGTACCGTGCGGTGGGCGAGCAACCACAACACCCAGTGGGGATCGTGCACCGTGTCCACGGGCGATATCCGGATCAGCGACCGTCTACGCGATGTGCCGGATTATGTTGTCGACGCTGTCGTCGTGCATGAGCTGGTGCACACCTTCATTCCGGGCCACGGGCCGGAGTTTTGGCAATGGGCTGACCGCGCCCCTCGCGCTGAGCGTGCAAAGGGCTACCTTGAGGCCTACCAGCGGTTCGGTACGCGCTAGTCGTCGTCCTGCTCGTTGCCGCGCTCATCCTCGCTCGGACCCTGCTCATTGGCGAGCATCTCCTCGAGCTTGGCGATCTCCTCGTCGAAATCGGCGTCCGGCGCATCGTCGAGGAGCGTGTCGATGAAGGCCGCCGGATTATCCAAGTGCTCCGCCGTGGGCAGGAAGTCCGGGTGGTCCCAGACCTTGTCGCGGCGGTCCACACCGACGGCGGTGGTGGCCCGGCGCCACAGCTCGGCGGCCTCGTTGGTCTTCGGCGCGCCGAGCTCGATGCCGACAATGTTGTTGAATGCATGCTCAGCCGAACCGCCCGTTGCGCGGCGGCGTGCCCACGACTCGGTGAGAGCTGTCGTGGACGGAATGCGTTCTTTGAGCGCGTCCTCCACCACGACCTCGACCCAGCCCTCGACGAGCGCGAGCAGCGTTTCCAAGCGGGACGCAGCTGCGGCATTGCGCGAGGTGACGCGCGGGGACATGTCCATGTCCTGCATCCCCTGCATAGCCTCCTGCAGCTTGGCCGGGTCGCCCGACTCGAGGTCCAGGTTGCGGAGCTGCTCTTCTATGTGGGAGGTGTCCAACTCCAAGCCCATCGAGTACTCCTCGACGGAGGACACGATGCGTTCCACCAGCCACGGCACGTGCGTGAACAGGCGCTGGCGAGCGGCCTCGCGCGCGGAGACGTACACGAGAACTTCCTGGCCCGGCACCGACAACTGGTCGGAAATCGGCTCGATATTCTTCGGCACGATGCCAATCACGCCGCTCGGCGCGACAGGCAGACCAAAGTCGTTGCCCGTCAGGGCCTGGTTAGCCAGATCGCCGAGCGCCTGGCCCAGCTTGGCACCGAAATTCATGGAGTTGAAGTGACCGAGCATCTGCGTGATCGGCCCGAAAATCTCGCGGGCCTGCTCCGGCATCGCATCCAGCTGCGCGCGGTCCATGTGCTCCGCGACAGGGCTGACCAAGCGCTTCCAGGTCGGCAGGGTGCTTGTCAGCCACTCGTCTGCGCTCCACGCCTCTGCCCGCGCACCGGAATCGGGCAGGGAAGAGGCATCGTCGAGCCACAAATTGGCCAAGCGGGTCGATTCCGTCACCGCAGTGCGGTCGTTGGCCGTCATGCCCTTCGGTTCCTTGATGGACCGGCGCGCGGTGCGCAGCGCCACGTCGTAATTCACCGGATCGCGCTTCGGCTTCTCAGCCTTCTGACCCTGCTGGCCCGGTTGACCCTGCTGGCTCATGCCGGAGAGCATCTCGCCGAACTGGCCGAGGATGTCACCGAGGTTGCCGCTGAAATTCGCGGTGCCCCCGCTGCCGAAGGCGAAGCCGAACTGGCCGAACGGGTCGCCGCCGCGGTCATTGCGACCGTCGCCGTCGCCGCGACCGCCGTCGCGGTCGTCATCGCGGTCGCGGTCGCGATCGTCGTCGTTGGGGAAAGAGAACCCGAATCCGTTAACCATGGTGGCAAGCCTACCGGCGAGTATCAGGGCCGGTCCACGATGGGAGGAACGCTGTCAGCGAACACGAGGGCACAATGTAGGCTTTACATCCGTGGAAAATCCCGCAGCAGACCAGACCGATGCCCAGCGTTCGACCCGCCGCGCCGCCATCTGGGGCGGCATCCCGCTCGCGGTGATGGCGCTGATGCTCATGCTCGGCGGAATCCCGGGCACGCCGATCAAGCTGACAGTGCCGTACGCTGCGGAAAGCGCCGGCCCGACGTTCAATACCCTGGCTGAAGTGGAGGGCACCCCGGTCATTGAGATCGAAGGCGGCGAGGTCGACGAGACCTCCGGCTCGCTGGACATGACCACAGTGTCCGTGCGCACCAACATGACGATGGGGCAGGCGATCGGCCGTTGGCTGTTCTCCAACGACACGCTCGTGCCCATCGGCCAGATCCTCCCCAAAGACATGACCGACGAGGAAATGCGCAAGCACAACGAGGCTTCCTTCGTCGCATCCGAGGCCGCCGCGACCGTCGCCGCAATGAAGCACCTGGGTGAGCCGACGAAGGTCATCGTCCACGACGTGCTGCCTGACACCGCCGCAGCGGACGCGCTCAAACCCGACGACACCATCACCGCGATCGACGGTGAGGAGGTCACCGAACCGCAGCAGATCCAGGACAAGGTCCGCGCGAAGAAGCCGGGCGATGACGTGACCGTCACTTTCGTCCGCGGCGACGGCGATAAGCAAGACACCACGATCACCCTCGGCACGAACCCGGAGGACAAGGACCAGCCGTTGCTCGGTGTCACGATGACGTCCGAGCCCGCCGGCGACATCAACGTCACCTACAACCTCAACGACGTCGGCGGCCCGTCCGCCGGCATGATCTTCTCGCTCGCCGTCATCGACAAACTCTCGCCCGGCGAGCTCAACGGCGGCCGCAATGTCGCAGGCACCGGCACCATCCGGGAGGACGGCACCGTCGGCCCCATCGGCGGCATCACGCACAAGATCGAGGGCGCGCGCGATGGCGGCGCCGAGCTCTTCCTCGCGCCCGAAAAGAATTGCGCCGAAGCACGCAAGGTCGACAGCGGCGACATGGTCGTCGCCAAAGTAAGCACGCTTGACGACGCCATCAGCGCCATGCACGACTTCTCTACCGGCCAAGAAGTACAGACCTGCGAGGCTGAGTAGGGCCGGAGCGCTCACGATTGGGGAGTTAACTAAGCATTTTTCGAGGTAGAGGCGATTTCTTTGGCTTCGGAGGAGGAGGCAGTTTCGGACTCGTCCGCGCCCTTTTCTGCGAGGCCGAGCTCGTAGATCCGGTCGCGCGGATCCTCCATCTCGGACGACATCATCTGCTGGAGGACCTTGCCTTCTTCAACATTGACGACGGTGATGACGGCTGTGCGGCCGATCATGCTCCAGCCAACGAGCTGGTTTTCGGTCTCCTCGACGATGGTGGAGCTCTTCAGCCCCTCCAAGACATTCGCGGTGTCCTTCGCCATGGCTTGGGATTCGAAGAACTGGAACTGGCCGATCTCTTTGCCGCTGCAGTCATACGAGCTGCGAAGGCTGGTCTCGGTGCAGGTCTCCAAGGCGTCGAAAAGCGATTCTGGCGCGAGCGACGCGAACGTCTCGCGGACTTCCTCGAGCTTGTCCGCGCTGCCGCCGCCGTTCATCCAACGGCCCTTGCTGCTGGTTTCTGCCGCGGGCGATGTCGTCGAGGTTGTCGTTGTTTCCGATTCCTCTTCGCTGCTCGTGGATTCTGTCGTCTCGGGCGCCTCTGACGATTCCGTGGTCGGCTCGGCGGGTTCTTCCTCATTCGACGAGCAAGCGGACAGCCCGAGAGCGAGCACGAGCGCGGCGGGGATGCACGCGCGGCGGGCGAACGTGCGGCGGGTGAGCGTGGGGGACAGCACGGCAGGGGACTCCTTTGATCGGACGTGCTCTAGTCTATTTCCTCGTTGTCCAAGCTGTAGCGCAGCGCGCCCAGAACGGCGGGTGCGACGCCCGGGCCGCCGCGCAACTGAATCTCATCTTGCGCGAAGGGGCCTGCTTCCTCCAATTCCTCCTCTGTCGGGCGCAACTGCAGCAAGGTCTGCTCGATGCCTTCCTCGCGCAGCACACCGGAGAACAACCGCGCCGGGCGCGCGGAATCTGCTGAAGCGTCAGCGGTGTCTTTGAACATGATCTCCTGGGCGAGCACGAGCCCCTCGATCTCCTCCGGCCACACCAAACGGGTGAGGTAATCGCCCAATTCATCCGAACCGGGCTGAATGTGTTCCGGCATGTCCTCCTGCACGATCAACGTCAGCGGCGATGCTGTCTCCTCCTCCAACGAGGCGAGCTGATCCGCCACCAATTCCGTGGGCACCAGCGCGAAGAGGGTAGGGGAGGCATCCCACCCTTCGGCGTGGACGAATTCAACAGCTTCCATCATGGCCTTGTTCAGAGCCTGCTGGGGGCGTTGTAACTGGGGCAAGAGGGAACCCTTCTGGTCTTTTAGGCGTTGAACAATTTAGTGTTAGAGCTTAATAGAATGCCACAAGCCTGATAAGGAGCTGGATTTTGGCCACGCGCCTCAACCGCCCCCGCCCAAAGCCGGGGAAGTCCTCGAATAGATTCGCGATCATCCTCGGGCTCATCGCCCTGGTGCTCTTCCTCGTTCCGATGCTGGTCGGTGTGTACACCGACTTCCGCTGGTTCGGTGAGTTGGACTACCGCGGGGTGTTCACGAAAACCATCCTGGCGCGCGTCGCGCTGTTTGTGATCTTCGGCTTGGTCGGTGCCGCGATCACGTGGGCCGCAGCCTTTTTCGCATGGCGCGGACGCGAACGTGATGACGATTTTTTGGGCGACCCGAATTCGCCGATGACGGTCAACCGTGCCGCCATCCAGTCCGGCCTCCGCCCGCTGCTGCGCTGGGTGCCGCTCGCCGTTGGTCTGGTGTCCGGTCTCCTCGGGCAGAGCACGTGGCGCACCTTCATGCTGTGGCTCAATGGTGGCCAATTCGGCTCCACGGACGCCCAGTTCGGTCGCGACCTCGGCTTCTACGCTTTCGCTTTGCCGGCGCTGACCACGATCGTGAGCGTGCTGTCGATGCTGCTGGTCGTCGCGTTTTTGGTCGGCCTGGTCGGTCACTACCTGCTCGGCGGCATCCGCATCGCCAGTCAGGCCGCAGGCACCAAGGGCCACATTTCCCGTCCGGCGCTGATCCAGCTCGCCGTCACGGCTGGTCTGTGGATGCTGGTCAAAGCGCTCGACTACTGGCTGCAGCGCTACAGCCTGCTGTTCGACCGCAACGATATCTTCACCGGTGCCTCCTACACCGACATCAATGCGCAGCTTCCGGCACGCATCATCCTCATGGTCATTGCGATCTTGGTCGCTGCCGCATTCTTCGCTTCTGTGGTGTTCAGGGATCTGCGCGTCCCCGTCATGGCGACCGTGCTGATGGTCCTGTCCTCCCTGGTCATCGGCCAGGCGTGGCCGGCTCTGCTTCAGCAGTTCTCCGTCAACCCGAACCGCCAGGAACGCGAGTCCGAGTACATCGCCCGCAATATCGAGGCCACCCGTGAGGCGTACGGGCTTACCGACGACAAAGTCACCTACGAGAACAACTGGGGTGCGGAGAAGACCGACGACAGCGAGGTCGGCAACGACTCCGCCACGATCTCTAACCTCCGTCTTCTCGACCCGGACATCCTCGGTCCGACCTTCACTCAGAACCAGCAGCTCAAAAACTTCTACGGCTTCCCGGACAGCCTGGCCATGGACCGCTACACGGTCGACGGCGAACTGCGCGACTATGTCGTCGCTGCCCGCGAGCTCGATCCGAACGCTCTGCAGGAAAACCAGAAGGACTGGCTGAACCGCCACACCGTGTATACCCACGGCAACGGCTTCGTCGCCGCGCAGGCAAGCATTGTCGACGAAGCAGCCCAGGACGCCGGCTCCACTCGCGGCGGCCTCCCTGTCTTCACCGTCTCCGACCTGCAGGCCAATGAGAACGCCGCGGAGAAGAAGGACGCTGAGGACTTGGGCATCCGTGTGGACCAGCCGCGCGTGTACTACGGACCGGTCATCTCTTCCGCCGAGGACGGCCTCGACTACGCCGTTGTCGGCGACGTGGGCCAGGGCCCGCTCGAGTACGACACCGACGGCACCCAGTTCACCTATGACGGCGAGGGCGGTGTCAGCATCGGCAACTGGATCGACCGCGCCGCCTACGCGATCAAGTACCAGGAGCTCAACCTGATCCTGTCCGACCGTGTCGGCGACGATTCCCGCATCCTCTACGACCGCGACCCGCGTGAGCGCGTGGAGCGCGTCGCGCCGTGGCTCACCACCGACCAGCAGACCTACCCCGCAGTTATCGACGGCCGCATCAAGTGGGTTGTCGACGGCTACACCACGCTGTCGGCGCTGCCGTATTCCACCCGCACCTCCTTGCAGTCCACCACGGTGGACGCACTGAACCCGGAAGGTACTGACCAGCGTCTGGTCAACAACGAGGTCGGCTACATCCGCAACTCCGTCAAGGCCACCGTCGACGCCTACGACGGAAGCGTGGACCTCTACGCCTTCGACGAGGAGGACCCCGTTCTCAAGGCGTGGATGGGCGTCTTCCCGGACACTGTCCACCCGTCGTCGGAGATCTCCGAGGATCTCCGCGAGCACCTCCGTTACCCGGAGGACCTGTTCAAGGTTCAGCGTGAGCTGCTGGCCCGCTACCACGTGTCCGACCCGGGCGTATTCTTCAACAACGACGCCTTCTGGTCCGTCCCGAACGACCCGACCGCGCCGGAAGGCCGCAACGAGCTGAACCAGCCGCCGTACTACGTCGTGGCAGCTGACCCGAAGACGAAGAATCCGTCCTTCCAGCTCATCACCCCGTACCGCGGCCTGAACCGTGAGTTCCTCGCCGCCCACATGGCTGTGTCCTCCGACCCGGAGAACTTCGGCCACATCACCGTCCGCGTCCTGCCGACCAACACGCAGACCCGGGGTCCGAAGCAGGCTCAGGACTCCCTGATGTCGTCCGACCAAGTCGCCCGCGACCGCACTCTGTGGGAAGGCTCGAATGACCTGAAGAACGGCAACCTGCTGACTCTCCCGGTCGGCGACGGTGAGATCCTCTACGTCGAGCCGATTTACTCACAGCGCAAGGACCAGGCCTCCGCCTTCCCGAAGCTGCTGCGCGTGCTCGTCTTCTACAAGGACCGCGTGGGTTACGCCCCGACCGTCTCGCAGGCCTTAAGCCAGGTCGGCATCGACGCTAAGGAAGCCCAGGACATCAGCATCGCCGGCGAAGGCGTTCCCGATACCGAGGCCGAGCCGCAAGACGGCGAGGAGCAGCCCGCCGACGAGAACAAGCCTGACGACGCCCCGTCCGGCGGCGACAAGGACAGCGCCCTCAAGGACATCGACGATGCCCTCCGCGGCATCGAGGATGCCCGTGACGGCTCCTTTGAGGAGTACGGCCGTGCCCTGGACAAGCTCGACCGCGCCGTGGAGAACTACCAGAACATCCAGTAGTCCCACGGTGAACAAAGGGTGAACAATCCCCTGGCCGGAATTTGTCTGGCCAGGGGATTTGGCCTTTTATGGCGTCGTGCGTATAGTTAACGCCGTTGCCGATCGCGGCAGCAGGCGAGAAGTCGCCCGACGCGGGGTGGAGCAGCTCGGTAGCTCGCTGGGCTCATAACCCAGAGGTCGTAGGTTCGAATCCTGCCCCCGCTACCAACTTCCGGCCTCTACCAGTGGAAACGCTGGTAGGGGCTTTCTTTATTTCCAGTCAAAATCGCCATTTGGTGCACTAGATGGTGCACTAGGCCCAAAATCCTGCACCAGGCACGATGGTGACACGCCAACAAAACGGCGCATGTTTTTCGGGGCATTGCTTAGTGGTTGCTAGGACGGCAGCAACGAAGGAACGCCACGGGAGCCGGCAGTTCGGGGGAAATCTGCCTGTGCGTCGGGGGGGCTGCGCTATTGGTCATGACGAGAAGAAAGCAAAGATCTGGGCGCTTAAAGAAATGGACGCCGATCACGTCACTGCATGGTCCAAGGGCGGTTCGACTGAAGAGGGCAACTGCGAGCTGCTCTGCAAGTCTCACAACCGTGCTAAGGGCAACGCTTAAGAAGAGGGGCCACACTCCATTCACGAGACCGCGTCGCTAGTGCCACTGTCCTGCAAGCCGAGCACCAAGTAAGCACTAGCGACGCGCTGAGCACGTGGAGGTGCTGTACAGCGAGGATGCGGGGACATAGCCCGGCAGAGCCGGGACCAAATACGGGACTGACCTTACACATCCCGTATTTGGCAAGGAGTGCTCCACATGTCCGCTTATTCTCAAACCCTCACTTCCCACGGCGACATCCTCGCCAACATCCCCGGCATCCTTGGTTTCTATCCGCAAGACTCCCTGGTCCTCGCGTTCTTTAAGCACGACGAGGACTCACCACATCTCGCCCTCAGCCCGCTCGCCCGGCTTGATCTCGACGACGCTGTGGAAACGTTGATCAATAACAAGGATCAGTTCACGGCCTGGTCAGAGCAGCTCGGTACAGACGCTGTTATCGCCTACGTGGTCAACGCAGATCCAACCGCTGCAGATGAGCTGGCGAAGTTCCTGCTCAGTGAGGACTCACCACTGCCGACAGTGCTTGCCATCATCCAATTGCCAGAGATCACCTCCGGGACTGGGTGGTGGTCTGTGTACCAGCAGCAAGGCCTGTCAGAAGCACGCAGCGGCGTGGTCAGCGAAGTGGCAAGCTCGGCTGCACTGCAGCAGATGATCCTTGACACCGGCCAGCTACCAGCGCTGTCCCGCGGTGAGCTGGAAGAGCATCTGGACAGCGCGGCTCACGATATCGGCGATGTCGAGTATGAAGGCATTATCGCCGACGTTGAGGCTTTTGAGAAAGAACCGCCTTTCCTCCGACATGAACTGCAGCGTGAGTGCGAGCAGGCAACAGTGGGTATCGCTGACCCTGCTAACACTCGTGCCATCCGCGCCGGACTGCAGTGTTTTACCACCCCTATGCTGCGAGATCCGCTCATCGCAGCTCTGCTCGAAGAGCCGCAGCAAGGCCTGGCATTCGCAGAGCGTCTCATGCGTGCCGTGCCACGAGACTGGACGCGGATGCGATCGCAGGTGACAGCGACTGTCGCTGTACTGGCACAGGCCACTGGCCAGACGGGTCTAGCTGGCGTGGCTGCGCACCGAGCGACCCAGCTAAGTGATACCGAGAACTTTCCCTCACTGGTGGCTCGGGCGATCAATCTTGGCTTAGGGCGCAAGCTCATCACGAGCGTGTACGAAGGGGCCGTGAAGGCGCGGCATATCCTGTTTGACGCTTGATTTCCATACCCCGTTGCAGTTAACGCTGTAGCGGGGTTTCTTTCTTCTGGCAGCGCCGTGAACAGGGAAGACATTCATCTTCTACTAGCAGGGGAGAAGCACCCCGACAGCAGAGCTGTCTCCAAAAAGCGGATTGAGAATCAATTCACGACACGGAGGCACGCTATGTACCACTACACCCACAAAGACTTAGAGCTGCTCTACCTGATGAGCGACGGCATGGACGGCGAGGACGCCGATCCGGGTGCGACGCAAGAGCTACGCGACCTGGAAGCGGCAGGGGCACATCTGCCCTGGGCGGTGTTGTAGCGCCAGGGCTGTAACAGTACTTACAGCAGCAGCAAAGCCGCTGCTCAAACACACAATTGAAAGACAATCACACACTCACTCATATAAGGAGAAATCACAATGTCCAACCCGTTTAACAATGGCACCATCGTTGGCAACGCAGCACGCGAGCCGAAGATCTTTGAGCACGCAAACGGCGGTGCGACGGTGAAGCTCAACGTCTACGCACGTAATACGTTCAAGAACAAGTCCACAGGCAAGGTGGAATCAGAGATTGTCGAACTCACTGGCTACGTGGCTGACGCCAAGAACCTCGGCGTCTTCGGATGCATCGGCGCTGGTGATCGCGTTGCAGTGAGCTACTCGCTGAAGACTGACAACTACACCGATAAGGACGGCAACAAGCACTATCCGCTGGTAGCGCGCATCGACACTGTGCAGCTGATCGACTCCAAGAAGGAGTCTGAGGCACGAGCAGCACGACGCGAGAACAGCGCAGATAACGCTGCTGCTAATGACTCTGAAGAAGTGCCGTTCTAGTTGCAACAACACCCCGCAGGGAAACCTGCGGGGTTATTTTTTCAGCACAGACCACGCATAACGCCGTCGCCGTCCAGTACGGGAGCGCTGATACTCCTGCTCCAGACGCTCTGTCTCTACACAGTGCATTACATGAGCCATTACATGCGCTGTTTTACTGCACTGTGTACTAGCCATTCCATTACGCACTACGCTGGCGCACTTCAAGTTCATTGAAATCTTCTCAGACATTAGTGGTTCTCCTTCAAGTGAAGAATGCTTTAACTGGCCCCACCTTACCGGCATTCCTCTCAAACTTGGCCTCTGTTCGCTATGAGCGTTGGGGCACAGCGCCTAAGGCGCATACGGAAGCTGGGTTAACATTTACTCATGTCTGTTTCTGAGCTGTCCACCAGTACCCAGAACTATTTGAAAGCTATCTGGGGGCTAAAGGAATGGTCATCCGAGCCCGTTACCGCCACACTTATAGCGAAACAGCTGGGACTCAAGCTCTCCTCGGTCTCCGATGCAGTGCGCAAAATGTCGAAGCAAGGGCTCGTGTCACACACGCCCTATGGCTCTGTGGAGTTAACCGAACTTGGCAGGCAGTACGCATTGGTCATGGTGCGCCGCCACCGATTGCTTGAGTCTTTTTTGGTTCAAGCATTGGATTATACGTGGGACGAGGTCCATGATGAAGCCGAAAATCTTGAACACGCGGTGTCTGACATGCTCATAGAGCGCGTGGATAAGTTCCTCAATTACCCCACTAGGGATCCACACGGCGACCCTATCCCTACGGTTGATGGACAGATCACTATCCCCAGTGCGCACCGTCTCACCGACAGCGGCGCACAACCGCAGGTGACCGTGGAACGCATTTCTGATTCCGACCCACAACTGCTGGCCTTCCTCAAAGAGCAAGGCATCGTCACTGGGGCTGTTCTTACCACGCGCGAAGGAACGCCCTTTTCAGAATCGCTCGAAGTACAGGTAGCCGACAGTACTCAGTGGGTAGTACTTGGGCGCCCAGCTACGGACGCAGTGTTTGTAGCACACCACAGCCTGTAGTCTTTCCCTTTCTCATTAATCCTGTCCCTACCTGCCCTTTTAAAAACTACGGTGCGGCGTAGTTTGTAACTACGGTGCGGCGTAGTTTATAACTACGGTAGTGCGTAGTTAATCTTTTCGATCATCACCTATCCCACTTATGGCTAAGGCCAGGATGAGCAGGATTGTCATGTCAGACTCACCAGATTTGGTGTACTTTTCTAGCGTTTCTGAAAACACAAAAAGATTCGTCGAACGCTTAGATAGACCCGCGGTGCGCATTCCACTGCGGCCCAAGAAAACCGGGATGATCCAGGTATCACACCCGTACGTACTCATCGTTCCCACCTACGGCGGCGGCTCGCTCAAACGCGCAGTCCCCAAACAGGTCATCGACTTCCTCAATGACCCAATCAACCGCTCCTTTATCCGGGGCGTTATTACCTCAGGGAATACCAACTTCGGAAGTGCTTACTGCGTCGCCGGACGCATCATTTCCGCCAAGTGCCACGTACCGGAGCTGTATCACTTCGAGCTTCTCGGCACCCAGAGAGACATTGCCGCCGTAAAACAGGGCCTTCACAAGTTTTGGGAGCAGCAAAAGCAGCTAACGATGACACCCCATTAATCCCCCACAAGATGAAGAACACATCCGCATCACACAGATTGGAAAACACAATGTGGCCTCTTGATGCCACCCCCACACAGACTATTGGCGCTACGCCCCGCACCGCTTCAGCAGACAATGCCGGCGGTGTCGGCAAGCGCAAGAGCTACCACGCACTCAACGCGCAGCTGAACTTGTTCGACGCTTCTGGAAAAATCCAGTTTGACAAGGACATTCAGGCAGCACAAGACTATGTCACGCACCATGTCGCTCCCCGCATGCATCAGTTCGATTCCACCAAGCAACGCTTGGAATGGTTGGTTGATAATGAGTACTACGAGCGGGATTTCCTTGAGCTTTATGATGACGCCTTTCTGTGCGCCATGTATGACAGAGCTCATCGAGCTAAGCACCAGTTCCGCACCTTCCTCGGCGCATTTAAGTTCTTCACTTCATATGCACTGAAAACCTTTGATGGCTCCCGATTCCTAGAAGGCTACGAAGAACGCGTCGCCACCACAGCTTTATACCTTGCACAGGGCGACGAAGAGCTCGCAGAAAAGCTGGTGGATGACATCATGACCGGACGCTTCCAGCCCGCCACCCCTACTTTTCTCAACGCAGGCAAAGCCCAGCGCGGCGAAATGGTCTCCTGCTTCCTCCTGCGAATCGAAGACAATTTGGAGAGCATTGGCCGCAGCGTGAACTCTGCACTGCAACTATCAAAGCGCGGTGGTGGAGTGGCCCTGTTGCTGAGCAATCTGCGCGAATCCGGAGCCCCGATCAAAAAGATTGAGAACCAGGCTTCCGGCGTAGTCCCAGTCATGAAGATTCTCGAAGATAGCTTCAGCTATGCCAACCAATTGGGCGCCCGGCAGGGCGCTGGAGCCGTCTACCTGCATGCGCACCATCCAGATATTCTTCGCTTCCTGGATACTAAGCGGGAAAATGCCGATGAGAAAGTCCGCATCAAGACTCTTTCGCTGGGGGTTGTTATTCCAGATATAACCTTCCGGCTGGCCAAAGAGAACAAGGATATGCATCTTTTTAGCCCGTATGACATCGCTCGCGAGTACGGCGTAGCCATGTCTGACATGTCCATCACCGAGTACTACGACGAGCTGGTTGCCAATCCGCGAATCTCTCACACGACCATTAAGGCCCGCGAGTTTTTCACCACGCTGGCTGAGCTTCAGTTTGAATCCGGATACCCCTACATCCTCTTTGAAGATACGGTCAACCGCGCTAATCCCCTCAAAGGACATATCAATATGTCCAACCTGTGTAGCGAAATCCTCCAGGTCAACACGCCATCGACCTACGGAGCTTCGGGTGACTACACCACCGTTGGCCAGGATATTTCCTGCAATCTAGGGTCGCTCAACATCGCTAAAGCTTTTGAATCACCGGACTTTGGGGAAACTGTTGAAACCGCGGTGCGCGCTCTCACGAAGGTCTCAGACCTAACAAATATCGAAGCTGTTCCCTCCATCGCTCACGGAAATGCTTCCATGCATGCCATTGGTCTGGGCCAAATGAATCTCCACGGCTTCCTGGCTTCCAAGCGTATTCCTTATGGCTGCGCCGAGGCACTGGACTTTACAAATATCTATTTCCTCACGGTGACCTACCATGCGCTCCGCGCATCCCATGCACTCGCGGTTGAAAAAGGTCAACGATTCACAGGCTTCGAAGAATCCACCTATGCCACTGGCGCCTACTTTGACAAATACATCGACCAAGACTGGGCGCCAGCCACTGAACACGTAAAACAGCTCTTCCATGAAGCAGGCGTGCAGATCCCTCAACGCGAGGATTGGCTACGGCTCAAGAATCAAGTGATGCAAGACGGCATCTACAACGCCTACTTGCAGGCAGTTCCACCCACTGGATCAATTTCCTACATCAATGACTCCACCGCGTCCATCCACCCAATTGCCTCCAAAATTGAAATACGCAAGGAGGGCCGCTTGGGGCGCGTGTACTACCCCGCGCCGGAAATGACCAACGACAATCTGGAGTATTTCGATGACTCCTACGCCGTGGGATACGAAAAAATCATCGACACCTACGCCATGGCCACCCAACACGTGGACCAAGGGCTTTCCCTGACCTTGTTCTTTACCGCTGATACCACCACGCGGGACATCAACAAGGCACAAATCTATGCCTGGAAAGCCGGAATCAAGACCCTCTACTACATCCGTTTACGCCAATCCGCGCTCCAAGGAACCGAGGTCGAAGGCTGCGTCTCCTGTGCTTTGTAGGAGCACGGTCCTCCCCCTTGTCCACAACCATTCACTCAGAAAGAAAGAAGCTATGTCTTCAACATCGAATAGTGCTGAACTAACCAGCATTTCAGTTACTCCGCCGAGCTACCGGCATGATCCTTCAGCCCGCATCCGCGCCATCAATTGGAACCGGGTGAGCGATGAAAAGGATCTTGAAGTGTGGAACCGTCTCACCGCCAACTTTTGGTTGCCAGAGAAGGTCCCGCTTTCTAATGATCTCCCGGCGTGGCAGAAGATGACATCCGAGGAACGCAACCTCACCATGCGGGTGTTCACGGGACTCACCACCCTGGATACTGTCCAGGCCACCGTGGGTGAAATCTGTCAGATTCAAGATGCCCGCACCGAACACGAGGAGGCCGTGTATACCAACATCGCCTTCATGCAGTCAGTCCATGCCCGTTCATACTCTTCAGTGTTTTCTACCCTGAGCAGTACGAAAGAAATTGATGAAGCATACCGCTGGGCGGTGAATAACGACCTTCTCCAGGCACGCGCCAAGAAAGTTCTCGCGCACTATTTTGGGCCGGATCCACTCAAACGCAAGGTGTCATCGACGCTGCTTTCCTCGCTGCTTCTCTACGCGGGTTTCTATCTTCCCTTGCACTTTTCTGTCCACGCCACCCTGACAAATACGGCAGACATGATTCGCCTCATTCTGCGTGACAAGGCAGTGCACGGCTACTACTCGGGTTACAAATATCAGCGCGGTCTGGAATCCACGACCCCGTTACGGCAGAAGGAGATGCATGATTTCACCATTTCTTTGCTCGAAGAGCTTTATGCACTAGAGCTGGCCTATTCCGGCGAGCTATATGAGCCTTTGGGACTCATGGATGATGTAGCCGTGTTCGTTCGCTATAACGCCAATAAGGCACTCATGAATTTGGGCTACCCGGATTATTTCCCGCCCGAAGAAACGGAAGTGAACCCAGAAATCCTCGCGGCCCTAGCCCCCGGAGCAGATGAGAACCATGACTTCTTCTCCGGATCTGGTTCCTCCTATGTCATTGGTACTGCTGAAGAAACGAGTGATGATGACTGGGATTTCTAAACCTTTTCCGCGACCGGACCAAGGAAGCTGGCTTGAGACCATCGCGCTTTTTGAAGCCATCCGCGAAGGAAACCAACCCGCAGCCATGCGGCTGTTGAATACATCCGCCGCACGAGAGGCCGTCCTCGGGGGGCTTCTAGGACTCATCGAACTGTACTTCCGCCATGAAGAAGGAGACAAAGTAGATGGCTTCCTCACCGCCGCCCACGCTGCCGGCCCACCACCGGCCTTTGGCTGCAAGCCTTTTCTCCCTTGACCACGTCTCCCTACACCCAACTAAGAAAGAAGGTTTACCATGACCACCCCACGTATCAGCGTTATCGTCGGCAGCCTGCGCCGAGAGTCATTTGCACGCAAGATTGCACACGAGGTGCTCACGATGATCCCTGAAGGCTACGAGGCAAACATCGTGGAAATCCGTGACTTGCCGCTCTATGACTTCGACTACGATGACCCCGCCGTTACGGACAAGCCCACTCCGGCTGAGTACACCACCTTTCGCGAGACCATCAAGAACTCGAGCGGGATCCTCTTCATTACGCCAGAGAACAACCGCACTATCCCTGCCTGCCTCAAAAACGCAGTGGACATCGGCTCTAAGCCCAACTCAGATGTGGCGTGGAAGAACCTTCCCGCAGGTATCATCAGCCACTCTGTAGGCCGCATGGGCGGCTACAGTTCACAGAAGAACCTCCGGCTCGCCCTGTCCTACTTCGATATGCCGCTTCCTGGTCAGCCCGAGGTATTCCTTGGCCAATCCCCCACCCTCTTCGAAGACTCCGGCCATCTCAATGAAGGCACCGCAGGCTTTGTCAAAGACTACGTTATACGCTTCCTGCGGTTGGTCGACATGACATTAACAGCCAAGCACAGCTAGCGACGGCGACTAACCCTAGCCACCGCCCTCTACGAAGTACTTGAAGGCTTCTAAAGGGCGGTGGCTAGGTCAAAGCCGCAGTACGGACGTTGTGGGGGAATGGCGGCGGTACAGCTCCAAGCGCGCCGACATTTCACAGCGCAACACACTGCTCTTTTTGCGCGCTGTTTTACTGCATGGTCTACGAACCAATTCGCTACGTACTACGCTGGCGCACCTACACACCGCTAGATCAACCACTTCACTACACTCTGTAGTGGCGCGTAACTTAATTGGCGCGTTTATTGCGCAGTTAAGTGGTGTGTCATTACGTTGACCACTTAAATGACACGTTTAATGACGTGTCATTTCATTAGCACTTCTATTGCGCAGTTAAATTACACGTCATTTCATTAGCGCTTCTATTGCGTACTTAAATGACGCTGTAACTCTGCAGCGCATTCTGTAGGCACTTTCGCTGCACTTTCTACGCGCTCATTTACTACCCACTTAACAGCGCTGTAGCCACGCACCTTTCCTCCACAACCAGCAGCACAACAGACGCGCCACTACGCGCGCCATTTCACTGCACTACAGGATTGCCACCACACAAAAAACACCGCTCTAATTCTTCGATTTTCGCTGAATTAGAGCGGTTTTAGCGCTGTCGCTGGACACTGACCCTGGCGACATCCTGTTAGGCCGCTACAGGGCCATACAGGGCAGGGGAGACCCCCATCTACGGCTTGCCGCCGTCGGGGGACTCCTTGTCACCGTCGGGAGACTCCTTGCCACCGTCGGGGGACTCCTTGTCACCGTCGTGGTCGCGCTGTTGCTCCTGCTGGCGGCGCTTAGCGATGCGTTCCAGCGCGCGACGCAGTACTGCAGCACTTTCCTCCTGAGTACGGTCGATGACGATCTCGCGGTACCGTTGCTTCATCTCTGGGTTGCTGTCAATCTCGACCCGCAAAAAGTCCTGATCAACATGCGAAATCTCCTGCAACGACTGCGTTGCTTCCTCGATGATGATCTTCGCTTCCTGCTCTGCTTCCTCGCGCGTTACTGCAGCGTCACGTGTGGCCTCATCATGTTCTTCACTGCCGAATTCTTCGGCAAGGTCAAGCAGCTCATCTGCCTGAGCTTCAGCGAGACCCAGCGTCTGCTCAGCTTCTTTGCGTGCGTCACTGCGGATCTGCTCGGCTTCTTGCTCGGCCTTTTCGCGTGCTTCGCTGCGGAGCTGTTCAGCTTCCTGCTCTACACGCTTGAGCTTGGCTTCGGCGGCGCTCTCAACCTCCTTGGCACGGTCCAGCAACTCTTCCGCCTGTGCCTCGGCAAGACCCAACTCCTGTTCAGCATCCTTCTGTGCATCACCACGAATCTTTTCGGCGTCCTGCTCGGCCTTCTCGCGTGCTTCTTTGAGTACGCGCTCGGCAACCTCGCGAGCCTGCTGTTCAGCATTTTCCTGCACACGCTGGGCTTCTTCACGGGCCTGCTGCGCCCGTTCGAGTTCTTCTGCAGCTTGCTTGCGGTCTTTCGCTGCAGCATCGACATCTCGCTGTACGGAGCTGTGCTTCCGTTCCACCTCGTCCTCACGGTTCGCAAGGTCGCGCTCCCGGTCCTGCTGTTCGACGTAACGGTCAAGATTCAGCGACTCATTGTGACGTTCAGACACATCTAGCTCTACCGGGTAACCCAACGCGTACATGTGCTCTCGAAGTCCACGCTGCGCGTCGATGAACTTCTGGTTCCCGGAGATTTGTTTGCCCTTCTTCGGGCCAGATATGTACCGCACCGACTCATCAGTGTTGTACGCGATGCCGGGCCGGCAGCGGAGCTTGTCGGGATCATCCGGCTTCGGCGAGAACGTATCAGCCTGGAACTGGATGTGTGGCGTTGATTCGTCGAAGTTCATATCCCCACCGGCTACGGCATCGATGCCGCCGGGGATGAAGTTCTCGGCGAGCCAGCGCATCGACTCTTCGAGGTACTCCTTCGCTTCGTCGTAGTCCCGTGCGACAAGCCGTGCGCGCTTCACCTCACGGCCGTCCACAGTGCTGGTGTAGAAGTCGGGGACCTCTACACACATCGACTTCGGCAGATGCACGACGAACAGAGACGTCTCGAAACTGTTCTTCTGTACGCGCACGCCGTCCATCCGGGCGTCTTGGTACGCCAAGACCTCCTCGACGGACGCAGCGCGTCGGAACGTGCCGTTGCCGTCGTTGACGAACGGAACGTTCAAATGCGCATCGGCCACGACGATATTGCTATTCATCGCGGCCTGATGCGCGAGATCCTGCGGATCTAATTCTCGCATCGCCTCCTTGAGGAGTCGCTTGCGGTCTCCTCGCGTGTCTCCGCCGCAGTTGTCGCGGCGGAGATGGCGCAGATTGAACGCTGCGCGTCCCTTCTGCGCTGTAGATGTCTTCGACATATCGCGTACCTCCTGTAGATGTTGGCGCGCACTCGGAGCCTCTGTCTTCGACCCCTCCAAGTGCGCGCCAACATGGCGAACTTCAATTTCCTGGGTCCCCTAAGAATCGTTCGGGTCCCTTGCGTTGCCGTCCCAAACGATTCTACCCCAGAAAATTGAAGTTCTTTAGCCCCCTAAAGACCTTAGTCTATCCACCTCGCAAGCTCGGATAACTGAGGTCTCACGGGGGCGCCTGCAGCGGGCAATAGCGAAGCTACAAAACCCTCCCTATTCGGTCGGCTTTTTCCGCTTCGCCTTGTGTGAAAAGGCTACGCGACCTGCGAAGATGCGCTGTGGCGATCTCCTTGGTCCCGTAGCAGGGCAGGGCCTGCGCAGCACTTTTCGCGCTGCTTGGCAGAGCTTTTCACTCTCATAACCCGTGCAATATCCATCGCACAGGTATCTCACCGGCGCTCGCATGACACGCTTTTCGCGGACATTTTGAGACGCCGGTATGTAAGCGGTGCGTTTTCCCTGCTCACACAGTGAAAATGGGACTTTTCAAAAAAGTCCCGGCGTCGCACCTCCTTATACTTGGTTTTCACCTTTCGACTCAAACCGGCCCGGCGTCGCTATAGAAGCGATGTGTTTACGCACTGTGACCAGCGATAACACCGCTTCGATACCGATGTACCGGCGTCGCACCCCCTTATACTGGTTTTCACTTTTCGGCAGTGAAAAACGGCTGCGGCACATGAAAACCGTCATCGCTGCTGCTCAGACGGTAAAAAATCGGTTCGTAAGCGGTTGCCACCGACGACGACCAGATGAAAAACATAATCCACGGAATATCTTCTTGAGACCGTGTACAGATCCGTCACTGCAGCCTTACGGCGACGCCTCCGGGCATAGCGAAACCCCGCCACGAGGACGGGGTTTCGGAGGGGCAGTGACCGCTACAGCGGTACGCGAAGACGGAGTTTTATCACACAGTCACGAGGCTACCGTTGATCGTTCTCACGGTCGCGGACAAACTCATAACTATCACGCGTTTTGATAGCTTGTAGGGCTAGCGCGGTCTCCTCCTTTAACATCTCAACCTTACGGAGGGTCCGTCTAGCCTTCTCGCTAGCGGCTTTCATTCTTGCAGACATCTCAGCGTGGTAGGGATCCGATGGATTGTATCGAAAAATCATGGTGCGTTCTCCTCGATTACGGTCCGAAAACTTCTTGACGAGCCACCTACACACGGCGGTGCACGGGCGGGCTGAAAGAGGGTCATGCAACACCACCATCGACAGTGTCGAGGAACTCACGAACAACACCGAGATCGGCATCGTCGAGAACAGATTTCTGACGAGCTTTCTTCGACATGTGTTCCCACTGGCTACGTGTAAATTCACCAAGACCAAGAGAACACAACCACTCAAGCTTCTGAGCAACATTCAGTCGTTTCGAAGCGAGCGCGGGTACGTTAATCAGACCGGTCTTATGCGCGGCGACGATCTCGGAAAGCAGTGCAGACCCGGCCGTGCGCACACGACGATGACGACCCGATCGGTAACGCCGGTGAAAGGTTTCCCATTCCTCGCGAGTTCGTAAACACCCGGTTTCCGAGAACGCACCAGGCCGATGATTCTGCATGTGCTGGCCAATGCTACGAGCCTTGTCATAATGGTAAACCGTGGCCCAGGCACGAGTGTCAAAACCAAAAAGCTCATGCCCGGCAACATCAACGGATTCACCAGACTCAACCAGCGGTTCACGCTTGAGATCAAAGTCCAGAGTCGAAATCGATGGATTGAGGCTTTTCAGCAGACAGTCGACACGATCTTCAGAACGCGAGAGCTCACGGAACGAGGGGAAGGTGGAGTATGGATTAGGGACTTTAGAAGTGCGCGATAGCACGAGGTCACGGAAGTATTGCCGCTCCTCACTACTCCCGCGCGTTATCGTTTTGGGGTTTTGACACCCCCTTTCGCCAGCACGCCACCCTCTTCGAGGGACACGTTGGCACGCGTCGCGAGGTTGATCAGATCATGCTGTTCGTGCTTGATCTCCCAGATGGAATCATCGTCTGCAAGAGCAAGTCGCGCATCGCGGAGAATATCTGCCAGACCGAAGAGGTCGAGACTTTCCAAATCGCCATGGGAGGTGATGACACCGTCGGTAGTTGCACTGAGAATCTCAACCTGATTAGCGACCGCGAGCAGCGTTGCACGCACCAGAGAGGTGGTCATCGAGGCATGGTAGGGCGATGTCACCGCCGAGCCACCGATGTTCTCCATTTCCTCGGCATAGGCATTCCAACCATTCTGGTCATCAACGTCTTGGGCCAACTTGCCATAACAGGAGTTCGTCGCAACCTTGATAGTCAATTCTTCGAGAGACTTCGGACCAAAGTCACGCTTCGCCGTAGCACGGTCACGAACCATCTGTTTGAGTGCAAACCGTAGCGAACGGGAATACTCAATTTCACCGTCTATTTCACGACCCAACAGTTTCATTTCAATACCGCGCTGACAGAACACGCGAGCGCCAAGCTTGAGCGCGAGCCAGATTTCAGGTGCAGAGCAGGTCTGACCATGGAACACACCATCTTCGCCACCACCAACAACGTCAACAATTGCGTTGAGCTGCTCACGCGTGAAATCACGCCCGCCACGGTCTACGCCGTCGGGATCAAGCCCACACTCGTCAAGCCGGAGGGAATCCCCCTCGTCATCACCAAAACCACAGCCGTAAGACGTGCGTGGAAAGATTAACGAGTCACCGCGCCGGACCGGTAGACACGGCACGATCACAGACTCGGGAAAGACCCAGCCAACATGCCCCACAAACGGTGTCAACGGCCCTAGCCAAAAGTCATCAAGCGTGAGTTCACGCTTCTCAATGGTGCGAGCAATTACACCACCATCCGAGTAATCGGGATCAATGATGCAGGACATCGCAGTGGGATAAGCAGACTTCAGATCCCAGTCATAGGTCTTGTAGAAGTGTGCACCAGGAGCAAGGCACGCGTTGTACCCACCACAGAACGCGTCAGCCCAGTTCCCATGAGCATCACGGGCGTCACCGTCAACAGGTTCAAGGGAACGGCGCGCGTAATACTGCAAGTCATCGTCGCATTCAAGTTCGGTTTTACGTTTTTTCAACCCCTGAAAATTCCTGCGAAACAACGCGTTGGAGGCACCATTCGGCGATTCCTCAACAGCATCGTGCACAGCATCAGCGTTGATGAAATGTTTCAAAACCCAGTAGTCCGTAATCCCGGACTTGAGGGCAGCGGCACCACCAGACGAGATGGTCACTGGAGGGACAACATTCCACCCCCACACTTTGGCCATATAGTGCACGACGATACGCGCATCATTGGCTGAATAGTCAAGGAAACGTTGTAGGTCATCGCGAGACAACTTCTTCATGTCGGCGATGTCATCACCTACGTCAAGCTTTCGCACGCCACAGGCGTCGCCCAGAGCCTCAAGGGACTTGTGATCAGGACTAGCCTGATTACGAGTGTCTCGGAAAATGACGCTGAAAGGGAAAAGTCGGCTAGAGCTGCCATAGCCACTAGTACGCACGACGCGGACAGAACCAAGGCTTACCAAACCACCACCGGCAGAAGTAAGCCGATGGAGGATGTCATCGCAACGACGTTTCGGCCTGCGGAAAGCAGTCGCGTCAACCTTCATATAGTGACCCACCAACACGATGCGGACCGAGAACTTGTGAAAGAGTGAGTCACGGACATGGTCATCGTCAAGGTCGCGACGCGGTACACCGCGAGGATCGAGCGAAGCAGTCCCGACCTTCCCGACATCCTTGAAACCGTTAGCGTACCGATGAAAGCCCCCAGCAAGCGAAACCGTATAGAGACAGTCAGCAACTTCAAGCCGTTGACCCTCCAAAGGCATGATCACAACTTCGTGTTGTGAACCATCAAGGATGTCAACCCAGTAGAACTGGTAGCTAACAATTTCACGGGACTTTCCATCGACAGCAACGTTGTACTCAGTGTCATAACCGAGTACTAGATGAGTCTTACCAGTACCCATCGCAAGAACCGACGGCAAAGATCCAAAATCTACAACGGGCACAGCGTCACTGTCGGCAGCACCGGTTTCAGATTGGCCCGGCCTTTCAGGCCAAGCCAATCTGCCCGCCCATAGGGTATTTTGGCCTGATTGCGTTCGAATGGTCTGACATGCAGATATGTGGTGGATGTTCGAATGGTAGATGGCATCATTTTTTAATTTGGTGCCGTGATTTAGGCGCTTGGCGAAGTCGAACCAACCGTTTTCGCGGTGTAAAACAACTGCCAAATCGGACCTGTCACCGCGTTGGTCGGAGGCGAAGTTGACGAGCCTTACGGACCACCCTTCAGCATCATTTTCAATCTGAGCATAACGCTGTGCAATGGTCGGCGATACGCTTGAAACCGAAGTATCAATACTCCAGCCCCCGTTGTTAGCCGCAGCGGGGGACTTTCCTCTGGGTGTCATTACGCAGCACCGCCAATCGACGGTTGCGAATCGAGCCAAGCTTCAAGGTCGCTGACGCGATAGAGGATGTGCTTGCCAGATTTGATGTAGCGGGGGCCTCGCCCTTCAGTGCGCCAGTTGGCAAGAGTACCCCGCGAGAGGCCGAGCATCTCGGCGGCGGTTGTCGGCTTGACAGAAAGGCGGGGGGTGTCTTCGTGAATAGACACGATAGATTCTCCTGACATGGAAAATTTGCCCCAGCCTGCGCAGTTCGCGCTTAGGAGCTATTTTCATGTCCGGTTCTAAATCGTGTTACACCACTTACTTCGAGGGCGGAACGTCGCTGGCGATGCCCGGAAGGCTGGCGATCATCTTAGACCAATCTCCATCATTTGAACAGGGGCGGGAACCAATCGTTGAAGGGGAGATCTGTTTTTGAGGACGTACCCCAGTGCGTACCAGCGTAGGCCGGCAGGGGCGTTCCAGGTTGAATGCCAGGAGCAGGCAGCCCACCATGTTCAAGCTCGCGTAGTCGGTCAGTCAGTGCCTTCTTTAGCGTCTTGAGTCCACGCTTATTGGCGGCAAGCGCACTGTCGCCTCGCGCAGCCTTGATCGCAGCACGCAGCTCTTCAAGACGAGCGTTGATCTCCCTGAGGTCCCGTGCAAGAGCTGCTCGCTCAGCTTCCCGCTCTTCTACAGATGTCGCACCATCATCAAGGCGGAGCTGTACCAGTTCGGGAGTATCCCAGAGGGCAGGTCGTGGTGTATTCATGCACTCAACCCTACCATTATTCGAACCTATACAAAAGTGGTGCTATGGTTGTGTGCATGGCAAAGAAACAGCAAGCATCGAGGGCGCCTCTTCAACCGGGTGAAGATACTGTTGAACGCGTCCTTGACACGCGCACGCGAGGACCGTTTGACGAATTTTTTACCGTCAAAAACTGGGAAGGACGCTCCAGACGGTTTCATGTCCGGGCGGCAACGAAGGGCGAATTTCGGGCCAAAGCCAAAGAGATGATCGACGGTTATCTCAACACATCCACAAGTGACTGGACGAAAGCAAGACGCATAACAGTCTTCATCGACGAGGTCAGCGAACCAGCCGTAAGTGCCGCGCGTCTGAGGCCCAATACGAAGAAGCGCTATGAGCTGGCACTGTCGCAGCTACGCCGACAGTTAGACGGGCTGACCATCGGCGACGCCGTGAGGTTCAGGACTCTTGAGCGAGCGCTCCAAGATATCGGCCGTGACCACGGTGCCGAGTCTGCACGGCAGGCACGCACTGTGCTGAGTAAGTACGTTCTGGACCAGTTGATCCGCGAAGGCATTATCGACCACAACCCGCTGAGGGGTATCTCTATTGATCTCGGGGATACGCGCAAGGGGAGTAAGCCAACCCAGTCGCACGCGCTCACTGATGCACAGTACGACGCAGTGGTTGATCATCTTGTAGCACGCGATACCTCCGGGCCAATTCCACCGGGAACGGATAGGCGACATACTTCCATTAAGAAGCACGAAATCACCGTGGCGCTGGCCGTGCTGCAGGCGGGAACGGGCCTGCGTATTAGCGAAGCACTCTCCCTTACCCGTGAGGACGCGACTGTCACACAAGACTCGCTCGCGGTGACGGTGCATGCAGAACACTCCAAGACTCACCGGGGGCGTACCGTGCCGATGCTTGATGCGCGGTGTGAGAAAATCTGGCTAGAGCGAATCAAGACAATCGGCCCCGGCGATCCGCTCCTTCCGGCACCGGGGGACAAGCACTCGCACTGGCGGACGGATAACGCAGTCAAGGCGTGTGCGGCGCTTTACAAAGACATAGGCGTCCAACTCGAAGACCCGGCCGTTTCTTCCATGAGATCACACGCGTGGCGCACGGTGCTCAACAACCGCGCAATCGCTCGCGGCGTTCCTGCTGAGATCCGCAGTGCCTTCTTCGGTCATACTGAAGCTATGAACGCCCGAAACTACACCGATCTCACCGACGTTTCGGCCATGCAGTCCGCGCTTGAGGGTGGTGCACTAGATGGTGCACTAGGGGTATGATTCTGGATGTTTCTAAATGGTTCTAAATGATAGAAAACGCACCTAAACTGCATGGTCAGAATCGAATAACACCAGTTAGGTTCGAATGTAATCCGATAACCCAGAGGTCGTCAGTTCGAATCTGGCCCCCGCTACCAACTTAAGACCCCTACCAGCACAAATGCTGGTAGGGGTCTTTTTCTGCTAATTAACCCGCTAGCCGCAGTCCCAGTAAAAAACAGCACCTTCGGTCGTGCCAGTATTTTCGGAGCGGTACACCACGGCCTCGCCGGCGTGCATTTTCTTCAATGCGTCTGGGTGGAGGAATACGTGGGCCACACCCAAATCACCCCACATGATCTCGAAGGGGAGCTCTCTCTCTTCCACATATGTGGAATCGATTTCTAGGAAGTGAACGTACCCATCAGGCTGCGTAGGGTCTTGTGTGAAAGCGGGGAAACCACCAAGCATGATGTCGCTTTGGTTTCTGGCTGTGGCCCGCAACTCAACTAGCTCGTCAAAGTAGTCATCGTTATCAAGAAAGTCATCGTCCTTTTCGGACTCCCAAGCCTCATACACTGCTTGGTCAGTGGGAGGGATCATTGCAACTGCACTCGACAAGGAAATCGGCGAGTTCATAACCGCCTCAAGATCCTCGTTGAATGGGGAGCAATAATCCTCGTGCTCTTTATCGAAGACAGCAGGTTCCGCGGTATGAGGACCAGGGAAGCTGTGGTTGCCAAAGCCTTCCGCAGGCTCAGGGATGTAGCGAATTTCCATGCCGTCGCCTGGCGAACCAGCGTCGAATCCGCCGTAGAGCGGATCAGCGCCGACAAAGAGCTGAAGAATTCCTGATTCCGGAATCAATCCGTCGAGAGTTGCTTCGCTTTCCGACGCGCCCTCCGCACGCACATGACCGATAATATCCGCAAGATTGAGCTGAATGATGTGGAGCAGTGGCTGGCCGCTCTTTGCGATGGGCCATGTCGCACCTTCCGGAAGATACGGCCGGCCGCCGAAATACGAACCATGTTCGGTGGGAGTGGTGGTGAAGTAGGGAAGGGTGACGCCTGGTTTAGCAAGTTGGATGAGGCTATCAGTGTCTTCGGAAATGTGCTCTCCGGACTCGATCATCGATCGGAGCGCTTGAACCTGTGCTGAGAAACTCGACATGGAGGATGGTCCTTTTTCTGGGGAAATGAAGTGTTTGATCAGGGATTATCCTTCAGGGGAAAGCATGCTGCAACAGATATTTAGGGGCCGGGCCCGTGCATCTCGGTCTTCACGTGCCCGAAGAAGTTCTCCATGACCGCGTTGTCTTAGCGGTTGGCTTTTCGCGACACCGACTGAACACCGCCGTTGTCGCCGATGAGTTTGCGCCACGAGGAATGATGGTACTGGAATCCTTGGTCGGTGTGCATCATCCAACCGGGTTCAGGTGCACATGCCGCGATCGTCTTGGATAAGGAATCGGCGGTAAAGGCTGTCGACGCCGAACACGCCGAAGACGTCACCATCTACAGCGTGCACGACTACCTACCCACGCGCCTCAGGCGCGAGGTTGAACGTGAGAGCGCGCATGACGAGCTGTGATGCTTCGACACCAACAACATGCCACGCAGCGGCGAGATGCAGCCCATGGATGCTGCTCCGTGGGGCAAGGCATACGTGGAGCTGGGCGACGATAGCCAGTGGCTGGCCTGCATGCGCTGGTGCTACGATGTGCTTGATGCCGCCGAGCCACCAGAGATTGCGCGCTTCAAGGCGGCATGCCAGGGCAAATATGGCAGCTTTGCCGACTACGGCTGGGGCCAGTACCGCGAGCTTAAGCCCACAGCCGGTATGACAGAGGGCCAGGAACGCTACTTCAACTATGAGCAGTGGCTGAAGGATCTGGAGATGGACTACCACGTGCTACCTGCCATGACAGCGGGTGCCGTGTGGATTTACGATGCGCGTGTCTAGAACCGGTTGCACAGGGCACTGCCAGCAGTTTTAATAGCAATGGTCAGAAAACATCGCTTTTGAGGACTGCAAAGGACCGCCACCGTGCCCAACCCGCAAGACATCAACCGCCTGCTGCGTGACTTCCAGAACATGATTCCGCAGATCGCCGGAGCCATCGTTGCCCTCGTTGCCGTTATCGGCGCCATCGTGGGCCTTGTCAACCCTTCTGGTGAGGGCGAGAACCCGCTCAGCAGCAGCGAGAACTCCGTCGTGAAACCGAAGACCGAAAACCTTGTCTCTGACGAGCTCAAGCGCGGCGGTGCGGTCATCGTCGGCAAGACCGTCACCGTTGACGGCAAGCAGTACCCTGACAGCATCGCTATGTACGACGCGCACGGGTACAAGGACACCTACGTCGAGCGCCCCCTCGCCGACACCGGGTTCAAGCGCCTGACGTTCAGTGCTGGCTGGGACACAACCACCCCTAAACTGGTGCGTGAGGAGGGCACTGTCCAGGTCATCGGCAACGGTGCGGTGCTCCAGGAGAAGACCATCCGCTTGGGCGAGACTGCCAACTTCGACGTCGAGCTCAAGGGCCTGCGCAAAGTCCGCATTGAGCTCCCACGCGAGGATGCACAGGGCATGGTCATCTACAACGCCGTGCTGCACCGCTAACCGCGCCTGCTAGGAGCAACTGATCCCCGCGAGGTTCAACCTCACGGGGATCGTGTTTCTGCCCGATCTACATTTTGTCGAGCTTGCCCATCTCCTTCGCCGCCGCCATGATGTCGGCCAGCGCCTCAATTACGCCCTCAAGCATCTCCTTGTCGCTGGAGAGCAAGGTATCCACCCGAGTACGCTCGTCGATGCCGCTCAGGATGGCCTTCTTTGCTTGGTTCTTGAACTTCTTCGAGCGCTTCAGTTGTGCAGCAGAGTTGGTCTTCCCCAACTTCACCGCTTCAAACGATCCTTACGGGAAAATGCGGTGAATAGGATTCGGCCAACAAACAGGTTGGTCACATAGAAGACTAAGAACTTTTTCAGGTGCGCGCATTCGGGGACCGGAGAATTCTCCTCTGATTCACTTCCGTTAACACGTCGTTAAGCAATTCGCTATCAGTCGACGGTGCCGGGAATCGCGAACGGGCCCGCCAGAATCACTGAGTGTTCAGCGTCGATGCCCGTGCGCGGGTGCGAGTCAGTCGTCTCCAGCTCGCAGGCAGTCACCGCAGCAGCATCGGCGTCGGTCCAGGTGCCCATGACGATGTAGGTGGCGTAGTCGTAGTGGCTCACGCCGTCTTCCTCGTGGGGGAGAGGCAGGTCGAAGGGGTACGAGATGTCGATTCCCAGTACGCTGAGCTGCTCCGCGAGTTCAGGGTGTGCGGCTGCGACCCTCTCGCGGAAGAAGGGGCAGTAGGGGCAGGGGCAATCGTCGATAAGCGATTGTGCGTAGTAGCTCCTCGTTGCGGCCCGGTCCATGGTTGAAAGACTAGCGCGACGGGAGATGTTTGCTCTGGTAAACATTGAGACCATGTCCACTTCCCGCGCTGATTTGAACAAACAATCCCCACGGGATGTCTTCCGCATCTTCCTGCGGCTCGGCTGCACCTCGTTTGGCGGTCCGACGGCGCACCTGGGGTACTTCCGCGATGAATTCGTGGAGAAGCGGAAGTGGTTTAGCGACAAGCAGTACGCCGACCTCGTGGCGCTGTGCCAATTCCTGCCGGGGCCGGCGTCGAGCCAGGTGGGGATGGCGATCGGCCTGCAGCGCGCCGGATATCTGGGCATGTTCTTGGCGTGGGTCGGCTTCACATTGCCGTCGGTCCTTGTCATGGTGGCATTCGCACTCGGCGTGGCGCAGTTGGGTGATATTAGCGAGGCTGGTTGGCTTCTCGGCTTGAAGGCTGCGGCTGTCGCGGTCGTCGCGCAGGCAGTCTATGGGATGGCGAAGAACCTGGTCACCGGCAAGATTCACGCCGCGATCGCGGTGGCGGCGCTCGTCCTCGTGCTGCTGGTGCCGCATCCGCTGATTCAGGTCGGCGCGATTGTGATCGGTATTGTGGCCGGTCTGGCGTTCCTGCGCGACAAGAAGGATCCGGAGGAAGACCCCCAGGCGGAGAGCGGTTCACGCACGCTCGGCATCGTCTGCCTGGTGCTGTTCTTCGCGCTGCTGTTCGTTCTGCCGCTGGTGGCAAAGCTGATCGGCACGACGGGCGCGGACATCTTCGACACCTTCTACCGCGCCGGCGCGCTTGTGTTCGGCGGCGGCCACGTGGTGCTCCCGCTGCTCGAGACGGTCACAGTGGGCCCGGGGCTTGTCGACCATGACACCTTCCTCGCCGGCTACGGTGCCGCGCAGGCGATGCCAGGCCCGCTGTTCACGTTCGCGTCCTTCCTCGGCGCCAGCGCGCAGGGCATGAACTGGGCGCTCGGTGCGACAATCGCGACCATCGCGATCTTCCTGCCCGCTGCGCTTTTGGTACTTGGCGCGATGCCGTTCTGGGAGCGCATCCGCCAGATGCCACGCGCAGGTGCTGCTCTGGCTGGAGCGAATGCCGCGGTGGTCGGCATTCTCGGTGCCGCGCTGTACACCCCGGTCTTCACCGCCGGGGTCACCGGCGTGGTCACTCTGTCCATCGCCGTGGTCTGCTACGCCGCCCTGACCTCGTGGAAAGTCCCGCCCTGGGCGGTCGTCATCGGCGCGGCGCTCGTCGGCTGGGCGGTGCTCTAGGCTGGCGGCATGAACCCGCTGTTTTCGCTTTCCGATACCCCGCACTGGGAGCTTCCCGGCTTCCAGCAGACCTTCAAGCCTGGCGAACTCACAGTCGGCCTGACCCTCCCCATTGAGGAGGACGCGGAGGAGAACCCCGTCGACAGTCTGGACAACCAGCTGCGCCTCATCCGCAAAGCGGAGGCCGGGGGAGTGGCCGCGATCTGGGTGCGCGACATTCCGCTCCGCGTCGAAACCTTCGGCGATGTCGGCCAGGTCTACGACCCGTGGATGTATCTGAGCTATCTCGCCGCGCACACGGAGACCATCGCCCTGGGCACCGCGGCGATCGTCGTGCCGTTCCAGCACCCGCTGCTCATGGCCAAGCGCGCAGGCACCATCGACCGGCTCAGCGGTGGCCGCTTCCTCTTCGGCGTGGCCACGGGCGATCGCCCCGAGGAGTTCCCTGCGTTCGGCCAGGACAAAGGCAAGCGCGACGAAGAGTTCCGCGAAAGAATCGACACTTATCGACGAGCCACCCACACCTCCCACACCCCCATCCGCTGGTCCGGCGGAAAGATGGGTGGAGCCGATGTCGTGCCCAAACCCCAGGCCCGCGAGGTGCCTCTGCTCGCCACCGGTTCCTGCCAGCAGACCCTCGAGTGGCGTGCCGAGCACGCGCACGGCTGGCTGATGTACCACAAGGGCTTGGAGGTTCAGCGCCAGAACGTGCGCAACTGGAACGCCGCGGTGGCCGACTGGGCCACCCGCGAAGGTGTGGCCGGGACCCCGGCGGCGTTCAAGCCCTTCGCCGAATCGTTGTGGCTCGACCTGCACGAGGACCCGGACGCCCCCGCCAGCGGCGGTAGCTTCGGCTACCGTCTCGGCCGCAACGCCCTGGTCCAGCTGCTGCGCTCGCAGCGCGATGTGGGCATTAGCCACGTCATGGTCAATTTCCGCTCCAGTAAGCGTTCCGCCGAGGAGCAGATCGACGAGCTGATCGGGCACGTCATCCCCGCGCTCGAGGACGAGTGGATCTAGATTCAACCCGGCCGCGGCCTCGGACCTAAAACCCCAGGTCAGATTTGGTTCCCGCGGCAATCGATCACTGTCAAGTGGTTGTGAACATTTTTGGGTTCGTGTTGATGGTGGTCGATTGTGGCTGTGTTGCTGTCGTTGTGCGGATGATGCTGGTTGTTGGTGGGGGTGGTTTCAGCACGGTGGTTGGTGGTGTGGTGATCCATCCTTTGTCGAGGGCTTTGTTGATGGCGTCGTAGCGGGTCTTGTGGTGGGTGCGCCATGTGCCGTCGTGGACGGCGTTGGGAGTGTATCCGTTGAGGCCTCCGTGGGGGCGGTTGTTGTAGACAGTGACGAAGTGCTCGACCCATTGTTTGGCTTGTGTGATGTTCGCGAAGGAGTGCGGGTAGTAGGTGCGGCCTTTCAATGTGTGGAATACCGATTCGATGTGGGGGTTGTCGTTGCTGGTGTAGGGACGTGAAAACGACGCAGTCACGTTGTGGGATGCAAAGAGCGAGAGTGTCCGATTCTTTGTGTGCGGGGGTTTGGTTTACAAGTAGTCCGCGAATCGGTCGGGGTAAGCCACGGCTAGTTGGTTGATGGCTTGTTTCCACCCGGTGGCTTTCGCTCCTTCAATATAGC
>NZ_JBRBCB010000007.1:0-154598 GCF_053479455.1 Corynebacterium sp. 20-84
CTGCAACAGGCCTTTGACCAGGTCGCTGGCATCATCAGCCGACGTTGACAGCTCGCTGATCAAGCTGGCGAGCTCAGGATTTTCCATCAGCTTCTCGCTGATCTCGTTGACCCTCGCCGGGTCATGGTTCTTCTTCGGTGACACCGTAGTCATTATCGGTGAAACTCCTTCTAGATCAGAGCCTCACACACAAACTTCCTGACACTCCCGCCCGCTATCTGCTCAGGAGAATACTCCTTGCGCAGCCACGCCCACACCACTTCCTGCAACTGCGGATTTGTCGGAATCTTGCGTGGTTTCGGCCTAAACCTGCGGAAAACGGATTGACGGTGTGCCTCAAACGGCCGGTAAATCCCATCATCACCACTGTTGCGGGCAATCTCGCGCGAAATCGTCGACGCACTACGCCCCAACTCACGCGCAATTGCACGGATAGACATGTTCTGATTAACCCGGTCCGCGATCATCTCTCGGTCCTCAACCGACAGATACCGCCCATCAATGACCTTCTCCACTGCAGCCTGCGGCATTACCTGCACAGGCACACTGACCCGACCGTCAACATAACCAAGGACCTGCATAAGCCGTTTATAGCGGGGCGCATCCTCACCATCAGGAACAAACACCACCCGCCGATGACTCCCTTTGACCACGCCTTTATCAACGTCTAAAGCAGTGCGTCGACTCATTCCACACGCATCAGCGGCACTATTGCGGTCCATGCCGCATACTCGCAACTTCAGATACTCCACCCTGCGCGTTGTCGCCACCGCCCGCCGATTGCCACTTGGTTTACGCCACGCACCAACAGCCACGCCCACTCGGTACACCGCAGACGGATCAAGCCCAACAGCACGAGCAATGTCCATCGGCATTAACCCTTGAGCAAACAAACCGGCAATGACATCCCTGTCAGCCTGAGTCAGCGCAGAACGCGCCCGAAGCGGCAAACTGTCACGATGCGCTATCCGATACGCCGTCGATAACGACCACCCAAGCCGCAGCCCAGCAGCACGAACCGACAGCCCCTCAACAACGACCAACCGGTGAAACCGAACAACCTCATCACCACTCGGATCCCAACGCGAACCAGACACAACCAACACCAACTTTCCAATCAGTGTTGCAACGATCCCTAGAACTTAAGGATTGGTGCCACACACGCGAAAACCCGCCGCTTCCTGTGGCGGGGAAGCAGCGGGAAAGCGTGGCTGACGAGTCAGCGCTTGTGGCCTACAGCGGAGTGATCTCCGCGTTGAGGTGCAGCTTGTCCGGCTTAGAGGAGCCGCGCAGCTGGATATCGTACGAACCGTCCTCGTCCTTGATGGTCCACAGAGCGACCTGCGCTGGGATCACCACAGGCTTGACGAACTCGACCGAGTAGCGCAGTGCCTGAGGCAGACGGCCCTCAAGCGGAGCGAGCACAGCCGCGGCGGAGTACATGCCGTGAGCGATGCGCGCCGGGAACCCGAACAGTTTCGCACCCAGGTTGGAGGTGTGAATCGGGTTGTGGTCGTTGGAGGCCTCGACATACGCATTGACGTCGGAACCAGTCCAGCGCCAGCGGGCGTTCGGCTTGAACTCCGGCAGCTCCGGCTTCGGCAGGACCTTGCCGGAATCCTCGGCGCGGGTGGTCACGCTGACATTCGCAGACTTGGCGAATTTCGCGCCCATGCCCAAAAACGTCGAAGTCTGGCGCCACACCGGCTCGCCGTTCTCCTCGCCTTCGACGAAGATCTCGGTGACGACGTCCACCAGCAGACCACGGCGGTGCGGACGCAGGTTCTCCCCGTGGGATCGGATGGTGTAGGTGTCGTCGACCTTGAGCGTGCGGGTCTGCTCGATCACGTTGGTGACGTGCACTGCGCCCATCGCCGCGTACGGGAAGTCCGGCCGGGAGAGCAACTCCATGACGAGCGGGAAGGAGAGGACGAAGAAGTAGGTCGGCGGCAGGTCGTTGCCCAGGCGCAGACCGGTCGCGCTGGTGTAGTCAGCCAGGTTGGCCTTATCCACCTTCACGCCGTTGACCTGGATTGCCGACGTCGGATCCTGCTTCGCCTCGCGGGTACCACCGACACCCGGAATGGCGCTGACGAAGATCTTGCGGTTGATCGCCTTCATGTCCGGAATGGACTTCAGATTCTCGTACTGACGGGTGCCGTTAGCGGATCCGGCGGCTGCCTTCGGTGCGGTTGCGTCGGCCTTCGACTCTGTCGCCTCTTCAGCCTTCTTTTCGGAGGCATCGGTCAGCTCGTCGACCTTGGACGAGACCTTCTCCTTCACGTTTTCGAAGGCGTCGGCTGCCTTGTCAGCGACCTCTTCAGCCTTGTCCTGAGCCTGTGCAGCGGCTTCCTTAGCTTCGGTCTTGGCTTCAGCGGCGGCTGCTTCGGCCTTCTTCTTGGGGTCGTTGTCGTCGTTGCCCCGATTTACAGCAGTAGTCATTGTGTTTACGCTCCCAGGAGGTTCTGGCCGCAGACACGGACGGTGTTGCCGTTGACGGCGACGGAAGACGGTGCAGAGAAGTATGCGACGGTCTCAGCGACGTCGACCGGCTGGCCGCCCTGGTTCAGGGAGTTCAGGCGGCGGCCGACCTCGCGCGGGCCGAACGGCATAGCGGCGGTCATGTCGGTCTCGATGAAGCCCGGTGCGACGGCGTTGATGGAACCGCCAGCCTCGGCGATGCGCTCAGCCAGAGCGTCGACGAAGCCGACCACGCCTGCCTTGGTGGTGGCGTAGTTGGTCTGTCCGCGGTTACCGGCGATGCCAGCCATGGAGGAAACGCCGATGATGGACGGGTTCTCGGCGAATGCGTCGGCGTCGAGCAGTGCCTCGGTGATGCGCACCGGTGCGACGAGGTTGATGTTCTGGACCATGTTCCAGCGGCCCTCGTCCATGTTGACGAGCAGCTTGTCGCGGGTGACACCTGCGTTGTGGACGATGGTGTCGATCTTGCGGCCGTAGCGCTCCTGGGCGTGCTTGGCGATCTCCTCGGCGGCCTTCGGGTTGGTCACGTCGAGCGGCAGGGCAGTGCCCTTGACCTTGTTCGCGGTCTCGGCGAGGCCCTCGCCAGCTTGCGGGATGTCCACGCAGATCACCTTGGCACCGTCGCGGGCCAGGGTCTCGGCGATGGTGGCGCCGATGCCGCGAGCAGCACCGGTGACGACAGCGAGACGGCCCTCGAGCGGCTTCTCCCAGTTCTCCGGAAGCTGAACATCGACCGGGGTGATGCGGATGACCTGTGCGTCGACGAAAGCGGACTTGCCGGAGAGGAGGAAGCGGAGAGTGGACTCGACCTTGTTGATCTGTGCGCCGTCGATCGCCGGGTCCACGTAAACCAGCTGAACCGTGGCGGACTTGCGCATCTCCTTGGCCAGGGAGCGGGTGAAGCCCTCGAGCGCGCGGGCAGCGATGCGGGCATCTGCGTTCTCGAGCAGCTCCGGGGTGGTGCCGATGACGATAAGGCGTGCGTTGTCCAGGACCTTCTTCAGCTGCGGGTTGAAGAATTCGTACAGCTGGACCAGGTCTTCCGGCTTCCCCAGCTGGGTCGCGTCAAAGACGATGCCGGCGCGCTTGGTGTCTGCCTCGGCCTTGATCAGCTTGTACGGGCCGTCGAGGAGAGACGTGATCTGCTCGGCCAGTCGGCCGTTGCCACCGACGACGACCGGGCCGTGAAGAAGATCCTCACCCTGCTTGTAACGGCGTAGGGGGTAGCCCTGGGGGACACCCGCCTTCGCGGCGAGAGGGGAGTTGATGAACTGTTCGAGGAGGCCTTTCTTTGCCACAACTTTCTCCTTCTGATTTGGGGGTGCGACCGTATCAATTCGGTAGCTCTGTGTCGGATACTATTATAAGATTGCAATGGTGACGAACCTTACAAAGTTCGAACTTTGTAAAATGTCAGACAAATATCGCACGGTAAACGACTGAACAGCAGTTACTTACCTCGAGCTCCATGGGAAGTGCAGGAAATAAGCATGAATCAACCCCGCAAAGTAGCCATTCTCGGCGGAAACCGTATCCCGTTCGCGCGTTCCAACAAGGAGTACGCGAAGGCCTCTAACCAGGACATGCTGACCTCGGCCCTCAACGGTCTTGTCGCACGTTATGGCCTGCAGGACCAGGAGATGGGTCTCGTCGTTGGCGGTGCTGTGCTCAAGCACGCACGCGATTTCAACCTGGTTCGCGAGTCCGTGCTCGGTTCGGAGCTGGCGTCCACGACCCCGGCCTTTGATCTGCAGCATGCTTGCGGCACGTCGCTGACTTCCGCGATCCAGGTCGCTGACGCTATTGCGCTTGGCCGAATTGAGAACGGCATTGCATGCGGTGCCGACACCACCTCGGATGCTCCGCTGGCTGTCAATGACACGCTGCGTAAGACGCTGATCCGTCTCTCCAACGCGAAGTCTGTGAAGGATCAGCTGAAGCTCGCTGGTTCCATTCGTCCGAACCAGCTCGCTCCGGAGCAGCCGCAGAACGGTGAGCCGCGCACGGGCCTGTCCATGGGCGACCATGCGGCGATCACCGCACGCGAGATGGACATCTCCCGTGAGGCGCAGGATGAACTGGCGGCGACCTCCCACCAGAACCTGGCCAAGGCATACGAAGAGAACTTCTTCGACGATCTGATGACTCCGTTCTTGGGTGTCAACCGTGACACCAATCTCCGCCCGGATTCCACCGTGGAGAAGCTGTCCAAGCTCAAGCCGGTCTTCGGCAAGAAGGACGCCGAGCAGCACGGCGGCACCGCCACCATGACCGCAGGTAACTCCACCCCGCTTACCGACGGCGCCGCGGCAGTCCTGCTCAGCTCTGAAGAGTGGGCAAAGGAACAGAACATTCCGGTCCGCGCGTACCTGGTCGACTCTGAGCTGGCTGCTGTGGATTTCGTGTCCGGCAAGGATGGCCTGCTGATGGCACCGACCTACGCAGTGCCGCGCCTGCTCGAGCGCAACGGACTGACCCTGCAGGACTTCGACTTCTACGAGATCCACGAGGCATTCGCTTCCCAGGTGCTCGCCACCCTCAAGGCATGGGAGGACGAGACCTACTGCCGCGAGCGCCTCGGCCTGGATGCCCCGCTGGGTTCCATCGACCGCTCCAAGCTCAACGTCAAGGGTTCTTCGCTGGCAGCCGGCCACCCGTTCGCGGCGACCGGCGCACGCATCCTCGCTTCCGCAGCGAAGACCCTCGAGGAAAACGGCGGCGGCCGCACCCTCATCTCCGTCTGTGCGGCAGGCGGCCAGGGTGTCGTCGCGATCATCGAGCGCTAAACACATACCCCCAACCACATAAAGGAAGCATTTTCAGGAAAGAAGGTCATCATGACTTCCGTTGAGGACAAAGTCCGCAAGGTCAATCTGGAACGGCGTCCCCAGAAGGCGTCTCCCGAAACCCGTTCCCCGCAGGCACTGCCGGAGACCCCGGACGCAGCAGTCGCGGGCAAGCTGAAGAAGCTGCTCGACGGCCAGTGGGAAGAGCAGAAGGACAATATCCGCGAGCAGCTCAACCGTGAGGAAGCGCTGCCGATGATCGAGGGCTCCGTCGAGGAGATCCGCGCTGCGCTGCTGGAAAAGGTCAAGATGGTGGCTACCTCCGGCATGATGCAGACCGCTTTCTCCAAGGCCAACGGTGGTTCCGGCGAGGCCCACATCGGCATTCTCGGCCTGGACCTGCTCGGCCAGTTCAACGGCTCGCTCGCGATCAAGTCCGGCGTGCAGTTCGGTCTGTGGGGCGGCGCTGTGGACGTGCTCGGCACCGAGCGTCACCGCGAATACGCGCAGGGCGCTATGGACCTGTCCAAGCTGGGCTCCTACGGCATGACCGAGCGTGGCCACGGTTCCAACGTGCAGGAGCTGGAGACCACGGCGACCTACGACCCGGAGACGAAGGAGTTCGTGATCAACTCCCCGTCCCCGTCGGCCACGAAGGTCTACATCGGCAACACCGCCCGCGACGGCCGTTGGTCCGCAGTTTTCGCTCAGCTCTACACCCCGGGTGTGGAGGAATCCCACGGCGTGCACTGCTTCGTCGTGCGCATCCGCGAAGAGGACGGCTCCCCGGTCGAGGGCGTGTCCATCGGCGACCACGGCCACAAGGGCGGCCTGCTCGGCGTCGATAACGGTACCCTGACCTTCGACAACGTCCGCATCCCGCGTGAGGCTCTGCTCAACCAGTTCGGCGACGTCGACGAGGAAGGCAACTACACCTCTCCGATCGAGTCAAAGAACCGCCGCTTCTTCACGATGCTGGGCACCCTGATCCGCGGCCGCATCGCTGTCGGCGCAGCCGGCGCAGGTGCGACCAAGTCCTCTCTGGCGATCGCCCTGAAGTACGCGCACCAGCGTCGCCAGTTCGACTACGGCGACACCGGCACCGAATCCAAGCTGATTGACTACCGTCAGCACCGCCGCCGCCTGATCATTCCGCTGGCCCGCTCCTACGCCATCCAGCTGCTCCAGAACCAGCTGACGGCGCGCTACGCAGACCAGACCGAGCGCCAGGCATCCGGCGAGTGGTCCGTGACCAACCCGACCGAGGCGCAGGCACTCGCGTCCCGCGAGATGGAGACTCTGGCAGCGGCCTTCAAGGCTGTGGCCACCGAGCACGCCACGGACACCATCCAGGAGTGCCGCGAGGCTTGTGGCGGTGCCGGCTTCATGTCGGAGAACCTGTTGACCACCTACCGCGCAGACACCGACGTGTACAACACGTTCGAGGGCGACAACACCGTCCTGCTGCAGCTGGCCGGCAAGAACCTGCTGACGGCCTACACCAGCGAGATGGCTAACCCGTCTGCGATGGACATCGTGAAGTTCGCGGCCACCAACGTGACCGACATCTTCCGCAGCCGCGCCGGTCTGGGCGCCACCGTCCAGTCTGTGGTGGACACCTTCACCAACGAAGAGTCCTCCCTGTTTGACGCGGACTACCAGCTGAAGGTCATCCAGATGCGTGAGCAGCTCGTCATGCGTTCGCTGATCCGTCGTATCCAGGGCGCACGCAAGCTGGATAAGGCTGAGGCCGCCAAGGTCATCGACAAGGCGCAGGACCACATGCTGAGCGCGGCATGGGCCTACATCGAGAGCCTGATGGTTCAGGCCATGATCGAGGCAGAGCGCTCCCTGCCGGTCGGCTCCACCGAGCGCGCTGTCTTCGAGCAGGTCCGCCACCTGTTCGTCCTCGACACCATCATCCGCGAGGCAGGCTGGTACCAGGAGCACAACGTCATCTCCTCCGGCCGTGTGAAGGCTGCCCGCGCTTCCATCAACGACCTGGTCGACTCCCTCGGCCCGTGGTCAGAGGTGCTCGTCGATGCCTTCGCTGTGCCGTCGGTCGTGCTCGACCGCCCGCTGTTCAAGGACGGCGGCACGGATGACTCCCGTGACAACCCGGAGGCAATGAAGGTCGGTTCCAACATTCCGACCGGCAAGAAGTAGGTCAGTGACGGTCCCTGATTAAGACGGGGCCGCGCTCACATGACCAAAGCCCATCAGGGTCGCTCCCTGGTGGGCTTTAGTCGTCGCTAGAGCGAGTCACTGTTCGCATACGCCAAACCCAGCTATCTGGATCCAGATAGCTGGGTTTAGAGCTGTGGAGGGGCGGCTGGGCGCTGGGGGAGCGCCCCACCCCCTAGTCGGCGCCGATGCCCGGCATGCCAAGCCCGACAGCGGGGCGGCCTGCGGAGACGACCGGGGTCTCCTCAGACGCGCCGTACTTGTTCAGCAGGGTCTCGGCTTCCTGGTCGGTGGCGCCCTGGGAGGTCTCAGCGAGGTGCTTCAGGTTCTCCGGAAGCTCGCGGCCGTGGAACTTCATGGCCTCGACGTAGAGCTTGCCTGCGCGGTAGGAGGAGCGCACCAGCGGGCCGGACATGACAGCGGCGAAGCCCATGTCGTAGGCGGCATCGCGGTACTCGATGAACTCCTCCGGCTTCACCCAACGCTCGATCGGGTGGTACATCGGGCCGGGGCGCAGGTACTGGGTGATCGTGATGATGTCGGTGCCCGCATCGTGCATGTCGGCGAGCGCCTCGAGGACCTCTTCACGGGTCTCACCCATGCCGAGGATGAGGTTGGACTTGGTGATCAGCCCGTAATCGCGTGCCTGGCGGATGACATCCAGGGAGCGGTCGTAGCGGAAAGCCGGACGAATGCGCTTGAAGATGCGCGGAACGGTCTCCAAATTGTGGGCGAAGACTTCCGGCTCGGCTTCGAAGACCTGCTGGAGCAGGTCCGGCTTGCCAGAGAAGTCTGGTGTGAGGTTTTCCACGCCGGTGTGCGGGTTGAGCTCGTGGATCTTGCGCACAACCTCGGCGTAGAGCCAGGCGCCCTCATCTTCGAGGTCGTCACGCGTGACACCGGTGATGGTGGAGTAGTTCAGCTCCATCTCGCGGACGCTCTCTGCGACGCGCTGCGGCTCTTCTGGGTCGAGCGGCTCCGGCTTGGCGGAGTTGATCTGGCAGAAATCGCAGCGGCGGGAGCAGTTCGCACCACCAATGAGGAAGGTAGCCTCACGGGATTCCCAACACTCGTGGATATTGGGGCAGCCGGCCTCCTGGCACACGGTGTGAAGGGAAGCACCCTTCACCTTCTTCCGCATGTCCTCGTATTCGGGGCCCGTTTTCACGGCGTTGCGGATCCAACGTGGCTTGGATTCGATCGGGGTCTGCGCGTTGCGCTTTTCAACGCGGCGCAGCTTGCGTCCTTCTTCTGCGACAGTCACGGGTTCCACGTTAACCCCGCTCGCGCAAAGGTGCGAATATGGCTGGCCGAAGCAACCCCCGTTTAGAGTCAGTCGCGCGAAATAGTGTGGTCGGCGACGGCGAGTTCGCCCGAGAGCGCGCGGTCCAGATTGCGGATGAGAGGGGGTGCCAGCTCTGCGGGAGTGAAGTCCCGACCGAGCTCCAGACTCATCGTTGTCACATCGGCGTCGCTGATCCCGCAGGCGACGATGTGGCCGAAGTATTCGAGGGTGTTGTTGCAGTTGACGGCGAGGCCGTGCATGGTCACGCCGCGGGTGATGCGGATACCCAGCTGGGCGACTTTGCGGTCGCGGCGCACGCCTATCGACGGATCATCTGCTGGCACCCAGACACCGGAGCGGCCGTCGATGCGGCCAGCGTCCTCCACACCGAACTCGCGGATCGTGGCGATCATGGCTTCCTCGATGCGGCGGACGAAGTCCACGACATCGACGGGGTCGGCGAGCTTGATGATGGGGTAGATGACCAGCTGGCCCTCGCCGTGCCAGGTGATGCGGCCGCCGCGGTCGACGGTGACAACGGGCTGGCCGTTATCGGGAAGGTCCTCCGGCTGGGTGCGCTTGCCGGCGGTGTATGTATTCGGATGCTGCAGTACTAACAACGTATCGCCGATCTCGTCGTCAGCACGCTGGGAGGCGAGCTTCGCCTGCAGCTCCCAGGTCTCCGAATAGTCCACGAGCCCCAGTTCCCGCACGTCTAGTGGGGAATCTGAGGCTCGGATGGAGCGGTCGGCGGGGAAGAACGGTTCACGCGGGGCACTCATGCCCTTCATGGTAGACCTCCCGCCGCGTCGGCTTAAGAGGGCACCGTTTACAGGCCGTTTGCGGAACCGTACTCGTCGGCAGTCATGAGCGGACCTGCGGATTCTGCGGCGACCTCGAAGAGCCAGCCCTCACCGAACGGGTCGTTGTTGATCGCCTCGTAGTTGTCTTCGATGTCCTCGTTGACCGCGGTGACCTTGCCGGTGACCGGGGAGTACAGATCGGAGACGGACTTGGTGGACTCGACCTCACCACAGGTCTCGCCTGCAGTCACGGTGTCGCCGACAGCCGGCAGCTCGGCGAAGACGATCTCGCCGAGGCGCTCGGTGGCCACAGAGGTGATGCCGATTCGGACGGTCTGTCCCTCTACGGCGTCAGCGGCGGCGTTGACCCACTCGTGGTCCTCGGAGTAGGAGAAATCCTGGGGCAGATCAGACATTCTTATTTGTCCTTTCGGGAGTAGAAGGGGGTCTCAGAGATGGTGTAAGCGTAGCGCTTACCCCTGATGTCGACCTCCACTTTAGTGCCCGGCTCAGCGTGCGCGGGATCAATGTGTGCAAGAGCCACCGGGTGGCCCAAAGTGGGGGAGGGCTGGCCGGAGGTGACCACGCCGATGCGGGTGTTAGAGCCGTCCTCATCTGTGAGGAAGACCTCTGCACCTTCGCGGGCGGCGCGGCGCTCCTCGGAGGTCAGGCCGGCGATGACAACGGATGGCTCGCGTCCGGTCAGGGCGTCCTTGCCCACGAAATTCGCTTCCTTCTTGGCAAAGGCACGGCCCATGCCTGCCTCCACCGGGGTGATGTCGGCGGTGAGCTCGTGGCCGTACAGCGGCATGGAAGCCTCCAGGCGCAGGGAGTCGCGGGAGGCGAGGCCGCAAGGAATGCCGGAGTCGATCACGGCATCCCAGATCTTCTCGGCATCCTCGTTCTGGCAGAAGAGCTCGAAGCCGTCCTCGCCGGTGTAACCGGTGCGGGCGACGAAGACCTCCACGTCGGAGCCGTCAGACTTCAGAGTGGTCCACGCGCCGGAGTAGTAGGCGAGGGGCGCCGGGTCGTCGGCAAGCAACGGCGTGAGTGCCTCGAGCGATCCCGGGCCTTGGACGGCGACGAGCGCCACCGCTTCGGAGTCGTTGCGGATCTCAACGTCGAAGCCCTCGGTGCGTGCCTCGAAGGCGGCCCAGACGGTCGCGGTATTGGCGGCGTTGGGCACGACCATGAAGTGGTCGTCGGAGAATTTGTAGGTGATCAGATCATCCAGGATCCCGCCGTTCTCGTCGACGATCATGGAGTACTTGGCCTTGCCCACCTTGAGGTTGGACAGGTTGGAGATGAGGACGTAGTCGAGGTACGCGCCGGCATCCGGGCCGGTGACGTCGATCTCGCCCATGTGGGACAGGTCGAAAATGCCCACGGCGTTGCGCACGGCGCGGTGCTCTTCGAGCTCGCTGCCGTATTTGAGCGGCATGGTCCAGCCGCCGAAGTCGGTGAACGATGCGCCGAGCGCCTCGTGCTTGGCGTGCAGCGGGGTCTGTGGCATGTGTGTGCTCCTTTACTTGCTGTTTTCTTCGGTGACGACAGGCTCGATGATCTCGCCGTCCTCAGGGGAGGCGGAGAGGTCGAATGCTTCCGGCGGTGGGCAGGCGCAGACGAGGTTGCGGTCGCCGTAGGCCTCGTCGATGCGTCGCACCGGCGGGAAGTACTTCCCGCCGGTGAGCAGGGACTCGACCGGGTAGGCGGCCTGCTCGCGGGTGAAGGCGTAGTCCCAATTGGAGGTGACCAGGCTGCGTGCGGTGTACGGCGCGTGGTGAATGACGGAATCCTCGTAGGCCACCTTACCGTCGATGATGTCCTGGATCTCTGCGCGGATGGAGCGCATCGCGGTGACGAAGCGCTGCAGCTCGGCGATGTCTTCGGACTCGGTCGGCTCGATCATGAGCGTGCCGGCAACGGGGAAGGCGAGCGTTGGGGCGTGGAAGCCGTAGTCGACGAGGCGCTTAGCCACATCGGCTGCGGTGACGCCGGAGGCATCGGTGATCTCGCGCAGGTCGATGATGCACTCGTGGCCCACAAGACCGGCGTTGCCGGTGTAGAGCACCGGGAACGAGTCGTTGAGCTCGTGCGCCAGGTAGTTGGCGTTGAGGATCGCGTTGCGGGTGGCCGAAGCCAGGCCATCAGCACCGGACATGGCGATGTATGCCCAGGAGATGGGCAGCACGCCTGCGGAGCCGTAGGTCGTCGCGGAGATCGGGACACCGGCACCCTCGGCGGCTTCCTTGGCCGCGTCCACGCCGGACATTTGCGGGTCGGCGGGCAGGAACGGGGTGAGGTGGGCACCGACACCGATCGGGCCGACGCCCGGGCCACCGCCGCCGTGCGGGATGGTGAAGGTCTTGTGCAGGTTCAGGTGGCTGACATCGCCGCCGAAATCGCCCGGGCGAGCAAGACCGGTCAGGGCGTTCATATTCGCGCCGTCGATGTAGACCTGGCCGCCGACAGCGTGAACCTTGTCCGCGACCTCGGTGACGGTCTCCTCGTACACGCCGTGCGTGGACGGGTAAGTGATCATGATGGCCGCGATGTGCTCGCCGTACTGCTCCAGCTTGGCATCCAGGTCGGCGATGTCGATCGAGCCGTCCTCGGCGGTCTTCACAACGACCACGCGCAGGTTCGCCAGTGTCGCCGACGCCGCATTCGTGCCGTGCGCGGAGGCCGGGATCAGGCAGATATCGCGTTCGGTATCGCCGTTAGCCACGTGGTAGCGGCGGATGGCCAGCAGGCCAGCCAGCTCGCCGGTCGCGCCGGAATTCGGCTGGACGGACACTGCGTCGTAACCGGTGATCTCCACCAGCCAGCCGGTCAGCTCGTCGATCAGCTCGCGCCAGCCCTCGGTGTACTTGTCGGGGGTGAACGGGTGGACATTTGCGAAGCCGGGCCACGTGATGGCCTCCAGACCCGCGGTCGGGTTGAGCTTCATCGTGCACGAACCCAGCGGGATCATCGTGCGGTCGAGAGCCAAGTCCTTGTCGCCGAGCGAGCGGATGTAGCGCATCATCATCGTCTCGGAGTGGTGGGTGTTGAACACCTCGTGGGTGAGCACCTCGGTGGTGCGCGCGAGCGCATCCGGCAGGTGATTCTCCGCCGAAGCAGCGGGGTCATCGATGATGCCGAAGCCGTTGAGCAGCGCCGCCAGATCGGCGTTTTCAGTGTCCTCGCCGAAGCTGACAGCCACGGTGTCCTCGTCGACGGCGCGCACGAGGTAGCCGGCATCGGCCAGCGTGTCGACAATGCCCTGCGCGCGGCCCGGGACGGTGACAGCCACGGTGTCGAAGAACGCGTCGTGCTTGACGGTCAAGCCAGCATTGCTTATCGACGCCGCGAAGCGCCCCGCCCATTCGTGCACGTCCCGCGCGATCTCGCGCAGGCCTTCCGGCCCGTGGTACACGGCGTACATCGAGGCGGTGACCGCCAGCAGCGCCTGGGCGGTGCAGATATTGGACGTAGCCTTCTCGCGGCGGATGTGCTGCTCGCGGGTCTGGAGCGCCAGGCGGTAGGCCGGGTAGCCCTCCGCGTCGACGGACACGCCGACCAGGCGGCCCGGCATCTGGCGCTTGAGCTTGTCGGAGACAGCCATGTACGCGGCGTGCGGGCCACCGTAGAACAGCGGCACACCGAAGCGCTGCGTGGTGCCCACGGCGATATCCGCGCCGAGCTCGCCCGGGGATTCCAGGAGCAGCAGCGACAGCGGGTCAGCGGCGACAGTGGCGAGGCCGCCGCGGGAGTGGATCGCCTCGATCACCGGGCGCGGGTCGACGATGTCGCCCTCGGTGCCCGGGTACGCCAGAACGACACCGACGAAGTCCTCGCCGACGAGGTTCGAGTCGAGCGCGGTGACATCCACCTCAAGATCCAGGGCACGCGCGCGCTCCGCGGCGACGGCGATGACCTGGGGGTGCAGGCGTGCGTCGAGAAGCACGCGGCGGCCCTTCTTCACCTTGCGGGACATCAGGCCGATGGCCTCGGCGACGGCAGACGCTTCGTCGAGAAGCGATGCATTCGCGATCGGCAGACCCGTGAGGTCTTGCACCATCGTCTGGAAATTGAGCAGCGCCTCCAAGCGGCCCTGGGAAATCTCCGGCTGGTACGGGGTGTAGGCGGTGTACCAGCCAGCATCCTCCACGACACCGCGGCGGATCACCGGGGGAGTGATGGTGGAGGAGAATCCCTGGCCGTAGAAGGCCTTTAGTACAGTATTCTTTCCGGCCAGCTCCCGCAGGCGGTTCTGGGCTTCCTGCTCCGTCAGCGCCTCCGGCAGGTCAAGCGGTGCCTTCGCCAGGATGCCCGGTGGGGTAGCGGCGGCCACAAGCTCGTCGATTGAACCGTAGCCCACGGCATCGAGCATGACTGAGCGCTCGCTGTCCGTCGGGCCGATATGGCGGGAAATGTAATCCACGTCAACTAGCTCCTTCAGTATTTAGTGCGTCACGTTTAACGTTTGCCTACGAGTGTAGAAAACCGTGTTTTAGAACTCGTCGACGGCTGCCTCGCCGAACAACCATGTGATGGCGATCGCGCCGGGATCCGGCACATCGGCGGCAGATTCTCCCAGGTAAGAAGCACGGCCTTTCTTGGCCTGCATGCCACGGGTGGACTTCGCGCCCTCCACAGCGGGGGCATGAATCTGTTTGAGGACCTCGCTGATCGAGCCCGCGGCCGAACCGTCGGCAAGCTTGGCCGCTTCCTTCGCGGCAGGTGCCAGGGAGTCGATCAATGTGTTGTCGCCCTCCTTCGCACCGCCAAGCTCGGTGATCGCGTCGACGCTGTTGTTCAGGCCAGTGCTCAGGGCGCGGACGAAGTCGGCGGCATCGGCATCGCGGGAGTCCACCTCTGCTTCGGCGAAAGCGTCGCTCATCTCGCGGAAGAGCGTGCCCAATACTGCGCCGGATGTGCCTCCGGCGCGCAACAGCATGCGGTGGGCGAAGAATTCGAGCACTTCGGCGTCGCTGCCGTTGAGCGGGGTCTCGATATCGCCGAAGGCCGCCTCGAGGTTCTGCCCGAAGTCGCCGTCGCCCGCCACACGGTCCAGCTCGGTGAGGTCGTCGTAGGATTTGCCGAGGCGGTCGGCGAAGGCGCTCAGCCACTCGTTCTCGGCACCGTCATTCGGAGCCTCGCTGTCGTCGACCATGAGGGCCGGGGAGTACTGCGGATCGGCGACGACCGCGGGCCACGCCGGGGCCGCCGTGTCAGCGTCGATGAGCTCCAGCAGCTCGTGGTCGACGACGGTGACGGTCAGGGACACGCCCGCCATGTTCATGGAGGTGACCAGGGTTCCCACAATGCCCCGTCGGACCGTCGCTCCGCGTTCCCCAAGCTGGCCCAAGGCCTGACCGAAGACCAAATCCAGCTCCAGCTCGCTCACGCCTCCGAGGCCGTTGACCAGCAGGACGACATCGACGCCGTCGAGCGCCACATCGGCGTTGCCGAGGGATTCGGTGATGCCGTCCAGCAGCTCTTCGACGAGCGCTTCCGCGGTCGGTGCCTCTCCCAGCGTGGTGTCACGGCGCTCCACGCCCGGCTCGCCGTGGATGCCGACACCGATCTCGATCTCGCCCTCGTCCAAATCGAAAGTCTGGCGGTCGCTGGTGGGAAGGTGCCCCGGCATGAGCGCGACAGCCATGCTGCGCGACTGGTCCGCGGCCTTCTGCGCGGTCGCGGCGACCGTCGCCAGATCGTCGCCGCGTGCGGCGGACGCGCCCGCGATCTTCTCCACGATGATGGTCGCGCCAGTGCCGCGGCGCCCCGGGGAATCATCGTCGTCATCGATCTCGGTCGCCGCATCGTCTGCGACAGTCACCGTGGCCACCTCAGCGTCGACGCTGTTGGCGGCGACGGAGAAATTCATGACGTCGCCGGTGTAGTTCTTCACCACATGCACGACGCCCTCGCCGCGGTCCGCCCATTCAGTCGCCGCAGTGATCTGGACGGCGTTGGGGGAGGTGAACAGCAGTCCCGGGCAGGCTGCGTCGAGCATGCCGGAACCGATGAAGCCGGCGTGCATCGGCTCGTGGCCGGAACCGCCGCCGGAGATCACTGCGACGTGGCGGTCGGCGTTGCCGTCGTTCTCCTCTGCCAGCCCGATGAAGCCTTCCTCGTGCCACTGCGCATTCGGGTGGGCGGCGACGAGCCCGCCGAGCGCTTCTTCCATGAAGTGGGCGGGGTGGTTGCGGAAAGACTTGTAGCTGTTCTTCTCGGCGTTGTTCGCAGTCGAATCCTGTGACATGAAAACCAGTGTATCGACTGCGCTCAAGGAGCGTTTTGGCAGATAAAACGGCCCGGCAACTGACCGTCGTGGTCAGTGCCGGGCCGTTCGAAGAACCCAGGTTCAGTGTGGACTTAGAGGTCCATGTCGTCCTCGAAGTCGCCTGCCTCGACGCGGTCCTTGATCGTGGTGATGAAGCGACCTGCGTCAGCACCGTCGACGATCTGGTGATCGTAGGTGAACGGCAGGTAGCACATCTGGCGGATCGCGATGGAGTCGATGCCGTCCTCGGTGACGATGACCGGACGCTTCACGATCGCGCCGGTGCCCAGGATGCCGGACTGCGGCGGGGTGAGGATCGGGGTGTCCATCAGCGCGCCAGCGGAACCGATGTTGGTGACCGTGAAGGTCGCGCCGGACAGGTCGTCCGGGCGCAGCTTCTTGTCACGTGCGCGCGCAGCCAGGTCACCGATGCCCTGAGCGATCTCAGCCAGGGACATGTTCTGGGTCTGCTTCAGAACCGGCACCAGGAGGCCCATCGGGGTGTCAACGGCAATGCCGATGTTGACGTCCTCGTGGTAGGTGATCTCCTTCGTCTCCTTGTCGTAGGAGGCGTTGACGTTCGGGTGGGAGACCAGAGCCTCAGCCGCAGCCTTGACGAAGAAGGCGAGGAACGTGATGTTCGCGCCGTGCTTCTCGACGAATGCCGGCTTGACCTTCTTGCGCAGGTCGGCGATGCGGGTGACATCGACTTCCTGGACGTGGGTGAGCTGTGCGGAGATCTGCAGGGACTCGACCATCTTCGCAGCGGTGATCTCGCGAATGCGGTTGACCTTCTGCGTGGTGCCGATGAGCTCCTGCTTGGCCGGGTCGACGGCCTTGGTGGACCAGCGTGCACGCGGGCCGGAAGCCTTCGGTGCGGACTCTGCAGCAGCCTTGGTGTCCGTGGCCTCGGATGCGCCCTTAGCGGAACCGCCCTCGGCAGCGGCGAGGACATCCTGCTTGCGGATGCGGCCGCCGACGCCGGTGCCCTCGACGGAGTTCAGGTCGACGCCGTGCTTCTCAGCGAGCTTGCGGACCAGCGGGGTGACGTACGGAACCTTGCCGCCGTTGTTGACCTTCGCGGAGGTGGTGGCAGAAGCGGACTTCTCAGCCTTCTTCTCCTGCTTCGGCTCAGCCTTCTTTTCTTCCTTCGGCTCTTCCTTCTTCGGAGCCGGCTTCTCCTCTTCCTCGTCCTCAGCGTCGTCAGAGGAATCGTCAGCAGCAGCCTCGGCATCGCCGATGCGTGCGATCGCGGCGCCGACCTCGATGGTGTCGTCCTCGTCGGCGAGGATCTCCAGCAGGGTGCCTGCGACCGGGGACGGAATCTCGGTGTCAACCTTGTCGGTGGAGACCTCGAGCAGCGGCTCGTCGACCTCAACGAGGTCACCGACCTCCTTCAACCAAGTGGTGATGGTGCCCTCGGTGACGGACTCGCCGAGCTCCGGCATAGCGACCTCAGTGGACTCGCCGGAACCCTTCTTGTCGGAGGAGGACTTCGGTGCAGACTTCTTCGGAGCGTCTGCCGGAGCCGCGGCCTCTTCCTCTTCTGCCTCGTCAGCGGAATCGTCGGAGCCGGAAGCAACTGCGTCAGCGTCGCCGACGCGGGCGATGACCTCGCCGACCTCGACGGTGTCGTCTTCCTGCGCCAGGATCTCAACGAGCGTGCCTGCGACCGGGGACGGGATCTCGGTGTCGACCTTGTCGGTGGAGACCTCGAGCAGCGGCTCGTCGACCTCGACTTCGTCGCCGACTTCCTTCAGCCAGGTGGTGATGGTGCCCTCGGTGACGGACTCGCCGAGCTCCGGCATCTCGACGTCAGTAGCGGAACCGGAACCGCCGGACTTCTTCGCCGGTGCGGACTCGGTCTTCTTCTCGTCCTCGGCCTTATCCTCGGAAGCAGCAGCGTCGTCGTCGGAATCGTCGGAGGGCTTCTCGCCTTCGTCGCCGACAACGGCGATGACCTCGCCGACCTCGACGGTGTCGTCTTCCTCAGCCTTGATCTCCAGCAGAACGCCGGCGACCGGGGACGGGATCTCGGTGTCGACCTTGTCGGTGGAGACCTCGAGCAAAGGTTCGTCGACCTCGACGGTGTCGCCGACTTCCTTCAGCCACGTGGTGATGGTGCCTTCGGTGACCGATTCGCCCAGCTCGGGCATCTCTACAGAGTGAGCCATGTTGATGGAGTCTCCTCAAAAAATTGCAGACGTTGATACGCCACCAGCGTACCTGCTTAGCCAGTATGGTGCGTGCGCAGATCTCTGCTTTGGGGTGTGTTCTATATCGCCTTATATGATGTGGTGCGTGTTCAATATCTTCGGTTCCCGCAAAAAGAACTCGCCGATCAAACCGCCTCGCGGCCCCGGCGAGACCGTGCGGCCGGAAGACATCAGGTACCTCGAGCAGTGGACCGCACAGCACGCCTTCGTTGAAGGGTTTGTTGAACCGGAAACGCTGGTCAACGAGATGTCGGTCGTGCTTGTCGCGGAAAACGGGGAATTCACCCGTCGCCGGATCGGCGGACCGAAGGGCATCGACGTGGTCGCGAAACAACTGGGCATCGCGCTTTACGACGTCGAGGAGACCGGTTACCCCGACCGCATGCGCAAGCGGATGGAGCAGGAGCGCATCCTGCGCAAGCGTGCCGAACAAAAAGAACGCCGCGCCCGGTTCGAGCGCGGCGAGTAGAACATTCCCCTAACTGGGGATTCATCGGAAGAAGAGCTGGGTTAGGCGAGGCCGCGAATGGTCTCCACCAGCGTCCGCACCGGCACGCCTGTGGCGCGGCCGGGGGTGAAACCGTGGGGCGCGCCCGTATTCCAAGCGGGGCTCGCCACATCCACGTGGGCCCATTCAATGTCGTCGCCGATGAAGCGAGACAGATAGGTAGCTGCGAATTCCATCCCGCCGAAACGGTCGCTGTTGGCGTTCTTCACGTCGGCGACCTTGGAGGAAATCTCGTCCTCGTGCTCCTCCAGCAGCGGCATTGCCCAGCCAGGTTCGTCGATGTCGCGGCCGTTCTCTGCGATACGGTCGCGCAGATTGTCGCTGCCCATCACGCCGAAGGTCCGCTTGCCCAGGGCGACCATCTGCGCGCCGGTGAGCGTGGAGGTCTCGATCAGGTGGGTGGGGGAGTCCTCGCAGGCGCGTGCAATCGCATCAGCGAGCACGAGTCGGCCTTCCGCGTCTGTGTTGATGATCTCACTCGTGATACCCCCGTAATGGGTGATCACATCGCCTGGTCGCTGTGCAGAACCGGACGGCATGTTCTCCGCGAGCGGCATCCAGGCCTCTACTCGCACCGGAGTATTCAGCGCAGCAATGGCGCACGCAGTAGCGAGCACGGCTGCGGAACCGCCCATGTCCATCACCATCTGCTCCATACCGTTTGACGGCTTGATGGAAATGCCGCCGGAATCAAAGGTGATGCCCTTGCCCACCAGCGCGACCGATGTCTCGGCGGAGGCGTTCTCCGGAGCCCACGTCAGGTGGACCAAGCGCGGCGCGTGCTCGGAGCCCTGGCCGACAGCAGTGATGCCGCCGAACCCCTGCTCACGCAATTGCGCGTTGTCGAGAATCTCGACAGCCAAGCCGGCATCGGTGGCGACCTTCTTGGCGTGAGCGGCGTAGACCTCCGGGTAGAGCAGATTCGACGGGGTATTCACCAGATCGCGTGCCAGAGCAACGGCATGGCCGATCGTCGCAGCAGTCTCGAATTCCTCGCGCTCGTCTTCGCGGCCGAGCACCGTGATAGCCAAGGATGTGTCCTTGGTCTTCTCGGCTTCAGTGTTTGCGCTGTTCTCGCTGTTTTCGCTGTCGCGAGTCTTCAACCCGGAGTAGCTGTAGCCGCCGAGCAACAGGCCCTCGACGATCGCGCCGACACCGAATTCACCCGAGACGACCGCGCGGTCAATGCCTTTCAAAGAGCGGGCAGCAACGCCCATCGCGCGGCGGACGGAGGTCGCGGAGGTGTCCTCGCCGAGTCCGACCGAGATATAGAGGACACCGTCGAGAACCACCTTGGTGATCTCGCCGTGGGCGCCCGTCGCCCCCACAGCTTCCAGTGCTTCCAGCAGGCCATCGCGGGTCAATGCCGACACCGGCAGCTCCAGTGCGTCGCCCTGGGCGATGGGGATGAGGCGCGCCGCGCCGTCGATAAGCGTGCTGTCTGTCGTCGCGGCGAAGTCGACGTCGGGCAGCGTGCCGTGGGAGGGAAGAACACCGGTGGTATGAGGAAGCATTGAACGCATACTCCTTCTAAAGACAATCAGTACGTGCGATTCTCGCGGCCGATCCTACGCCAGTACCGTGCTCGGAAACTGGCTGCGGCTGCTGACAGCCAGCGTATGCTTGGGAGGCATGACGAACTTGGAATTCACCGTGCGAGAAAACGAGAATCCTGCGAGCGACGAGCAGCGCGCGGAGATTCTCAAAGATCCGAAATTTGGCCAGGAATTCACCGACCACATGGTCGCGATTGACTGGACCGAGGACGAGGGCTGGCACAATGCCCGCGTGCAGCCGTACGCGCCGCTTGAATTCGAGCCAGCGGCCATGGTCTTCCACTATGGCCAGGCGATCTTCGAAGGCCTGAAGGCGTACCGTCAGCCGGACGGATCCATCGCCACCTTCCGCCCGGAGCAGAATGCACACCGCATGCAGAACTCCGCGCAGCGCATGGCCATGCCGGAGCTTCCCGACGAGTACTTCCTCGAGTCCCTGCGCCAGCTCGTCAAAATCGATGAGGCATGGGTGCCGGAGGCTGGCGGCGAGGCTGCGCTGTACCTGCGCCCGTTCATGATCTCTACCGAGGTCAGCCTCGGTGTGAAACCGGCGAACTCCTACACCTTCTACGTCATCGCCTCCCCGGCGGGTGCGTACTTCGACGGCGGTATCAAGCCGGTCAAGGTGTGGATCTCCGAGGACTATGTCCGCGCCGCGCCGGGCGGTACCGGTGCTGCGAAATTCGCCGGCAACTACGCTGCGTCGCTGCTCGCACAGGCTCAAGCTAAGGAGCAGGGCTGCGACCAGGTCGTGTGGCTGGATGCGATTGAGCGCACCTACATCGAGGAGATGGGCGGCATGAACCTGATGTTCGTCTACGGTTCGAGCGACGACGGCGTCAAGGTGGTCACGCCGGAACTGTCCGGCTCCTTGCTGCCGGGCATCACGCGTGACTCGCTGCTGCAGGTCGCCGAAGACCTCGGCTATGACACGGAAGAGGTCCGCATCTCCGTCGATGACTGGATGACCGACGTTGCCAACGGCAAGCTGACCGAGACCTTAGCGTGCGGCACCGCTGCCGTGATCACCCCGGTCGGCCACGTTGTCGGCAACGGGATCGACTTCACCGTCAACGACAATGAGGCTGGCGATGTCACGATGAAGATGCGTGAGCGCCTGACCAAGATTCAGCGCGGCGAGCACGAGGACACTCACGGCTGGTTGCACACGCTCGTGCCCGCGAAGTAGGGGTGCGCTGTTACAGCTCAGCTATTGCTCGGCGCCGTTCTGGGAACGCATCTCGTCGGCGACGAGCTCCGCAGCCGCGGTGACGAGCGGTAAGACAGCGGCACCGCCGGCACCCTGACCGGTGGTCATGTCGAGTGCCGCCACCGGGGTCAGGTCCAGGGCCTTCAGACACACAGTGTGGCAGGGCTCTGGGCTGAGCTGGCCGGCGAGCAGCCACTCTTTCACACCGGGAGCGAGCCGCTCGGCGGTGTAGGCGGCGGCTGCGGGAAACGCGCCGTCGATAAGCACTGGCGTACGTCGTGCCGCGCATTGCGCGATGAACGCGACCTCCGCGACGAAATCCGGTGATGAAATGCGGCGGAGGACCTCCGCGACATCGTCATTGATCTCGCGTGCGCGGAACATCGCGTCGCGCACGGCGGTGACCTTGATCTTCCAGGTCTCGTCATTGATGCCGCTGCCGCGGCCGACCGCGACGACGGGCTCGGTGAAGGTGAGCGTGCCGATGACTGCCGCGGCAACCGTCGTGTTGCCCACCCCGATGTCCCCGATCACGGCGAGATCGCACCCGGAATCGATCGCCGTGTCAGCGATGGTCCTGCCGAGCTCTGCGGCGCGAACGAACTCGTCGTCGCTCATCGCATCCTCGATATCGATTGCGCCGGACGCTTCGCGGATGAGCGAACCGGTTTCGGCGAGGCTCACGCGGACGAGTTCCACCGGGGCGTCGGCGATGCGCGCCAACGTGTTCACCGGAGCTGCTCCCGCGTCAATCTCGTCGGCTTGCAGAACCGATGCCTCCGGCGTGTATGCGGATACCCCGCGGGAGGCGATGCCGTGGTCGCCGGCGAATACGACGATCTTCGGCGATTGAACAGGCCGCGGGGGAGCTTCTCCCTGGCGTCCTGCTAACCACGCGCCGATCCCCGCGAGCCTGCCGAACGACACACCGCGCGGATTCTCCGTCATCGCGGTGCGCACCCGAGCCTCAGCGGAACTGTCCGGCATGGGGACTGGGTTGAAGTCCAGCGAAACGCTCATGATGACGTGGCCTGCTTTCTGCGCTATTCCCTGGCGCTACGCCTTGGAACCGATTGCGACCTGCGGCTTTGGGGTGCGCCAACCGCGCGGCTGGGAGGCGCGCGAGTAGGCGTACATGCCCAGGCCGAAGCCCGTCTCGTCCGTCTCCGGGAATTTCTCGCGCACAGCGCGGTTCGCACGGCGGCCGATCAGCACGGCCTCGACGAAGATCGCCACGATGAAGATCATGGACACCAGCGACAGAATCTCCGCGACGCGCGGCAAGAAAGTGCCCAGAAGCATGATGGCGAGCAGCACGACCATCGTGGTCAGCATGTAGTTGGCCAAGAAGCGGCGGGAATCCACCCAGTCGCGCACGTAGCGGCGGACGTCGCCCTGGTCGCGCTCCATCAAGTACTGCTCGTCGCCTGCGTCCATGCGAGCCTGAATTTCCTTGTTGCGCTCACGGCGCTCGGCGCGTTCCTGCTTCTTGTAGTCCTTCCACTCCTCCTTGGACATGGAGGCCTTCAGCTCCTTGCGCTTCTGCGCCTGCTGCGGTTTGGACATGGCGTTCGGGTCGCGCACGACACCGCGCTTGACTTCCTGGTCGTGCCGCTTCGGCGTCGGGCGCCCCTTCGGTGGGGTGTAGCCCTTCGGCAGTGGCTTGCCGTCTTTGCCCAGCGGGCGGTCGCTCTTGTCGCCTTGCTTTGTGTCTTGGGCGCCTGTGGAGGCGGAGTTTTTCTTCGCCGAGTTCTTCTTCGCGGAAGAGGCCTTCTTGGTGTCCTTGGCGTTGTCGCCGAGGTCGAGCTTGGTGGAGCCGCTGTCGGCGGCTGCGCCTTTTGCCGCGCGGGCATCGGATTTCTGCCAGGGAAGTTTCACGCACTCTAGGCTACAAAACCGCCGTGGGCTGGTGGGAATACGGGTGCGCAGCGTGGTGTTGAACAAATATACAAGCGCGGTATCACGCTCAGGTTTCGTTATTGTCTCGTTTTTTGAGCAGTGACCAGCGCAAGTTAGGGTGTACTAGCATCCAGGTGCCGGCCGGGAGTAGGCTCGGGAACCTGAAACGATTCGTAGGCAAGGAGAAACGTTCATGACTGCACCGACTTCCGCAACCGGCGTCAAGCTCACTGAGGCAGCGGCCGCCAAGGCGAAGGCGCTGCTGGATCAGGAAGGCCGCAACGACCTGTCCCTGCGCATCGCCGTTCAGCCGGGTGGCTGCGCTGGGCTGCGCTACCAGCTCTACTTCGATGACCGTGACCTCGAAGGCGACAAGTCCGATGTCATCGGCGGCGTCCGCCTCGTGGTGGACAAGATGAGCGTCCCGTACCTGATGGGCGCGGAGATCGACTTTGCTGACACCATCGAGCAGCAGGGCTTCACCATCGACAACCCGAATGCCGGCGGCTCCTGCGCCTGCGGCGACTCCTTCAACTAAGAGTCAGCTGGTCCGCCCCAAGCGGGTGGTGAAAACGCGTCCTTTACGGGGCGTGTTTCTTTTTGCGCTGCTGTACTGGCGGGGCGCTGTGAGATGTCAGTCCGGCATTGGTGCGGTGCCGAGAGTGCAATGGGGCAACGGGGGAAGTGCGCGCGGAACGGGGAATCGTGCGCTGAAGGAGGTTTGCCTTTTGTGGTTTGCCTTTTAGGCCACCAGAGCGGCAAAAGCCCAGGTGAATTTTTGGAAATAACCGCAAAAGGCAAACCACAAAAGGCAAACCTGCTCCCGCTGCTCCGGCAATGCGTCGGGAGCGGGTCACGGTGCAGTTACTGGCAGCCGTGGTCGTCGCGCAGCCATTTCTGGGCTTCGGCAAGCGCCGCGTCTCCTGATTCGGTTTTCGTGTCGGGCTCGAGCGGGTCTTCGGCGTAGGTCCGGCCCTCCCGATCGCGGTCCTTCGCGATAGTGAGCATCAGTTCGCTGCCGTCGGGGAAGTCATAGACAGTGTTCGCCGAGGCGAAGCCGGCTGTCGGGGTGCCGAAGCTGCGGGAGTTGTCTAGTCCGCGGAATGCCAGCATGGTCGCCTCGCCGGAAGATGCGGTTTCCTCGTCCACCAGGACCGCGGTCGGGACGTCCCATTTGCCGCCGTGGGTGGACAGGGGAGTGCCGCCGCCGGACACGGAATTGCCGTCTACGGTCACCGGCGACGTCCGGCCGGAATACTCGAATTCCATCGCCGTGCCGTCAGGGATGAGCGGGGACAGGCCGGCCAGCATCGGCCCCATATCGCCGCCGTCGTTGCCGCGCAGGTCCACGATCGCGCCACATGCGCCGCCATCGCGCGCCTGGGTCAGCCCGTCCGCGAGCGTGTCGGCGTAGCTTTGCACGTCAGCGTGGCGGGAGACACCCGGGACGGTGGCGACAGCGATGCCTCCGTTCACGTCGACAGCAGGCCCCGCACCGGCGGCGCTACCCGCGGCGTCGGAATCGGCGACGCGCTGCTTGGCTTCTTCCGGGGAGAACAGGCGGGAGTGTTTGCCACCAGCAGCATGAATGGCGTCGTCAAGCGCTGCGCGCACCTCGTCGACCGAATCCGCGTCCTTGGCCACCTCCTTCGCGTGCTCGCTGGCTGCCGCGAATTCCTCTGAATCGCTGTAAATGCCCTGTTCGGCGAGCTGCAGCACGGTGGAGGTGTAGCGTTTGGGCGAATCCGTGCCGAGGAAGCGTGCCTTGCCGGTCGTCATCGCGCTGACTGCGGGGCCGTAGAAATACGTGGCGATTGCAGCGACGAGCATGGCCGCGAGAAAGAGCACCCCGATCACGGTCAGGATTCTGCGTCCGGTCTTCTTTGGCTTTGGTTGAGTCGTGACTGACTGTGGCGTCGTGGCTGGCTGTGTTGTTGTCATGGTGTTCATTGAACAGCCGGGCGCAGGTAGAGTCAGTAGCTCTGTTTATGCAATCGAGGTAGAGACAGCACTACCCCGCGTGCAGGCACGGTGGATGTGCCGCGAGGCGGGGTAGTAGGGCCGAGGGGAGCGTTAGAGCTGCACCGGGTAGTCGCGCTGTTCGATGCCCGGGTCGATGCGGTGCTCGACGAAGATGCCGTGCCAGATCATGAATGCGAGCACGGTCCACAGGCGGCGGGAGTGGTCGGAGACACCGTCGCGGTGCTCCTTGAGCATCTCCAGCACCTCGGGCTTGTTGAAGATGTCGTCGGTCTGTGACTCGTTGATGGTCTGCTGCGCCCAGCCGTAGAGCTCATCGCCGGCGAGCCAGTGGCGCATCGGCACCGGGAAGCCGAGCTTCTTGCGGTGCAGCACGTGCGGCGGAACGATCTGCTCCATGGCCTTGCGCAGGGCGTACTTGGTGGTGCCATTCGCGATCTTCAGGTCGTGCGGGATGGTCTCGGCGACGGAGAAGACTTCCTTGTCCAAGAACGGCACGCGCAGCTCGAGGGAGTGCGCCATATTGATCTTGTCTGCCTTGACCAGAATGTCGCCGCGCATCCACGTGAACAGGTCGAGGTGCTGCATGCGCGCGACCGGATCCATGTCTTTCGAGCGGGCGTAGATCGGTGCGGTGACCTCGCGGTGGTCCCATTCCGGCTTCGCCCACGGCAGCACGCGACGCAGCTGGTCGTAATTGAAGGAGCGGGCGTTGCCGTAGTAGCGGGTCTCCATCGGGGTGGTGCCGCGCTCGAGCAGCGACTTGCCGCGCATTCCCTCAGGCAGAACCTGGCTGAGCTTGTTCAGACCCTTCAGCAGAGGATCGGGCATTTTCTCGAAAGGAGCGAGGGAGAGCGGTTCCTTATAAATGGTGTAGCCGCCGAATAATTCGTCGGCACCCTCACCGGAGAGCACGACCTTGACGTGCTTGCGCGCCTCCTGCGCGACGAAGAACAGCGGAACGAGCGACGGGTCCGCAACAGGGTCGTCGAGGTACCACATGATTTTCGGGATTGCGTCGGCGTATTCCTCAGGGGAGACGACCTTCACGATGTGCTCGACACCGATCGCTTCCGCGGATTCGGCGGCGACGTCGACCTCGGAGTAGCCCTCGCGCTCGAATCCGGTGGTGAAGGTGAGCAGGTCCGGGTTGTGGCGCTTCGCCAGCGTCGCGATCGCAGTGGAGTCAATTCCGCCGGAGAGGAAGGAGCCGACGGTCACATCAGCACGCATATGCTTTGCGACGGAATCCTCCAGTGCCCCGGCAATCTTCGTGAACAGTTCGTGCTCTTTGCCCTTGGTCACTGGGGCGACATTGAACTGCGGGTTGAAGTAGCGCTTCGCGTCGACGTTGCCACCCGGGGTGAGCGTGGCAGTGCAGCCGGACTCGAGACGGCGGATAGAGGAGTGCAGCGACTCCGGTTCCGGGACGTACTGGAGGTCGACGTAGTGCTCGATAGCGCGGCGGTCAAGGCTCAAATCCAGACCGAGTTCCTCTGCCATCTCCATGATGGCCTTCTTCTCCGAAGAGAAGACTGTGCCGGCGTCGGTGGTGGCGTAGTACAGCGGCTTGATGCCGAATTGGTCGCGGGCCACGAACATCGTGCGTGTTTCGGTGTCCCAGATGACAAAGGCGAACATGCCGCGCAGGTGCTTGACCACGTCCTCGCCCCAGTGGTGGTAGCCCACCACGATGGTCTCCGAGTCGCCTTCGGTGTTGAAGGTCAGGCCGGCGGCGGTGAGTTCCTCGCGCAGCTCGACGTAGTTGTAGATCTCGCCGTTGAATGTCAGGGCGTAACGCTCCGGGTTCTCTGCCGGGCCCCAGCGCAACGGCTGGTGGGAGTGCTCGAGATCGATAATGGCGAGGCGGTTGAAGCCGAAGACGGCGTCCTCGTCGTGCCAGGTGCCCGCAGCGTCCGGGCCGCGGTGGTAGAAGCAGGGGAGAGCTCGCTCGGCGGAATCTACGAAACGGGAAGCGTCAGACGAGCTGGTCAGCATGGCGAGAAGACCGCACATGGGAATGGCTCCTTAGTTGGTCATTTAAGGAAAGTGAGTTCAGCTCTACCCACAATAGAAGCCGCATCCGGCACGACTGGAATTAGCGCGCGCCCGCGTGGCGCGCCGCCTTGCTGTGAGGCGCTCTAGTTGTGCTGTCAGCCAACCTTTAGCCCGTCCCCAATAGGGGTGCAACTTCCGGTTGATATTTCTGGCGATTTGTGTGACGGCGGGCACATTGCCAAGTCGGCTCAGATGTCCGGCACTGAAGACGTGGCCGGTTACCAGCGGGTAAACGGATCGGTGTGGTCGCCGGTCGCAGCAGTTGATTGGGCTGGCTGAACATGCGGACCGCGGCGGGTTAGGTCCGGGGCGCGGATAATCTATTCTGACTTGGTAGGAATATTCTGCTCTGCTCGCCCCATGCTGGCTGTCAGCCGGGGGAGAGGATTGAAGGGTATTCACAGCTTTTTCGTTTGTGTGGACAGGAAGGCAGACACACGTGGATACGGCAAAGAACCGTGGCCTGGCCAAGAAGCTCGGAGTCGCAGGGCTGCTCGCCCTGAGCGGCTTCGGTCTCGCCGGCTGTGAGGCTGAACCGCCGAGCGCATTGTCGAACTTGCTCGACATGGGCTGGCCGGACCCCGTCACCCCTGAAGGTGCAAGCATGTACAACTTCTGGGTTTGGGTCTGGCTCGCTGCATGGATCATCGGCATCATCATGTGGGGCATCTTCCTCTACGCGATCTTCGCGTGGGGTGGTAAGCGCCGCGAGAAGAAGGGTGCCGGGGAATTCCCGAAGCAGCTGCAGTACAACGTTCCGCTGGAGCTGGGACTGACCATCGTCCCGATCATCATTGTGATGGTGCTGTTCTTCTTCACCATTCAGGCGCAGACCAAGGTCGTCGCTCTGGATAAGAATCCGGAAGTCACCGTTGATGTCACCGGTTTCCAGTGGAACTGGAAGTTCGGTTACGCCCACGTCGGTCCGGAGCTTTCGCCGACTGGTTCCGACTATGACGGTACTGACGCTGAGCGTCAGAAGATCGCCGACGAGTCCCAGAAGGATGCGGAGGACGTTCACAACGCGAACCCGATCCACGGCAACTCGATGTCGGACAAGTCCTACCTGAACTTCAACAAGATTGAGACTGTCGGCACGACCGAGGAAGTTCCGGTGCTGGTTCTTCCGACTAACACTCCGATCGAGTTCCGTCTGGCATCCGGCGACGTGTCCCACGCGTTCTGGGTTCCGGAGTTCCTGTTCAAGCGCGACGTCTACTCCCACCCGGAGAAGAATCAGCAGGAGCGTAGGTTCCAGATCGAGCAGATCAATGAGGAAGGCGCATTCGTCGGCCGCTGTGCCGAGATGTGCGGTACCTACCACGCAATGATGAACTTCGAGATCCGCGCGGTCTCCCCGGAGAAGTTCCGCGACTACATGCGCTTCCGCGAGGAGAACCCCGATGCGGCTAACTCCGAGGCCCTCGCATCCATCGGCGAAGAGCCGTTCGCAACGTCCACCCGTCCGTTCAACTCCGACCGAACCGGTACCCGCGGCGGCGACAACGCCGTGCAGAACGTCTAAGAGAGGCTAGGGAAAAGCAATGGGAGCTGGAGCAAAAGTCTTCTACGCCAACGGCGTCTTCCTGACGATCATGGCGGTTATCTACGCATTCGCCACCAACTACGTCGGCGATGATGCATACCTCTACGGCTACGAATGGGCCGGCGGTGTCGCACTGATTCTGGCAGCTGCCTTCTCGTTCATGCTCGGCGGTTACCTCAACTTCACCGAGAGCCGTACCGATGTTCTTCCGGAGGACTGGGAAGAGGCTGAGGTCGAGGACAGCGCAGGCGTCCTGGGCTTTTTCTCCCCGGGCTCCATCTGGCCGCTCGCTATGACCGGCGGCATCTGCCTCATGGCCTTCGGCATTGCCTTCTGGCAGCTGTGGCTGCTCGCCGTTGGTGCGGTCATCCTTATCTGGGCGACCACCAAGCTGAACCTGCAGTACGGCATTCCGCGCGAGAAGCACTAAACGCCTTCGACGCTTCACGCGCCCATCCCCGCACCGTTGATCTCGACGGTGCGGGGATTTTTTCATGCGTGCTTTTCGCACGTGAGCGGTGGGGGAGCATGGCCTTGACGCGGGGGGGTCATACGAAAGTTTGGGGCATCCGGCGTTTTGGCAGGGCGTATGTGTGAATCCAGTCACACCCGGGAACTAAAAACTTTTCGGATATTTTTCGAAAGACAGTTGCGGGATTTATGCGGATTTCAGTCCAGCGAAGTGTGCTCGCAAGCGTTAGCCGGTGACCTGCACCGATGAACGTCGTAAAGCGTGCCGAAATAGTTCCCGCAACTTTTATGTGGACCGACACGCGCAGGAAACGAAAAGAAAACGGCAGGTCCGCGTCGTGCTCACATGAAAAATTCGGGGGTGAACAAGGTGACTTTATGGTTCAAAAAGGCGATACTGATACGCGTGACGACTGCAACAACGAACCCAGGTATGGCGACAGCGCCCGATCGTCTTCCCGTGCTGAACCGACCCAACATGGTCAGCGTGGGCACGATCGTGTTCCTCGCCCAAGAATTGATGTTCTTCGCCGGCTTGTTCGCGATGTACTTCACCTCGCGTGCAAACGGCATGTCCACCGGCGATTGGTCGAACCAGACGGACCACCTCAACGTGGTCTTCGGCACGATCATCACCGTCGTCCTGGTGACCTCCTCGGTCACGTCTCAGTTCGGCGTCTTTGCCGCTGAGAAGGGCGATGTCTTCGGTCTGCGCAAGTGGTTCACCGTGACCATCGTGCTCGGCGTGGTCTTCTTGGGCCTCGTCGCATTTGAGTGGACCGAGATGGTCATGGCGGGAATCACCCCGCAGTCCAGTGTTTACGGCTCGGTGTTCTACATCATCACCGGCTTCCACATGGCTCACGTGACCGCGGGCATCCTCGCGTTCGTCGTGGTGATCCTCCGTGTGGCCAAGTCGAAGTTCACCCCGGCGCAGGCAACTGCCGCCATGGTGACCTCCTACTACTGGCACTTCGTCGACGTCGTGTGGATCGGCGTGTTCGTTACTCTCTACCTGGTTCAGTAGCGCGGCCTTTCGGACGTAAGCACTAACCACCGATTTCGCTTAAGGGAACAACATGGATAACACCCCAAAGAAGGCGCGGAACCGCCGCAAGATGCGCCGCTCCGCGGCTGGCGCACTGGCGCTCGGCATCGGTCTCTCGGGTGCCGGCCTGCTGGCTACGGCCCTGACTCCGGATGCGCAGGTTGCCACCGCCCAACGCGATGACCAAGCGCTGATCCAGGAAGGCAAAGACCTCTACGAGCAGGCCTGCATCACCTGCCACGGCGCGAACCTGCAGGGCGTGAAGGACCGTGGTCCTTCTCTGATCGGTACCGGCGAGGGCGCCGTGTACTTCCAGGTCAACTCCGGCCGTATGCCGATGATGTCCAACGACGCGCAGGCTGAGCGCAAGAAGCCGCGCTACTCCGAGGCACAGACGCTGGCTATGGCCGCATATGTTGCAGCAAATGGCGGCGGCCCGGAGCTCGTGTACAACGAGGACGGCTCCATCGCTATGGAAGAGCTGCGCGGTAAGAACTTCGATGGCGACATTCAGGCCGCTGACGTTGCACGCGGTTCCGAGCTGTTCCGCCTCAACTGCGCGTCCTGCCACAACTTCACGGGCCGCGGTGGCGCCCTGTCCTCCGGTAAGTACGCGCCGTACCTGGATCCCGCGAACGAGCAGGAGATCTACCAGGCGATGCTGACCGGTCCGCAGAACATGCCGAAGTTCTCCGACCGTCAGCTGACGTCGGATGAGAAGCGCGACATCATCGCCTTCATCAAGTCGTCGAAGGAGACCCCGAGCCCGGCTGGTTGGGCACTGGGCGGTATCGGCCCGGTGGCTGAGGGTCTGGCTATGTGGATCATTGGCGTCACCCTCATCGGTGCAGCCGCAATGTGGATTGGATCGCGCTCATGAGCAATGAACTAAAGAAGAACTACACCAGCGAAGAGCTGGACAAGATGAGCAACGCGGAGCTCGCTGCACTGGGCACCGAGCTTGACGACGTCACGGTGGCGTACCGCAAGGAGCGCTTCCCGATCGAGAACGATCCGGCAGAAAAGCGTGCCGCAGCTGGCATCAATATCTGGCTGGGTCTGTCCATCATCGCGGGTCTCGCTTTCTTGGGTGTCTATCTGTTCTGGCCGTGGGAGGCTCGCTTCCATGGTCAGGAAGGCCTGGGGATGTACAGCCTGTACACCCCGCTGCTGGGTCTGACCTCGGGTCTGTCACTCGTTTCCCTCGGCGTGGCAATCGTCCAGTACGTGAAGAAGTTCGTGCCGGAGGAGATCGCGGTTCAGCGTCGCCACGACGGACGTTCTTCCGAGCTGGACCGCCGCACCACGACGGCACTTCTGAACGATGCGTGGCAGACCTCCACCCTTGGTCGTCGCAACGTCATGAAGGGCCTGCTCGGCGGTGCTGGTCTGATGGCTGGTCTGGTCATCATCGCCCCGCTCGGTGGCATCATCAAGAATCCGTGGCGCGTTCGTCACCAGATGAACTACAACGGCGACGGCACGCTGTGGACCCAGGGTTGGTCACTGGCCCGCGAAGGCAAGAAGCTCTACCTGGGTCGCGACACCGCCGCGATCGCCGAGTTGCACGACACCGAGGCCGGTAAGCACTACAGCACCGCAGGCGTGTCCCGTCTGGTGCGTATGCGCCCGGAGGACCTCGACGCCGCTTCGATGGAGACGGTCTTCCCGCTCCTGGAAGAGGATGTCAACGACGGCGATAAGTACGACGCCGAGCGCGACGTGTACGAGAATCACATGCACTCGATTCACGGTCCGCGCAATGCTGTCATGCTGATCCGCCTGCGTTCCTCCGATGCCGCCAAGGTCATCGAGCGCGAGGGCCAGGAGGACTTCCACTACGGCGACTTCTACGCCTACTCGAAGATCTGCACCCACATCGGTTGCCCGACCTCTCTGTACGAGGCACAGACCAACCGCATCCTGTGCCCGTGCCACCAGTCGCAGTTCGACGCTTTGGAGCACGGCAAGCCGGTCTTCGGCCCGGCGGCCCGCGCTCTGCCGCAGCTGCCTATTGAAATCGACGAAGACGGTTACCTCATCGCCCGCGGGGACTTCATTGAGCCCGTCGGCCCGGCATTCTGGGAGCGTAAGTCATAATGAGCACGAAACTGGAACAAGCCGCGGACAATATTGACTCGCGGTACACGATCGCGGGCATTCTCCGCCCGCAGCTGAACAAGGTCTTCCCGACCCACTGGTCGTTCATGCTGGGTGAGATGGCGCTGTACAGCTTCATCATCCTCCTGCTGACCGGTGTCTACCTGGCCCTGTTCTTCGACCCGTCCATCACCAAGGTCATCTACGACGGCGGCTACCTGCCGCTCAACGGTGTAGAAATGTCGCGCGCATACGCGACGGCACTGGACATTTCCTTCGAGGTCCGCGGCGGTCTGTTCGTCCGTCAGATGCACCACTGGGCCGCCCTGATGTTCATGATGGCGATGTTCGCCCACATGATGCGCATCTTCTTCACCGGCGCGTTCCGTCGCCCGCGTGAGGCGAACTGGATCATCGGTGTCACCCTGATCCTGCTGGGCATGGCTGAGGGTTTCATGGGCTACTCCCTGCCGGACGACCTGCTCTCCGGTGTCGGTCTGCGAATCATGTCCGCCATCATCGTTGGTCTGCCGATCATCGGTACCTGGCTCCACTGGGCAATGTTCGGCGGCGACTTCCCGTCGGATCTCATGCTGGACCGTTTCTATATCCTTCACGTGCTGATCCTGCCGGGCATCATCCTCGCGCTCATTGCAGCGCACTTGCTGCTCGTCTGGTTCCAGAAGCACACCCAGTTCCCGGGCCCGGGTCGCTCCGAGAACAATGTCGTGGGCATCCGCATTATGCCGGTCTTCGCCGTGAAGGCCATGGGCTTCGGCATGCTGGTCTTCGGTGTTCTCGCTTTGATGGCTGGTGTCACCACCATTAACGCCATCTGGAATATCGGCCCGTACAACCCGTCGCAGGTCTCCGCTGGTTCCCAGCCGGATATCTACATGCTCTGGACTGACGGTGCCGCCCGTGTCATGCCGGCGTGGGAGCTCTACCTGGGCAACTACACCATTCCGGGCGTGTTCTGGGTCGCACTGCTGGCAGGCCTGATGGTCGTCCTGCTGCTGACCTACCCGTTCATCGAGAAGAAGGTCACCGGCGATGATGCTCACCACAACCTGCTGCAGCGTCCGCGCGACGTTCCGGTGCGCACCGGCATCGGTGTCATGGGCCTGGTCTTCTTCCTGCTCCTGACGCTGTCCGGCGGTAACGACTTGTTCGCGTACCACTTCCAGATTTCCCTGAATGCGATGACCTGGGTCGGCCGTATCGGCTTGATCGTCCTGCCGCCGCTGGCGTACTTCATCACCTACCGCATTTGCGTTGGTCTGCAGCGCAGCGACCGCGAGGTGCTGGAGCACGGTATCGAGACCGGTATCATCCAGAAGCTGCCGAACGGCGCCTTCGTCGGTGTGCATCAGCCGTTGGGCCCGGTCGACGCCGACGGCCACCAGCTGCCGCTGGAGTACGCCGGTGCACGTGTGCCGAAGCAGCTCAACGAGCTCGGCTATGCCGATTCGGAGACCTCCGGCATATTCTCCCCGGATGATCCGTCGATCACCGCGAAGCGCAACGAGATCAAGCGTGCTAACCACCACGAGGAGGTGGAGACCCTCCGCGCCCTCGAGGCCGAGAAGGATGCCTCCGACCGTGATGCTGGCGCTATTGAGCGCAAGCGCAAGTAGAATCTAGGCGCTACAGCGCTTAAAACCCCCTTCCGTTTGAGTCCGGTTCAGTCCGGATCAGGGAAGGGGGTTTTCTTCGTATTTATAGCGTTTTTGTAACGGTGTGACGAGCGTCACACTAAATTTTTTGACGGTATGGGGTCTCTCGGACAGAGGCTACGCAGCGCGTTCACAGATAAGAACTGTGCAGGTCAGGCAGTATATTTGCCGTCCGGGAAAAGTTTCTCCCGGGAATCTAGATGTCGAGAAATCGCCTTCACCGAAGGCACCGATGAAAATTACGAATTGATAACGGGCGCGTCGCTAGACAATGTCCGTGTCCATTTCGTAACCTATCTGAGACCTTGCGGCCACAGAGGCGCAAGCGATAAGACATCTGAACATTAAGCCGAATTTCACTCCGCCCCCCATGGCGGGGATGGAAGCCGGGGAACCGAAAACGTTTCCTGGGGTGAACGGGAAGCAAGGAGCGCGCACCGAGTGCGCCGGAGCGTCCCAAAGGTGATTTCCTGCACCGAACCCGTCAGCTAACCCGGTAGGCGACACTGGAAGATATTGGAGATTGTCCATGGCTAAGCACCGCCGCCAGAACACGACTGCAAAGCGCAGCATCGCTACCGCCTCCGCGATCGTCGCGGGCGCAACCCTTTTTGTACCGGCCACCGCTAACGCGGCTCAGGTCACCGTCCCGAACTCTGGCATCGCTACTGAGGTTCCGGGCATCGAGAACGTTCCGGGCATCGCTAACGTCCCGGGTATTGATCAGTGGATCCCGTCCCTCGCCGGCAAGGCTGACAAGGGTGCGGATGTCCGCGCAGCGATCGACGCTGTGAAGAACGTTCCGGGCGTCAACAACGTCCCGGGCTTCAGTGCATGGATCGCAGGCGTCGAGGCTAAGTACGCCCCGGCCAAGGCTCAGACCGAGTACCGTGCGGCCGCTGCTAAGCCTGCTCCGAAGCCGGCACCGGCTCCGAAGCCGAAGCAGTCCCAGGGCGAGCGCATCGTGTCCATCGCGAAGTCCAAGATCGGCTCCCCGTACGTCTACGGCGCAGCTGGCCCGAACGCTTTCGACTGCTCCGGCTTCACCTCCTGGGTTCACGCTCAGGCTGGCAAGCAGATCCCGCGTACCTCCGGCGCTCAGGCTGCCGCTGGCCGTAAGGTCGCTATCTCCGACCTGCAGCCGGGCGATGTCGTCGTGTACTACAGCGGCGCTTCCCACGTTGCTATCTACGCTGGCAACGGCCAGATCATTGACGCGCTGAACTCCGGCACCCCGGTCGGCTACCGTCCGCTGAACTACATGCCGATCCACTCGGCAGTCCGCTTCTAAGGCGTAACGCTTTTAAGAGCGATCAACCGGCCGCGGCACCCCGCAGCAACCACGGGGTGTACGCGGCCGGTTTTTGTCTCGTTTTTCACTTCGATCACACCTGTTTCAGTGGCGGAACTTGTCCGTTCTGGGCGTTTGACCTGCGACTGTTTGCAGATTAGTTTTGTTACAAGTTTGTAATCTTTTCACCTGTTGCTGCGGCCCCGACAGTGTGCGTGGGGGACGTCTGCGTTTTTTGAAAGAAGAGGTTCCCGTGATGGGTGCGCACCGCGCTTCTTCCCGTGTGAGTGTTCGTGGCTTCAATGGCGCCGCGAAGGCGTTCGCCGCCGCCGGTCTCGCGTCGGCGATCGCAGCTGGCGGCATTGCTACGCCTGCCCAGGCCGATGAGGTCGACGACCTGATCAAGCAGATGAGCGAGATCTCGGATGAGGCCACCTCGAAGGCTGAGGAAGTCAAGGCGATCGAAGACGATATCGCCAAGGGCGAGCGCGAGGTGAAGTCGCTGAAGAAGGTGGCGGACGATGCGCGGCGTGATGCCCGCAAGGCCGCTGACGCTCAGGACGGTGCGCAGGGCGAGGTGGATAACCGTGCGCGCGTCCAGTACCGCAACCTGTCGAATGACGCGAATGTGAATGCGTTGGAGTCGGCGAATCCGCAGGAAGCTATTGACCGGGCAGCGTACCTCGGCTCCCTGTCCCGTTCTGCGCAGCGCACGCTCGACGAGTCGCAGAGGCTCAACCAGCGGGCTGCCCAGCGCGCGACCGATGCGAATATCGCGGTGGCAGTGGCGAATTACCGCCAATCCGAGCTTGAGGGCAAACGCAAGAAACTAGAGCGCGAGCGCCGCGACCTCGACGACAAGGTCAAGGATGTGGAGAAGCGCGTGGACGCCTTCACACCGGAGCAGCGTTCCCGTTGGGAGGCGAAGAACGGGCCGGTCAGCCTCAATGTGCCGCCGTCCGCGTCCGCGAACGGTGTTGTCGGCTCGGCGCTGTCCAAGATCGGTTCGCCGTACGGCTGGGGCGCTGCGGGCCCGGGCCAGTTCGATTGTTCGGGCCTGATGTACTGGGCGTACCAGCAGAACGGCAAGTCCATTCCGCGTACCTCCAGCGCACAGCTCGCCGGTGGCACTCCGGTGTCTATGTCCGAGCTGCAGCCCGGCGACATCATCGGCTACTACCCGGGGGTTACTCACGTGGGCATGTACGTGGGCAATGGCCAGGTGGTCCACGCTGCGGACTATGGCATTCCGGTTCAGGTCGTGCCTTTGAATTCCATGCCCGTCCAGGGCGCCGTGCGCTACTAGTCGCGCAACGCGTCGAATCGCCCCCTTATTGGGCAGCATGGCAACGCTTCTCGTCACGAATGATTTCCCGCCCACAGTCGGCGGGATTCAGTCGTATCTGCGGGATTTCACGAACGAATTCGTGCGCCTGCGTGGGCCGGAGTCGCTCGTCGTCTTTGCCTCCACGCAAGATGCGCATGAAGCATCGCTTTACGACGCTACGTTGCCGTACACCGTCCACCGCCTGCCCGCGAACATGATGCTGCCGACTCCGGCGACGGTGCGCCGTATGCAAGAGCTGATTGAACAGCACGGCATCACCACGGTCTGGTTCGGCGCGGCTGCGCCATTGGCTGTGATGGCTCCAGCTGCGCGAAGAGCTGGTGCACGCACAATCGTGGCGACGACGCACGGACACGAAGTGGGATGGTCGATGTTGCCGGGAGCGCGTCAGGTGCTCCGTCTGATCGGCAATGCGGCGGATACGGTCACGTATATCTCGGAGTACACGCTCCGTCGTTTCCGCCCCGCATTCGGTGGACATCCCGCATTCGTGCCGCTGCCTTCTGGTGTAGACACGGACTTCTTCTGTCCCGCAACGAGCGAGCAGCGGGCTGCTGCGCGCGACCGCTACGGATTCGGCTCTGCCCCCTTGGTCGTGGTGGCTTCCCGGCTGGTGCCGCGCAAGGGGCAGGACCGGTTGATCGAGTGCTGGCCGGCTGTGCGCGATGCAGTGCCGGGGGCGACGCTCGCCGTCGTCGGCGAAGGTCGGTACGAGCCGCGCTTGAAGAAGCTTGCGCGACGCCACGGTGTCGAGGACGCCGTGCGCTTTTTGGGCCGCCTGCCGCGGGAGGACATGCGGGATATCGTCGCGTCGGCTGATGTGATGGCTATGCCTGCGCGCACACGCGGCGGTGGGCTGGATGTTGAGGGGCTGGGCATTGTCTACCTCGAAGCCCAAGCGTGCGGAGTGCCCGTCATCGCAGGACAATCCGGCGGTGCACCGGAAACCGTCACCGCCGAAACTGGCATGGTCGTCGACGGCACCGATAACACCGCGATCGCAGCAGCGGTCATCGAATTATTGAGCAACCCGCAGCAACGTGCCGCAATGGGTGCAGCCGGCCGGAAGTTCGTGGGGGAGAGGTTCTCGTGGCCGGTGCTGGTCGAACGCCTCGCGGACGTACTCGAGGATCGTTCGGATCGTGGTGGGGCAACCGGTGGGATATAGACCGCGCCGCCGCGAGGCTAGAATGTTGACCCATGCGTACACAAGACAGTGCCGCCCCGCTCACCATCGGTTTCGATATCGGCGGCACGAATACGCGCGCGGGCGTCGTGGATGCCTCGGGCAGTATTCTCACCACGGTGTCCACGCGCACCCCAGAGGACGAGGACGGCCTGGTCCACGCCATCGTTGAGCTGGTGGAGCAACTGCGCCGGGAGTATTCCGTGGGCGCCGTCGGTGTTGCGGTGGCAGGGTTTTTGGACCCGGAGTGCGAGGTCGTCCGCTTCGCGCCTCACCTGCCATGGAAAGACAATGAGCCAGTCCGCGACATTCTCCAGGAGGAACTCGAACTGCCCGTGCGATTAGAGCACGACGCGAACTCGGCTGCTTGGGGCGAATACCGCTTCGGTGCGGCGAAGGATGCTGATACGTGGGTGCTTTTCGCCGTGGGTACCGGAATCGGTGCCACGCTCATGCACCACGGGGAGATCTACCGCGGCTCGTTCGGCACTGCACCGGAATTCGGTCACCTCACCGTCATGCCGGGTGGACGGGCATGCTCCTGCGGCAAACGTGGCTGCCTCGAGCGCTATGCCTCCGGCACCGCGCTGGTGGACACCGCCGTGGAGATCGCAGAACGGGGCGGGTTCGACGGTTGTGGGCTGTACCGCCGCGTCGTCGATAAGCGTGCGTCCGGTAACGATGTCGTCGCTGCGGCGCGTTCCGGCGATGCGCTCGCGCTGGCGACGATGGATCACTTCGCGGGGTGGCTCGGGCAGGGCCTGTCGATCGTGTGCGATGTCCTCGATCCTGAGCTCATTGTGCTCGGCGGGGGAGTGAGCCTAGATGCTGACATGTTCCTGGATACCGCGCGAACCAAAATGGAAGCTGGCGTGGTCGGTTCCGGGTTCCGTCCCAATCCGCGTCTGGAAACAGCTGAGCTCGGCGCGCAGGCAGGTATGATTGGCGTTGCTGATTTGGCCCGAGACGTGCTGTAAGAGGAAGTATGAACAACAAGTGGTACAAGTTTTTCAAGTACATCCTGATCGGGCCGTGGTTGCGGATCTGGAACCGCCCCGAAACTGAAGGGCTCGAGCACATCCCGCCGGAGGGGAAGCCTGCGCTGATGGTGTCCAACCACCAGGCCGTGATGGATTCCTTCTACTTCCCGCTCGTGTGCCCGCGCCAGCTGGTGCACCCGGCGAAGAAGGAGTACTTCACCGCGCCGGGCGTGGTTGGCGCCATCCAGAAATTCTTCTTCACCTCTGTGGGCCAGGTGCCCATCGACCGTCAGGCGAAGGATGCAGGCGCGCACCTGCTCGAGGTCACACAAGAGGTCTTCGATAAAGGCGACCTGTTCTGCATCTACCCGGAGGGAACGCGCTCCCCGGATGGACGTATTTACAAGGGCAAGACCGGAATGGCACGCGTGGCGATGGAATCGGGCGTGCCCTGCATTCCGGTCGCCATGATCGGTACCCGCAACGCGAACCCGATCGGCTCTTGGATTCCGCGGCCGGCGAAGGTGCGAGTGAAGATCGGCGAAGCGATCGACCCGCACAAGTGGGCGCGCGAGAACGGATACGACCCGAGCGATTCTGCCGTGTGGCGCCCGTTCACCGATTTCTTCATGGAGCGGCTCGTTGAGCTGTCCGGCTACGACTACGTCGATGCGTACGCCGGGGACGTGAAAAAGTCCCTCGAGGCAGGCAACGGCTACCCGGAGGGCACGGAGCCTGACTGGCAGAACATGCAGTGAGGTACTTCTACGACACCGAATTCATCGAGGACGGCACGACGATCGAGCTGATCTCCATCGGGATCGTCGCCGAGGACGGACGCGAGTACTACGCCGTGTCCACGGACTTCGACGCCTCGCGCGCGAATCCGTGGGTGCGCGAGAATGTCCTGGAGAAGCTGCCCAATCCGCAGCGTCCGGAATGGAAATCGAAGCAGACCATCCGCGAGGAAGTCTTCGCCTTTCTCACCGATTCCGATTTGAAGCCCGAGCTGTGGGCGTGGGTGGGCGCGTACGACCATGTCGTGCTGGCGCAGCTGTGGGGCGACATGGCCAAACTTCCGAAGGAGATGCCGCGGTACACACGTGAGCTGCGCCAATACTGGGACATGGCGGGGCGCCCGACGCTGCCTCCCGCCCCCCAGGGCAACCACGACGCGCTTGTCGACGCGCGCCATAATCTCCTTAAATTCAAGATCTGCGCGCGCTCGCTGCCCCTCGATCGTCGGGGTCACGCGACCGTGCGGCCGGAATAATCCAAGCTCATTTCACACTTTTGCTACGTCCGGTAACGCAGACGTGCTAGAAGTAAAGAGGTGAGTTGGACAGTAGACATCCCCAAAGAAGTGTTGCCCGATCTGCCGCCGCTTCCCGGTGACATCAATGAGGCGTTCCAGGACGCCGTCAACCGCGACGCGAAGCAGCAGCCGACATGGGATGAGAACTCGTCCCTGTATGTGCGCAAGATTCTCGAGTCGGTCCCACCGGTGGTGGTGGCTCCCGAGATCCACAAGCTGAAGAGCCAGCTGGCGGACGTGGCAAACGGCGAGGCCTTCCTGCTGCAGGGCGGCGACTGCGCCGAGACCTTCGAGTCCAACACTGAGCCGCACATCCGCGCCAATATCAAGACCCTGCTGCAGATGGCAGTGGTGCTGACCTACGGCGCATCCACCCCGGTGGTGAAGCTGGCCCGCATCGCCGGCCAGTACGCCAAGCCACGCTCCTCCGATCTGGACGAGAACGGTCTGCCGAACTACCGCGGCGACATCGTCAACGGTGTGGAGCCGACCGAGGAGTCCCGCCGCCACGACCCTGCACGCATGATTCGCGCCTACGCGAACTCTTCGGCGGCAATGAACCTGGTCCGTGCGTTGACCACCTCCGGAACGGCTGATCTGTACCGCGTTGAGGCCTGGAACCGCGAATTCGTTGCCAACTCCGCCGCCGGCGCTCGCTACGAGGCACTGTCGCGCGAGATCACCCGCTCGCTCCACTTCATGGATGCCTGCGGCGTGAACGACCGCGAGCTGCGCACCTCCGAGATCTACGCGTCCCACGAGGCGCTGCTGGTCGACTACGAGCGTGCGATGCTCCGCCTCGCGGAGAACGAGAAGGGCGAGACCAAGCTCTACGATCTGTCGGCGCACCAGCTGTGGATCGGCGAGCGCACCCGCGGTCTCGAGGACTTCCACGTCAACTTCGCCGCCCTGATCGACAACCCGATCGGCATCAAGCTTGGGCCGAAGGTCACGCCGGAGGAGGCTGTCGCCTACGCCGAGAAGCTGGATCCGAACCGTGAGCCGGGCCGTCTCACCATGGTCGCGCGCATGGGCCACGAGAATGTCCGCGACGTTCTGCCGGGCATCGTGGATGCCGTGGAGCGCTCCGGCCACAAGGTGGTCTGGCAGTCCGACCCGATGCACGGCAACACTTTCACCGCATCGAACGGTTACAAGACCCGCCACTTCGACAAGATCATTGACGAGGTCCAGGGCTTCTTCGAGGTGCACCGCCACCTGGGCACCCACCCGGGCGGCATCCACATCGAGCTGACCGGCGAGCACGTCACCGAGTGCCTCGGCGGAGCGCAGGACATCACCGATATCGACCTGCCGGGCCGTTACGAGTCCGCTTGCGACCCGCGCTTGAACACGGAGCAGGCGTTGGAGCTCGCATTCCTCGTTGCGGAGATGCTCCGCAACTAACAGAGCGGAGCGGGGGAATTCCCGCTCTACTCAGGCATCCGGAGGATTTCGGGGATCTCCCCGTAGGACCCGGAACCGAACCACCAGCCACCGACAGCGACTGCTGCGGTGGCTGCTGTTATGAGCAGGAGAATCACGACCATCGCAGCCGCCGAGCGGTTCGTGTCCACCGGGGGCTGTTCATCCATTTCGGGCTCCCGCCGACGATCGTCGACACGCTCCAACGGCGGCACATGCGGTTCGTACGGTGCCGGGACTGGCGCCGGAGCTGGTGCGGCTGCCGGCGGGAGCGGGGCAGCGTACGGCTCACGCGGCTCGTCGTGATCCCAGTACCTGTGGTCGTCACGGCGGCCGAACAAGCCTGCTTCCGGTGCCGGGGCAGATTCCGGGGCAGACTGCGGGGAGTCAAGGTGAGTGACGCTCGTGGGAATCGCTGCGGCCCGGTTCGCCGCGGACTGAGTGGGCACCGGGACCGTGAACTCCGGCAGCTCCAACTCGGCGGCGACATCGTCGAGAGCCTCGAGAAATTCCCGTGCATCGGCGAAGCGCTCGCGGGGATCGCGGGCGGTGGCGGTGGCCACGAGCTCGTCGAAAAGCATTGGCACGCCCTGCATGCGTGACGACGGTGCCGGGACATCCGACCGCAGGCGCGCCATCGCATGGCTGAGCGAGGTGTCCCCGTCGAAGGGGACGGTGCCGGTGAGTAGTTCGAAGAGCACGATGCCGGCGGAATACACGTCGGAGGTCTGGGTGATTTCTGAGCCGTCGACCTGCTCGGGGGAGAGGTACGCGACAGTGCCGACGATCTGATCCGTGGAATGCCGGGCATCGCTCGCTGCGCGCACGAGACCGAAATCTGCGAGCTTCACCGTGCTGTCGCCGTTGATGAGAATATTGTCTGGTTTGATGTCGCGGTGCACTAGACCGCGACGGTGCGCGACGGACAAGCCCGTCAGCATTGCCCGCATGACTGCGGCGGCGGCATGTGGGGGCATTGGGCCGCGCTCGGCGAGCAGCTCCCGGAGCGTGCCGCCGGTGATCAGCTCCATGATGAGGAAGACATCCTCGCCGTCGGCCGCGAAATCGTACACATTGACCAGATTCGGGTGGCTCAGCTGCGCCATCGCGCGGGCCTCGCGCGCGAAGCGATCGAGAAAAACGTCGTCGTGGACATAGCGTTCATCCATCACCTTCGCGGCGACTTCACGGCCCAAACGGTCGTCGAGGCAGCGATACACGGTGGACATGCCGCCGCGCGCAATGGGGCGGTCGATGATGTACCGGCCTTCCAACACGTCGCCGGCTGCGAGGTGAGTCATAGCACCCAGTATGGTGCACGGGACTTCCCGATCGGTAGACGGCATGCGGTGAGTAGAGTGGCGGGCGTGAGTTCTACAGAGCACGACCCCAACGAACACGACCTCGACGCACTGCTGAGCGGGGAAACGCTGCTGTCATTCCCCGAGGTGGCCGAGCGGCTCGGCGTCCCTGTGACAAAGGTCCACGACTACGTCAACGCCGGCAAACTCGTGTCCCACAAAAAGGACGGCACGAAAGTCATCCCCGAGCTCATGCTCGACGGCGGGACGGAGCTGTCCAAATTCATCGCCGGGGCCATCACCGTTCTCCTCGACGGTGGCTTCAACCAGGAAGAAATCCTCGCCTACCTGTTCACGGAAGATGACAGTCTGCCCGGCCGCCCGATCGACGCGTTGCACGGCCACGGGGCCCGTGAAGTGATCAGGCGCGCTCAGGCGATGGCGTTTTAGAGCGCGGCAGGACATACGCGGCTGCGCACCAGCCGGCGATCAAAGCGGCGAGCATCCACGGCCCGTTGTAGAAGTGATGGTTGCCGCTGCCGGAAAACGCGAGCGCCACGATCACTGACAACCCCACAGTCAGGCGTGTTAGCCAGCGCGCCGGGGTGAACGTGCCCGCCACGGAGACAGCGGAAGCGAAGTACCACGGCAGCGAGACTGCGTTGAAGACGAATGCGACCATGTACGCCAGCGCCATACCCATGACATTGCGGCGGTCAGTCTTCCGGAAGATCCACCACACCGCCACGAGACCGGCCAGCATCAGCACCGAACTGATAGTGCGGGTGGTGCCGAGGACGGTGTTGTAGGGGAAGGCTTCGTCGAAAAGCTGCAGGAAGGGCGTGATTGCCTCCGCGGCGAGTGTCGCGGCGGAGAGCGGATTGACCACTTTTGAATTGCCGGAGATCTCCGCCAGCCAGCCCCACGAGGTGCCTGACGCCAGCGTCACCGCCGCGACGGTGGCCACAGCCGCTGCTACGACGGCGAAACCAGCAGCGAAGAAGACACCGACCCGTCGGGCTGGGCGGGACCCCTCGGGCGCGTAGCGGTGCAGAGCCATCCACACGATGAACGGCAACGTGACCGCAGCAGTCGCCTTGAGAGACACAGCCACCCCGACCAGCACGGTGCCCAGCAGGAAGCGTCGCGACAGGCACGCCACAAGGCCGAGACTGACCAAGCCGACCATGACCGCCTCGTTGTGCATGCCGCCGACCATGTGGATGAGCATCACCGGATTGGCCACACCCAGCCACAAAGCGACCGCTGGATCGCCCCCGAGGAAACGCGCGATTTTCGGGACAGCCCACGCAATGGCGGCGAAACCAGCGAGGGAGATGAATTTGTAGCAGATGATGCCCGCCATGACATTGTCACCGACAAAGCTGGTCACTCCATTGCCGATCCACAGGTGCAGCGGGCCGTAGGGCGTGGTGGTGTTGCGCCAGTCGTGGGAGACTTCCAGCAAATACGGACCGGGGTTTATAGCGGCGCCTTCCGAATACGGGTCGAAACCGTCGCGGACCATGGCGCCCTGCATGAGGTAGGAGTAGATGTCGCGCGACATCAGCGGCGCGGCGAGCAGGAGTGGGGCAGTGGCGGACCACAGTGATGCCCGCGCGAATTCACACCGGTCGCGCACGCCAGGCTCGGTGCGGTCAGCCAGCACATACCGGCCGACGGCGACCCAACCGAGCACGAGAAGCACAAGCCCTGCGGTCAATGCGATGTTGAGCAGGCCCCGGCCGTGGCCGTACGACAAGAAGGCGACACCGAAAGCATCGAGCACCCCGCCGCGGTTCCTCGTTGCGCCCGCGCCGAAGGAGCCGATCATCATGAGGACGGCGCCGGCAGTGCCCAACCACAGCGCGGTTTTCGGAGAGAGTCGTACGGTCATCGGACAGGCGCCTCTATTTGCGCCGGGCCGTGGACTTGATAGCCAGGGACGTGAGGGTCTCCACGGCGTCATCGGTGATGTGGGCATCCTCGAGATGCTTCAATCCGGACTCGGTCAGACGCGTGATGCGCTCTTCCGTGACGTCCACAGCGCCGGTCGACTCGATGATGCGCGCCAGTTCCGCGATGTCGTCGGGGGCCGTGGCGGTGCCGATTCCCGAGCGGAGTTTTTCTGCAGCGGCCGGATCTGATGCGTCCGCGGCTTGCAACGCAAGTGCGTAGAGCACGGTCCGCTTGCCTTCGCGCAGATCGTCGCCTGCCGGCTTACCGGTCACCTCAGGGTCGCCGAAGACGCCCAGAAGATCGTCGCGGAGCTGGAAAGCAATGCCGATATCGCGACCGTATCCGCGCAGCGCAGCGATAGTCGTCTCGTCCGCGCCCGCCAGTGCCGCACCGAGGTGGAGTGGACGTTCCACCGTGTAGGCGGCGGTCTTGTAGCGGTTGACGGAATCTGCCATCTCCACGCTTTCGCTGCCGGAGGCCTCCAAGGCGATGTCGAGGATCTGCCCGCCGATGACCTCCGCGCGCATACCGCGCCACGGTTCAGCCGCGCGCAGCAGCGCTGCATCGCTCACGCCGGAGTAGCGCCACATGTCGTCGGCCCAGGCCAGAGCAAGATCGCCAATGAGGATCGCGACATTCTCACCATATATGTCAGCGTCGCCGTGCCAGCCGCGTTGCGCATGTTCCGCAGCGATTGCACGGTGGACCGTGGGCTTGCCACGCCGGGTGTCCGAGGCATCGATGATGTCATCGTGGACGAGCGCACACGCCTGAATGAGCTCGAGGGCGCTGACCGCACGAAGCACGGCAGCCGGGTCCTCGCCGCTGTCGTCCGCACCGACGGTCGCCGCGTATCCCACCCAACCGTAGGTGGGACGGATGCGTTTGCCTCCGCCGAGCACGAAATTGCGCAAGTGCCCCACGGCCTCAGCGACGGGAGCGCCGATTTCGCTTATCGACGCCGCGTTGTCCCCGAAGAATGCTTCCAGCTCTCGTTCCACTGCTGCTGGGACATCTGCTACCGCAATGTGAGGTGTGCGCTCGCTCAAAAGTGGAATCTCCTTCTGCCGCACGGAGGGGAGGATGGACGATTACCACTCACTTTACCGGGGTGCTGATCTCCAACGGCAATGTCCGGCCAAGCACCGCGAAGGGGCGCGGATCACCGGTGTAGCGGAAATCGCGGAGCACATCTTCAAAGCCGAGCGAGCGGTAGAGGCCGAACGCTGCATTGCCCTCGTTCGGCACTTCGGGGGTGGAGAGCAAGACATGTGGCTGCGATGCCCGGCTGAGCAGTCTTTCAATGAGGGCTCTGCCGATGCCGCGGCCCTGGAGATGCGGGGCGACGTGAATTTCCGCTAGCTCGAAATAGTTTTCCACGACCGCGGTCATCTCTGGCGTCATCGCGTGGCTATTCACTAGTCCGCGTCGAAGCTGCTGGTCCCACCAGCGTTTCTGTGAGCCTCGGAAACCATAAGCGACACCGGCGAGCTGCTCCTCGTCGAATGCGGCGACGGCAGTGAAGTCCCGTTCCAGCGAATCGCGGCGCCAGACAGTCACGCGTTGGTCGTGGATGGCAATGGGGTAGCGCATCGCCGTGATGTAGAGGCCCACGAGTTCGGGAGCCATGGCGGTGAATTCGTACGGGGACAGCTCGCGGATGGTGACGGACACGGTTTCCATCGAACCATGTGGGGCGCGTGGGTGCGTCTGATTCAGCTTATCCACACCCCGACATGGCTGAAACTGCAGGTCATAGCGGGGTATTGATACGAAGTGGGGCAATAGTTCGAAAACGTGTTCGAACTGCTGGCGGGCTGTGTCCGGTTCGGTTTCTAGTGTGAGGCTCACAAAGTAATTGGAAATGAGGGCGCGAACAGGAATGTGAACGCCGGGCGGAACGGTAGTGAAACGAGGAGGAGGGTCAGATGTCTAGCGTGATCTCAGCGACGACGGGCGCGGTGTACGGGGCGGTGCCCGCTACCTTGCAGCATGATGAATTTCTGGCTTCGGGGCGTGCGCTGCTCGGGGACGCGCATGCGCAGCTCGCTGCCGGCGCATACGACCTGGCTCTGGAAAGTGCGTACCGCGCGGCACTGCGCACGGCGGGAGCCGTGATTGCGGAGTCGGCGGTGGTGGCTAAGCGGAAGCGTCTGCCCACGAGTGCGTGGGACAAGCTTGCACTCACGGGGGCTCGTGGAGCGTATTGGGCGAATGCGTTCTCCGGATTCTCGCGGCTGAGGGGAAGGGTCGCGTCTGGGATCGAGCTGAATCCGCAACGTGGGGATGTCGAACGTCTTGTTCAGTTGGCTTCCGAGTTCTTCGGGGAGACGGCCGGGGAGGGAAGTGGCATGACCGCTGCCTAGCCTGCTGTGACTGTTCTGCGGTGGTGTCGGGGCGCTATGATGAAGGGAACAAAACGGCGCCGTGGCGCGTTGTAGTTCAGAGAAGACAGCGACCAAACCAGGCTGGGAGTGAAAGTGGCTTTATCTGAGCAGGAACAGAAGTTGCTCCGCGAAATCGAGGAGTCGCTGATGGCCGACGATCCGAAGTTCGGGTCGACGGTGGCTTCTGCGCCTGGGCGTGGATCTGCTGACGGCGGGTTCCGGCCGACCATGCGGGCCGTTGCCCTCATTGTGCTCGGCCTCGTGCTGCTCATTGCGGGCGTCGCCTTGGCTGCTGAAAGCATCTGGTTTGTGGCACTCAGCATTCTCGGTTTCGTTGTCATGTTCATCGGCGGCATTTGGGGGTTGCGTGCACCGGCCCAGGAGAACGTGCCATCGCGCACCCAAAACGCCGGACCGCAGCTGCGCCGCGAAGGTCGCAGCTCCCGGATGGAAGAGAATTTCCGCCGTCGCTTCGAAGGTCAGTAAACCGTCCTCCTAATTCAGTTGCCGCCCTCCCTGGCGTGAAGGCCCGTCCATGAGGGCCTGCCCAACTAGGCAAGAGAGCCTGCCCAGCTAGATAGGTTTCCGACCATTTAACGGAATAGTTTCAAACCCTCTTACGGAAACGTGAGGGGGAATTTTTGTGCGCGCATCACGGTATCTCGCCTGGGTGGTGCCTTCTTTCCTTGGCTTCCCACTTTCCTCCACCTGGGGTTCCCACTTTCCCCCACTTAGGCTCCCCACTTTCACCCACTGGGGTCTCTTAGTCTTGGCGTGATCCGTTTTTCCTGCGGGAATGTCGATCGGTCGTAGTGGTAGTGGTGGTGATGGCGGGGCGGTAAAGGGCGATTAGGGGCGGATGTGGTGGAATGTGGCTAGAGGGGGCGGGTGGACGCGCCACGTGTGATCAGTGTGCTGAACTGTGGATTCGTGACACACGGAAAGAATTTTGTGTTCCAATGTGGCGTTTGTGGGGGAGAGTGGGTTAAAGTGGGGGACAGTGAAGGGCCGGTGTGACGATGCCGGGTCGGATCTGACAAAAATTCACAGCCGGAGTCATTGAGCGAAGGAAGGTAGGGCGCCGGATGTTTCTTGGCACCTATACCCCCAAGCTGGATGACAAAGGGCGCCTGACGCTGCCCGCCAAGTTCCGTGAAGGACTGGCGGACGGGCTGATGGTGACCAAGGGACAAGACCACTCGCTGGCGGTCTATCCCCGCGAGGAATTCGCGGCACGTGCACGTAAAGCTGCTGCGGTTTCCCGCACGAATCCGAAGGCGCGCGCCTTTATCCGAAACTTGGCGGCAAGTGCGGATGAGCAGACGCTGGACGGTTCAGGTCGCATCACCCTGTCACCGGCGCACCGGGACTACGCGAACTTGTCCAAGGAATGTGTGGTCATCGGTTCAGTGGATTTCTTGGAAATCTGGGACGCCGAGTCCTGGCAGAAATACCAAGAAAATACGGAGGCCGCTTTCTCGGCGGCCGATGAGGACGACATTCTCTCGGGCCTGCTCTAAGCGGGCGAACGGAGAGCGTGTACGGACTCTGCTCGGGGCGCGAGTCGTTCTGGTGTACTTCCCCGATATCAGAATGACCGCCCCGAGCAGGGCCCTACACGTTCCCCGTTAGAACAGATTCTTTCAACCGCAGTCAGACCTAATCCGCAGCACCGGCACACCAGGCACAAAGGGGGGGGTGGACCACATGGCACATGACACGTCGCAGAAGTCGGACATGGACTTCGGTGTTGATGCCAACCATGGTCACGTCCCCGTCATGCGCGACCGCATGGGCGATCTGCTGCGCCCGGCAGTAGAGCGCTTCGGAGCTGAGGCCGTGATCGTCGACGGCACGCTGGGTGCCGGCGGGCACACCGAATATTTCCTCACCGAATTCCCCGACGCCACCGTGATCGGCATTGATCGTGACGGGGCAGCGCTGGAAAACGCCACCGAGCGTCTGGCGCGGTTTGGCGACAGGTTCGTTCCGGTCCGGGGCCGCTTCGATTGCCTCGGCGAGGAGTTGGCGAGCAACGAAAACGTTGTGTTCGAGCGCGTCCGCAAGACGGGATTGGCGGGCGCGTTCTTTGATCTTGGCGTGTCATCGATGCAGCTCGACCAGGAGGAGCGTGGTTTCGCTTACCGCGTCGACGCACCACTGGACATGCGCATGGATCCGAGTGTTGGCCTGACGGCCGCGGATGTCTTGAACACGTACAGCCATGGTGATTTGGCGCGTGTGCTTAAGACGTACGGTGACGAGCGTTTCGCCGGCAAGATCGCCTCGGCAGTGATCGATGAGCGCGAGAAAGAACCATTCGATCGGTCTGGGCGCCTCGTGGAGCTTCTTTACGATGTGATCCCTGCGGCGACGCGCCGCACGGGCGGACACCCGGCCAAGCGTACGTTCCAGGCCCTCCGCGTCGAGGTCAACCGGGAGCTCGAGGCGCTGGAAAACGTCATCCCGATGGTTGCGAATGTGCTCGGTGAGGGTGGCCGCGCAGTGTTCATGAGTTACCAGTCGCTCGAAGACAAGCTGGTCAAGCGCGCATTTGCGGATATGACGAAGTCGAAGACCCCGCCGGGTCTCCCGACCGAGCTGCCAGACATGGCGCCGAAATTCCGGTTGGTCACTCGTGGCGCCGAGCAGGCCTCCGAGGCGGAGATTGAGCTGAACCGCAGAGCAGCTTCAGTGCGCGTTCGGGCGGTGGAGAAGCTCGACAGCGGGCCACCTGGGGGTGCGCGATGAGCATCCGATCGACGCATTCACGCACAGCACGGCAACCACACACAGGACGGCAACAAGCGAAGGGAACCACGACCATGGGAGCAAGCCGAGACCTCACCGCCGGTAACACCGCCGGCAGCTCGACTGCGCTGCTGGAACGCACCCCGCAGCGTACGACCCGCCATGCTGACCGGCCTGGCACGCGCACAGCACCGGCGCCGTCGGGGCTGAAGCCGCGCATCGCCCCGCACGTCCCACGCGGACCGCGTCGTCTCGGCTCCAAGCAGGTCGTGTCCGTGCGCGGACGTCGCGTGGCCACCACGGAGGCGAAGCGCAAGTTCTCGACGATGTCGATGCTGGCATTGCCGCTGCTGGTGCTGGGCATCTTCGGTGCGATGCTGCTGTCTGCTCTGTCCACGCAGCAGACATTCACGATCGAACAGCTCCAGAGCAAGGAGCGCACGCTCAACAATGAGATTGAGACGCTGAACCGCAACGTCGAGGACAGCCGTGCTGCCGCAGAAGTCGCGGCGAAGGCCGATGCTGCGGGCATGGTCGTCCCGGTCCAGCCCGGCATCATCGATGTCGTCGCTGACGGAAAGGCGAACGAAACCCGCGAAGCCGACCCAGAAAAGCACGTGCGTGTTGTCGATGTGAATGAGGAGACGATCCGCACCGACAAGGCGACGAGTGACCGCGAAGCAACGCGCGATATTGCCGATAACCTGTCTGCTCTTCCGCAGAACTCGCTGCCGACCGGACGCGGTGCTGCGCCGTCGCTGCCGACTCCTGGCGGCCAGTCAGGTAATCGCGGGGCTGCTCCGGCGGCACCAGCGCCCGCTGCTGAGGCACCGACATCTGAGGTGCCGGCACCTAACGCACCGGCACCTAACGCACCGGCCCCGGCAGCTCCGGCCCCAGCGCCCGCACCGGCGGAGGGCGCACTGCCAGCTTTGCCCGGCGGTTTCTGAGCGTCTTCCCAAACGCGAATGATTCGTACCGGGATTTAGTTCCCAGTTCGTGTGTGGCGGTCATAATCTTGCCCGGTGATAGGGGCAAGATGAAGGCAATCATTGGGATGAAAGCCTCCTATGGGCGCGACGACACAAGAGAAGTAGGTGAGACTGCGACGTGAGCAGAATGGTCCCGCGGAAGCGGCAGGCACGGGCAGTCCCCGCGCAAAAAGTCATTACTGCCAGTCGCATGCGCATCCTCACGGCCGTCTTCCTGGTCGCCGCCCTCGTCCTCGTCGGGCGTCTTGCCTGGGTCCAGCTCAAGTGGGGCCCGCAATTGCAGACGGTGGCCGCCGAGCAGCGCGAACGAGATTTTGAGGATCCTGCCCGCCGCGGTGCGATCCTGGACCGCGAAGGCAATTACTTGGCCTACACGATGAAGGCCCGCTCCTTGACAGTCTCGCCGGTGACCCTGCGCCGCGAGCTCGGCGAGATCGCTCGCAACGAGATGTACGAAAACGGAGCGACCCGCGCTGAAGCGGAAGCGCAGCAGGACGCACGCGTCGAGGACATTCTGCGCCAGATGGCCAATGAGATCCCCACCATGATCAGCGACGATCAGGTGCAGGATCCGAACGGCGAGAGCTCTGAAGATTCAGACGATAAGGATGGAAAAGACGACGACAAGAAATCGGCGGGGGAGAAGGACAAGCTGCCCACCCCGCAGGTGAAGTCCAAGGACATCTTGGAGAAGCTCCACGCGGACACCGATTACGAGGTGCTCGTCCGCAATGTCGACCCGGATGTCGCGGCGAAGGTCGCGGAGAAATTCCACGGCGTGGCCGCTGACCGGCAAGACATTCGTGAATACCCGAACGGCGCGATCGGCGAGAATATCGTTGGAAGGGTGTCCATGGATGGCCAGGGCCAGTTCGGGCTCGAAGCGTCCAGTGATTCGATTCTCACGGGCATTGACGGCCGTTCCACCGAGGATGTTTCCGCTAACGGTCAGGCGATCCCCGGCACCTTGCGCGATGTGGTGCCGGTCGTCGATGGCGCACGCGTCGAGCTCACCGTCGACCTGGACCTCCAGGCATATGTCCAGCAGTTGCTGGAACAGTCCAAGGCGAATGCGAAGGCCAAGGAAGCAGAAGCAGTCGTGCTGGACGCCAAGACCGGTGAAGTTCTAGCAATGGCGAATACGAATACGATCGACCCGAACGGCGACCTGGACCGCCAGCTCGATTCCGGGCGGAATTTTGAGAACCCGTCGATTTCCCATCCGTATGAGCCAGGCTCTGTCGCCAAGATCATCACTGCTGCGGCAGCGATCGAGGAAGGTCTGACCACTCCGGACGAGGTACACCAGGTGCCCGGCTCCATTGAGATGGCTGGCGTGACGGTCGCAGATGCATGGCAGCACGATGTCGTTCCGTACACCACAACCGGCATCTTCGGTAAGTCCTCCAACGTGGGCACCCTGATGCTTGCCCAGAAAGTGGGCGAGGACCGATTCGACGATTATTTGAAGCGATTCGGCGTGGGCCAATCCACCGGCATCGAATTGCCCAATGAATCCTCAGGCCTAGTCCCGACACGTGAGCAGTGGTCCGGCGGCACCTTTGCCAACCTGCCGATCGGCCAGGGCATGTCCATGACCACGCTGCAGTTGGCCAGCGTCTATCAGGCGCTGGCCAATGAAGGAGAGAGGATCGAGCCCCGCGTGGTCAAGACTGTCACGCAGTCCACCGGCGAGGAGATCCCGCAGGATGATCCGCGTCGCACCCGTGTGGTCAGCGAGAAGACTGCGAAGACGATCGTCGACATGTTCCGCGCACCGTTCCAGGACGACCCGAACGGGGTCAACAGCGGTACCGCGCAGGGCAACTCCATTCCGGGCTACCAGCTGTCCGGCAAGACCGGTACAGCACAGAAGGTGAACCCTGACACTGGCGCGTACTCCAATTCGGATTATTGGATCACGTTCGCTGGTATCGCGCCGGCGGACGATCCGCGCTTCGTCGTGGCGGTGATGCTCGATGATCCGGAGCGTGGCCCGCTTGAAGGCGGCGGTGGCGGACAGTCGTCGGCGCCGATCTTCACCGAGATCGCCAACTGGCTGATCAACCGAGAAAATATTGCCCAGAGCCCGGACCCGGGCGAGCCGATGGTCCTGCAAGCCCAGTAGCGAAAGCGAGGAGTGGTCATGAACAACATCAACGAGAATTTTGCGGCCGCCGTCGCACTCACCACAGTGGCCGAGATTGCCGCCGCGCGGGTCGAGAACGCTCCGACGGAAGAACTGAAGGTCAGCGGGATCAGCCTCGACTCGAATGCAGTTGAAGCAGGCTCCATTTTCGCGGCGCTGCCGGGCACGCGCGTGCACGGGGCGACGTACGCGGAGGGATCGAAGGCCGCGGCCATTCTGACCGATGTGGTCGGCTGGGACATCCTCGTTGAAGCGCACGAAACCCGACCGGTGCTCGTTGTCGAGGACGTGCGCGCGATCCTCGGTCTCGTCTCCGCTGAGATCTACGGGCGCCCTTCGGAAAAGCTCACCATCATTGGTGTCACTGGCACGTCAGGCAAGACCACCACGACGTACATGCTTGAATCCGGGCTGACTGCCGCTGGTTGCGCGGTGGGGCTCATTGGCACGACCGGCACCCGCATCAAGGGCGAAGACGTGCCTACCTCGCTCACCACGCCGGAGGCACCGAAGCTACAGGAACTCTTCGCGCTCATGGTCGAGCGCGGCGTGACCCACGTGGTCATGGAGGTCTCCTCCCACGCTCTCGTACTGGGACGTGTGACAGGCACGCGTTTCGCTGTCGCCGGTTTCACGAATCTGTCCCAGGACCACTTGGATTTCCACCCGACGATGGAGGAGTACTTCGACTCTAAGGCGATGCTCTTCGAACCCGGTTCACCGGTCGCGTCTGAGCAGGCCGTGATCTGCGTTGACGATGAGTGGGGCCAGAAGATGGCGCAGCGCGCTGCAGGAGGGGAGCGCGCCGTAATCACCGTGGGCACGAATGGGCAGGACGATGTCGATTGCGCTGCCACGCTGAACAGCACCACCGACAGCGGCGCGCAGGACATCACGGTGAAACTTCGCGGCACCGCGATCGACACGCGTCTGCCGCTGCCGGGCGCATTCAATGTCGCCAACGCAGCGCTGGCCACGGCACTCGCTGCCGCAGCGGGTATCGACGCGGAGACCTTCCTCAAGGGTGTCAGCGGCGCAGCGGTCCCGGGCCGCATGGAACGCATTGATGCGGGCCAGGAATTCGTGGCTGTCGTCGACTACGCGCACAAGCCCGCCGCGATCGCCGCTGCCTTGGACTCGCTGCGCGAACAGGTCGATGGCCGTGTCGGTATCGTTGTGGGCGCCGGCGGCGACCGCGACCAATCCAAGCGCGCAATCATGGGTGCGGAGTCGGCGCGACGCGCCGACCTGGTCATCATCACCGACGACAACCCGCGCACCGAGGACCCGGCCACCATCCGTGCGGCTGTGCGGGAAGGCGCCGAACAAGCGGCAGCGTCCGGCGGAAACGTCGAGATCCGCGAGAGCGATTCACGCGGGGACGCGATCAGGCAGCTCGTCGCGTGGGCACAACCCGGCGACGCAGTTATCGTCGTGGGTAAAGGCCACGAAGTCGGGCAAATCATCGGTGACACGACCCACCACTTCGACGATAGAGAAGAAGTACGCGCGGCTTTGGCGGACAATGGCTTCGGCACTGCACCCGCACGGACTGAGAATAAGGAGGACCGGGCATGATTCCGATGACGCTGGCAGACATCGCACGGGTCACCGGTGGCACCCTCAGTGAGTCCGCCGACCCGCAAGCGACGGTGACCAGCTACGTCGAGTTCGACTCACGGAAGATCACCCCTGGCGGCCTTTTCGTGGCCCTGCCCGGTAGCAATGTCGACGGACACGATTTCGCCGAATCCGCGATTGCGCGTGGAGCAGTAGGAGCGCTCGTCGCGCGCGAAGTGGGAGTTCCCGCAGTCATTCTTCCGCCTGTCGAGCAGATTGAGGGAGATAATTCAGATCTCGCCGCGGGTGACCCGGATGGTTCCGCCCGCGCAGTCGTCGCCGGAATGGCGAAATTGGCGGGGCATGTGGCGCGAACGCTCGTCGATAAGCATGGCTTGCGCATCACTGGCGTGACGGGTTCTGCGGGCAAGACCTCCACGAAAGACTTGATCGCGAATGTGCTCGGTCAGGGTGGGGAGACGGTCGCGCCGCCTGGCTCGTTCAATAACGAGATCGGCCTGCCGTACACCGTGCTGCGCTGCACGGAAAACACAGACTTTTTGGTCGCGGAGATGTCCGCGCGCAATGTCGGGCACATCGCCCAGTTGGCCAGCATCGCGCCGCCGCACATCGGTGTGGTGCTCAACGTCGGTAGCGCTCACCTCGGCGAATTCGGTTCGCGCGAGAATATCGCCCAAGCGAAAGGCGAGCTCGTCGAGGCCCTGCCGGCTGATGGCGTGGCTATTCTCAACGCTGACGACGATCTTGTCGCGGGCATGGCGCCCCGCACCCACGGGCGCGTCGTGCGTTTTTCCGCGGAGCGTGGAGGCGCCGCAGGGCACGGCGCGGCTGAGTACTATGCCACGGACATAAAGCTTGACGACGTCGCGCGTGCCACCTTCACCATGCATTCACCCGCGGGCGGCCCGCAGCGGGTGAGTTTGAAGGTCTTCGGCGCCCACCAGGTGTCCAATGCTCTCGCGGCGGCGGCTGTCGGCATCGAAGCTGGGCTGGATGCGGCGACCGTAGCCGACGCGTTGTCTAATGCGCACAGCGTCTCGGTCAACCGGATGGACGTGAACACGCGTGCCGACGGGGTGACCGTGATCAACGACGCGTACAACGCCAACCCGGATTCGATGCGCGCCGGTATCGCCGCCCTCGGCTTCACTGCTGCTGCGCGCCCCGGTGTCCGCTCGATCGCGGTGCTGGGCGAGATGGGCGAACTCGGCTCCGACTCTGTCGAAGCGCACCGTGCATTGGGCGATGAACTCGCCCGATACCGTGTCACTCACCTCGTGGTGGTGGGGGAGAGCGAGGAGACGCGAGTGCTCGCCGAGCGCGCCGCCGGGCGCGGGATTCACACCCATACCGCGGGTGGCGTCGACGCAGCCGCAGACATCGTCAGCGAGATCGTGCGCACCGCCCCGCCAGGGGAGGGAAATTGGCGCAACCGCGACGACCGCGATGTAGTGCTCGTCAAAGCATCGAATGCGGTGGGCCTGTGGCGCGTCGCGGAGATTCTGCTCGCCGACGGGCCTGCGCACCCGCAGCGACCGAATACTGTCCCGCATTCGCCGAACACACCGATCACACAAACTGACCAGGAAGACACGAGGTAGCCAACCATGACCCAGATCATCATGTCGGGGGCCATCAGCTTCCTCGTCGCAATCTTCACCACACCGCTGTTGATCCGGTACTTCACCAATGCTGGAAAAGGCCAGGAAATCCGCGAGGACGGTCCGGCTTCCCACATCCGCAAACGCGGCACGCCGACGATGGGCGGCATCGCCATCCTGCTCGGCATTCTCGTCGCCTATCTCGTCGTGGGCATCTGGGGACAGGCCACTGGCCACGGGGGCTTCACCGCTTCCGGTCTGCTGGTGCTGGGGTTGACCATGTGCCTGGGCCTGCTCGGTTTCGCCGATGACGGAATCAAGCTCTTCTTCAACCGCAACCTCGGGCTGAATAAGACCGCGAAGCTTATCGGCCAGCTCGTAGTGTCGCTCGTTTTCGGCTTCCTGCTCCTGCAGTTCCCGCAGGACCGCACCGGCCTGACACCGGGCTCGACGAAGCTGAGCTTCATTCGCGATATCGAGACCTTCGATATCGCCGTCGGTGGCGCAGTCCTGGGCACGATTTTCTTTTTGATCTTCGTCTACTTCCTCATCGCCGCATGGTCGAATGCGGTGAACTTGACCGACGGCCTCGACGGGCTCGCTGCCGGTTCCACCTCGCTGGTGATGTTCGGCTACACCTTGATCACCTTCTGGCAGTTCCGGAATTCCTGCGCCCAAGCGCCAGGCGCCGGCTGCTACGACGTGCGCGATCCGCTCGATTTGGCGGTGTTGTGCTCCGCGGGCCTCGGCGCCTGCATCGGCTTCCTGTGGTGGAATGCCGCTCCCGCGAAGATTTTCATGGGCGATACCGGTTCTTTGGCCCTCGGCGGACTGGTGGCCGGCGTGTCCATCGCCAGCCGCACCGAGGTTCTGATGGTCGTCATCGGTGCCCTGTTCGTCATGGAGGCCGCGTCCGTGGTCATCCAGGTGCTGGTGTTCAAGACCAGCGGTAAGCGCGTGTTCCGCATGGCGCCGTTCCACCACCACTTTGAAAACGGTGGCTGGGCAGAGACCACCGTGGTGGTCCGTTTCTGGGTCATGTGCGCCATCGCCGTCGTGCTCGGCCTGGCTGTGTTCTACACCGATTGGCTCTCCGCCACGGGGGTGAACTTGGCATGAGCCCCCACACAAGCTCCTTTTCGAGTGTGAACGAGACCTTCTCCATTCTGCTCTCCGGCGGAGTTCTCGTCGCCGGAGCCGGAGTGTCAGGCATGGGAACGGCGAAGCTGCTTCGTGAGGCGGGCGTTTTCTTCGCTGTCGCCGACGACAACGAAGCTAACCGCGCAGCCGTGCACGAAGCGACCGGCTGCCGCACCATGACGACGGCGGAAGCCGCCGAGCGGGTCACCGAGTACCCGCTCGTGGTCACCTCTCCGGGTTGGCGCCCGAATTCTCCGCTCCTCCTCGCCGCGCAGGACATGGACTGCACGGTGATCGGCGATGTCGAGCTGTGCTTCCTGCTCGACCAGAACAGCTTCTTCGGCCCGCCGCGCGACTGGCTCGTGGTCACCGGCACCAACGGCAAGACGACCACGACGGGCATGCTCGCCCGCATCATGGAGGAATCGGGGGAATACACCGGTAAGCGCGCGACAGCCTGCGGCAATATCGGTATCGCGGTCGGCGACGCGCTGTTGAGCACACCGCGCATCGACGTTCTTGTCGCGGAACTGTCCAGCTTCCAGCTCCACTGGTCCCACGACCTCACCGCTGATGCCGGCGTGTTGCTCAACCTCGCCGACGACCACATCGACTGGCACGGCAGCTTCGACGCCTACGCGGAAGCGAAAGCGAAAGTCTTCGGTTATTCGACAGCCGTCGCTGGCATCGACGACGAGCACGTGCGGAGCTACGCCGAGAAGTCTGGCCGCGCGGACATCATCGGCTTCACACTCAACGAACCGCAGGACAACCAGGTCGGCATCATCGACGGCACGATTGTCTCGCGCATCGGATCAGCGACGACGGAGATCACGCGTATCGACGGCATCGAGCCCGCTGGCACCGCCGGCACGCTTGATGCGCTGGCCGCTGCGGCCGTGGCTATTACCCGTGGCGCCACCCCGGAACAGATCGACCGCGCATTGCACTCTTACGAAGTGTCGGGGCACAGGGGAGCGGTAGTTCACACCGACAACAGCATCGACTGGATCGACAATTCCAAAGCGACCAACCCCCATGCGGCAGATTCGGCCCTCAACGGTGTCGAAGGACAGATCGTGTGGATTGCGGGCGGCCGGCTCAAGGGCGCTGAGATCGACCAGCTTGTCGCCGACCATGTGCAGCAATTCAGGGCAGTCGCTTTGCTGGGGGTGGACAGGGAAGAGATCGCACGCGCCGTCGATAAGCATGCCCCCGAAATTCCTGTCTTCCTGACAGATAGCGCGGACCCCGAAGAAGCTATGCGTGCTGTCGTGGAATTCGCGGCGGAACAGGCTCGCCCGGGTGACTCGGTGATCCTCGCGCCAGCTGCCGCGAGCCTGGATATGTACTCGGGAATGGCGCAGCGCGGAAATATCTTCGCTGACGCTGCGCGCGCCCTCGCCGGAAAACGCGACGTTTAAGGCAGTCTGAAACACGATGACCACAGCAGCTCAGCGCCCATCACGGCCACACCAGCCCCGTAAGCCGCATGCGAAACAGGCACAGCGGCCTACGCGACCGCGCCAGCGTGCCGCTGCCGGGCAGCATTCGTCCGGCATGGCGCGCGCGCTGTCCCGCATGAACGCGTGGATGGATGCGCGCCCGCTGCTCGATTACACGATGGTGCGCACGATCGTGCTCGTGCTCGCCGGTCTCGGCGTGGTCATGGTGACCAGCTCCTCGATGACCTGGTCCGCGCTCAACGATTCTTCCGTGTGGGCCCAGCCGCTCAAGCAGGTCATCGTCGTCTCATTGGGCCTGTTCATGTTCTGGATCGCGCTGCAAATTCCTCCCGAGCGGGTGCAGAAGATCGCGCTGATCCTGATGGTGCTATCGATTCTGCTGCTCATCGCGGTGCTCCTGCCCGGCGTGGGCACCGGGCGTGAGGAAGTGGGCTCCCAGTCGTGGATCTATATCGGCGGCTTCCAGCTGCAACCTTCGGAGGTGGCCAGGGTAGCCATCTGTGTGTGGGGTGCGTCGATTCTGGCGAATAAGGACCCACGCCGCATGTTCGACATGACCAACGGCTTCGTGCCGTTCGCCGCCGTCGCGGTGCTGTGCGTCGGGCTCATTGCCGCGCAGGGCGACCTGGGCATGGCCGTGTCGTTCTGTATCGTCGTCGCGTTCATCCTCGTCTTCGCGGGCATTTCCTGGAAATTCATCGGCGTTGTCGCCGCTTTCGGCGTGCTGCTCTTCGTCGGCGTCATGGCTGCCGGCGGCTACCGTTCCCAACGCTTCCACGTTTACTTCGACGCGCTCTTCGGCCATTTCGAAGACACCCGCGGCGTAGCGTTCCAGTCCTACCAGGGCTTCTTGTCGCTGGCGGACGGTTCCGTATTCGGTGTCGGTCTCGGCCAGTCCCGCGCGAAGTGGTTCTACCTCCCGGAGGCGAAGAACGACTTCATCTTCGCGGTCATCGGCGAGGAACTCGGCCTGTGGGGCGGGGCCTTGGTGATCATCCTGTTCACCATGCTGCTCTTCTTCGGTCTGCGCACCGCGCGTCTTGCCGCGAACCAGTACCAGGCTCTTCTGGCGGCCTCGATCACCACTGGAATTGTCTCCCAGGCATTCATCAATATCGGTTATGTCATCGGCCTGCTTCCGGTGACCGGTATTCAGCTGCCCATGATCTCCGCCGGCGGCACCTCGGCAGTGATCACCCTCGGCGCAATGGGGCTGGTCGCCTCCGTCGCCCGTCACGAGCCGGGTGCTGTGTCCTCGATGCAGAACTATGGCCGGCCGTTGTTCGATCGTCTCTTCTTCCTCCGCGAGCCGACTGCGAGCGAGCCCCGTCAGCGTCCCGCCGCACGGCAGGAGAAGAAGCAGCAGACAAATGACAGCCGCTACGGCACCCCTGTCACTGCGCGTCGCCGTCCCGCGCCGGAGGCACGCGCGGCCCAACGCGAAGGACAGCGGCGGGGCCGTGCTCAGGCCCCGACCCGCAGCGGTGGCCGCGGCGATGTTCGTGGCGGTGCCCGCACTGGCGCACGTCCGGCGGCCCGGACGCGATACGATGAGCCACGCGCGCGACGTGAGCCCCGGAACCACCGGAACGCACACGACACCCGCCGCGCCGGATAGTAAAGGCGGTTGAATCACCCAGTGACAGCACCACACATCGTGGTGGCCGGCGGCGGCACTGCCGGCCACATTGAACCAGCTTTGGCAGTGGCGGAAGTCCTGCGCGACTCCTTCGGTGCCGAGGTCACCGCGCTGGGCACCGAGAAGGGCCTGGAGACGACGATCATTCCCGCCCGCGGTTTCCCGCTCGAGCTCATCGAGCCCGTGCCGATCCCGCGCAAGAAACCGCTGAAGCTGCTCGGCGTGCCCGCGAAGCTCATTCGCTCCGTGGCACAGACTCGCGCAGCGCTGAAAAAGGCCAAGGCTGACGCGGTTTTCGGCACCGGCGGCTATGTGTCAGCTTCTGCATATCTGGCAGCGAAATCGCTCCGCATTCCCTTCTATGTGCTGGAGACCAACGCGCTGGCGGGCATGGCGAACAAGCTCGGCGTGAAGCTCGGCGGCACCGGTTTCAATGCCGTGCCTCATTCAGGCATGCCAGGCGAGGTCCTCGGCATTCCCGTTCGCCCGGGTGTCGGTGTGGACACCGACGGTGTGAAGGCGGAGCGAGGCTACAAAATGTGGAACCTGGATCCGCAGCGCCCGACAGTGCTGGTGACCGGTGGCTCGCAAGGAGCACGCAGCATCAATACCGCACTCGAGGGCGCGGTCGGCCCGCTTGTTGACGCCGGCTATCAGGTGCTGCACGCCTACGGCCGGAAGAATGACGCGCCGGCCGAGCACGCCCACTACACGGCTGTGCCGTACATCGACGACATGGAAGCGGCCTACGCCGTAGCCGACGTGGTCATTTGCCGGTCGGGCGCAATGACGGTGGCAGAGAATTCTGCGGCGGGCGTCCCCGCGATCTACATTCCGCTGCCGCACGGCAACGGAGAGCAAGGCCTCAATTCGGCGCATGTCGTCGAGGCAGGGGCGGCAGTGCGTATCGACGACGCCGACCTGACCCCCGAGGCCCTCGTCGACGCTGTCACGGACATTCTCGGCCCCGGCGGCACCGCTTCTGCCATGCGTGCGGCGTTGGATGACTCCGGGGCAGGCAATGCGGCGGAGGAAATCGCCCGGCGCATCATCGGAGAAAGGACATCATGACTTCTGCGGCACCCATCGACCTCTCCCGGGTCCACCTGATCGGCATTGGCGGTTCCGGCATGTCGGGCGTTGCCCGCATCTTGCTTGACCGCGGCTCTGTGGTCACGGGCTCCGATGTGAAAGACTCCCGCCCCGTCCGTGCTCTGCGCGCACAGGGCGCCACCATTGCGGTGGGGCACGCGGCGGAGAACCTCGAACTGTCTGGGCAGTTGCCGACTGTCGTCGTGACGAGTTTCGCGGCCATTCCGAAAGACAACCCGGAGCTTCTCGCCGCCGCGGAGCACAGCATTCCGGTGATCCGCCGCTCGGATTTGCTGGGCGAGCTCATGGAGGGCTACACCCAAGTCCTCTTCGCCGGCACTCATGGCAAGACATCGACGACGTCGATGGCGGTCGTCGCCCTTCAGGCGGCGGGGGAGGACCCCTCCTTCGCCATCGGCGGTCAACTCAACCGGGCTGGAACGAACGCGCACCACGGAAGCGGCCATATCTTCGTGGCGGAAGCCGATGAATCCGATGCGTCGTTGCTGCGCTACCGCCCGTCGGTCGCCGTGATCACGAATATTGAGCCGGATCACCTCGACTATTTCGGCAACGCGGAAAGCTACTACCAAGTCTTCGACGAATTTGCGGACCGTCTTCCGGACGACGGCACGCTGGTTGTCTGCCTTGACGATGAGGCGACGGTGCGGTGCGGCCTGCGCGCGCAGGAGCGCGGAATCACGGTGTTGGGCTACGGCACGGACACCGCAGCTGCCCGTCACCCGGAGATCCTGGCTGGAGCGGTGATCACCGACGAGTCGGCCGACGGCCACCTCACCGAGGTCGCCGTTGACTTGCGCCTCCAAGGCCACGAGGGCACGGTGGCGTACCACCTCGCGCTGCCAGGTCGTCACATGGTGCTCAATTCCGCCGCAGCGCTTTTGTCCTGCGCGATCGCTGGCGCGGATCCGCGAAAGCTCGCCGAGGGTTTGAGCAGCTTCACTGGTGTGCGCCGCCGTTTCGAGCTGCGCGGGGAGATCACCGCGGGTCCGCAGACCGGCACCCGGGTCTACGACGATTACGCGCACCATCCAACGGAGGTGCACGCCGTTGTGTCCGCCGCACGTGGCAAGGTCGAATCCGAAGGTAACGGCGCCCGCGTCGTCGTCTGCTTCCAACCTCACCTGTACTCGCGCACGCAGGCCTTCGCGCAGGAATTCGCCGAGGCGCTTTCGCTTGCCGACGCCGCCGTGGTCCTCGACATCTTCGGCGCCCGCGAAGCTCCTGTGGAAGGAGTGGACTCCCGAATCATCACTCAGCACATTGCCGATGGCACTGAGACTGTTTATGAGCCGGACTTCTCCCGCGCGCCAGCCACTGTGCGCTCCGTGACCCAGCCGGGCGACGTTGTGATCACCATGGGCGCCGGCACCGTCACCATGCTCGCCGACCCGATCCTCGAGGCGCTAGCGGGCACTGACACAGCCTCCGGTTCCACCGACGGTGAGGAAGCGAACTAAACACTCATGTCCACAGCCGTGAACCCGTCCAGCAGTGATGATCGGAACGACGATCGCACCCTTGACAGCGGACAAGCGAAGAACGTAGACCGGCAGCGCCGTAATGCTGCCCGCGGCCGCCGTGAGCTGCCGTGGCGCCGGATCGCGGGGATCGCGGCAGTCGGTGTGGTCGTTCTGGCGCTGTTGTGGGCGATCGTCTATTTCACGCCGTTGTTCTCTGTGAAGAACGTGGAGGTGGAAGGCAACGAGCACCTCGACGAAGAGGCAGTCGTCTCCGCCGCCGGCGTCGCCGAGGGCACGCCCCTGGCGCAGGTGAATATGCGCCAGACGGCGTCGAATGTGGTCTCCCTGCCGTGGGTGAAATCCGCGACTGCAACGCGGAAATGGCCGTCGACAGTCTCCGTGAAGGTGGAAGAGAACACCGCCGTCGCATACCGCGCCGCGTCGGACGGCACCCACCTCATTGACCCGGAGGGCAAGGAATTCGCGGTCGACACTCCGCCGGAGGACGCAGTGGAGCTGACCGGCGCTGCTGATTCAGATGAATCCGTGCGCAAAGACGCCGTGGACATCGCCGCGGCTCTCAGCGAGAACGGGCGCGCCGCGGTGACATCCATCGAGGCGAAGTCGAAATACCAATTCGTGCTCAATCTCAAAGACGACCGCACCGTCGTGTGGGGCGCGAGCGAAGACAACAAAAATAAATCCCTGGCGTTGGACACCGTGCTTCAGCGCGAAGGAAAAGAATTCAACGTGACCAACCCGCGGCAGATCACCGTCAAATAGAGACGTTTCTGTAAAAGCCCAGGTCATAAACCCTAAAGTACAGGTTGAGGGTACCGACACGCCGAAAGAATTCGCCGAAATGCCGCATCGTTTAGTCATGATGGGAGGCGTCTTTGAATCACATGTCCCCGTTATCTGAAAGGCGAGCACACACCCATGACCTCACCTAGCAACTACCTCGCCATGATCCGCGTTGTCGGTGTCGGCGGCGGCGGTGTCAACGCAGTGAACCGCATGATCGAAGAGGGCCTGAAGGGTGTCGAGTTCGTCGCCATCAACACGGACTCCCAGGCACTCCTGTTCACCGATGCGGACACCAAGCTCGACATCGGCCGTGAGGCGACCCGCGGTCTCGGTGCAGGCGCTAACCCGGAGGTCGGCCGCACCTCCGCCGAGGACCACAAGCAGGAGATCGAGGAGTCCCTCAAGGGTTCCGACATGGTCTTCGTCACCGCCGGCGAGGGCGGCGGCACGGGTACGGGTGCGGCACCGGTCGTTGCCGGTATCGCCAAGAAGATGGGTGCGTTGACCATCGGTGTGGTCACCCGGCCGTTCTCCTTCGAGGGCAAGCGCCGCACCCGCCAGGCGCTCGAGGGCATCGACGCTCTGAAGGAAGTCTGCGACACCGTCATCGTCATTCCGAACGACCGCCTGCTGCAGCTGGGTGAAGCAGACCTGTCGATGATGGAAGCGTTCCGCGCTGCCGACGAGGTGCTCTACAACGGTGTTCAGGGCATCACGAACCTGATCACCATCCCGGGCATGATCAACGTCGACTTCGCTGACGTTCGCTCCGTCATGGCCGATGCCGGCTCTGCGCTCATGGGTGTGGGCTCGGCCCGCGGCGAGAACCGCGTCATGGCCGCCACCGAGCAGGCCATCAACTCGCCGCTGCTGGAGACCACCATGGAGGGCGCCAAGGGCGTGCTCATCTCCGTGGCCGGCGGTTCCGATCTCGGCCTCATGGAAGTCAACAACGCCGCCTCCATCGTCGAGGAGAAGGCCGACGAAGACGCCAACATCATCTTCGGCACGATCATCGATGACAACCTGGGCGACGAGGTCCGCGTGACCATCATCGCCACCGGCTTCGACGAGAAGGCCAACGCTCGCCCGCAGGCGCCGGGCCAGGAGCAGGCAGGCCAGGGCTCCACCCAGGTGGTCGAGACCCAGCAGGTCCAGGTTGAGCCGGCTGCTGCTGCCGAGACCCCGACTCCGGCACCGTCCTCGAGCTCCCTGTTCGAGTCCAGCGACCGTCAGGAACCCGCTGACGCACCGGTGGCCGAGGAGTACACGCCGCGCCACCGTTTCGACGAATCCCGTGGCGGCCTGTTCACCAATTCGGACCGTGGCTCCGACCGCGACTACGACCGTGAGTACCGCACGACCCGCCGCTACGAGGACACCCGCGATTCCCGCGGCGGCGATGACGACCTCGACGTGCCGGACTTCCTCCGGTAGTAGCCTTGGGTGTCATGATTGACACCACCAGCCGCCCCGTCCGCATGCTGTTCACCAGCCGTGCGGGCGGGGTTTCTGCTTCCCCGTACGATTCCTTCAACCTCGGCGATCACGTCGGCGACGACGAGCAGTCAGTATCAGCTAACCGTGCGCGCCTCGCCGATATCGCCGGCCTTGAGTCAGAGCGGTTCGTGTGGATGGAGCAGTTGCACACCAATAACGTCACCGTCGTCGACGGGCCGCAGGATGGCCCAGTCGAGGTGACCGACGCGATCGTGACCACCAAACAGAACCTGGCGTTGTGCGTGCTGGTCGCCGACTGTGTTCCTGTGCTGCTGTCCGACCACAATGCCGGGGTGGTCGCGGCAGTGCACGCCGGGCGACTCGGCGCCCGCAACGGGATCGTGCCGCGCGCAGTGGAGAAAATGCGTGAGCTCGGCGCCGAACCTGCGAATATTCAAGCGCTCCTCGGGCCTGCCGCGGCGGGTGAATCCTACGAGGTGCCGCAAGAAATGGCCGACGATGTGGAGAAACACCTGCCGGGATCCCGCACGCGGACCAAGAAGGGCACGCCGGGATTGGATATCCGCGCCGGCCTGGTGCGGCAATTGATGGCGGCGGGCGTGACCCACATCGATGCGGATCCGCGCGATACCGTCACCGACGAATCCTTCTTCTCCTACCGGCGGTCGGGCACCACTGGGCGCCAGGCGGGCGTGATCTGGTTGACGGGAAAATCTGTTGATTCCGGGGAGGAGAACTAAGTGGAATTCACCGATGAGCGTCGCGATGAGATCGCAGCGAAGTGGGAGCAGCTCCAGTCCCAGGTGCGGGCGGCCGAAGAAGGAGCGGACCGGATGCCCGGCAGCGTGAGCATTCTTCCGGTCACCAAATTCCACCCGGCATCCGATGTCGCCGTGCTGGCGGAACTGGGCATTGGCCTCGTGGGGGAGAACCGCGAACAAGAGGCGCGCGGCAAGGTCGAGGAACTCACCGCCGCCGGAGTGGAGATGCGTTTCGCGATGATCGGCCAGATTCAATCCAAGAAGGCGAATGCCGTCGCGCGGTGGGCGAGCGAAGTCCATTCAGTGGATTCAGTGAAGCTCGCAGGCGGCCTCGACCGCGGCATGGCGCTCGCGCTGGAGCGTGGCGACCGCACCACAGACACCCTGCCCTGTCTGATCCAGCTGTCATTCGACGACGACACCAACCGCGGGGGAGTGCCGCATGACGACGCAGAGCTGCTTGATTTCGTGGTCGCCGCCGTCGATACGGCCGAGCATTTGCTTTTCGACGGCTTCATGGTGGTCCCGCCCCGTGAAGCCGAGCCGGGGGAGGTGTTCGCGGCGTCGAAAAGCATCTGCGATGCATACGCGGAAAAGCTCGGCCGTTCCCTGCGGCTGTCAGCGGGAATGTCCGGTGATTTTGAAGATGCAATTGCTCACGGATCGACCGTCGTGCGTGTCGGAACCGGGCTGTTGGGAGCACGGCCCGTAGGCTGACGAACAACGCTAGATCGACTCCCCAAAACAGCCCGCGAACAGGAGACTTACGCGCATGTCATTCTCTAACAGCCTCAAGGAATTCTTCGGCATCGGCCAGTACGACCCGGCAATGGACCCGTACTACGACGACCCGGCCTACGAAGAAGCTGGCGCTGGCGCGTACTCCCGCACCGCGACCGCTGCTGAGCCCCGCAGCCGCGAGCGCGAGTACAGCTACGAGCCGCGCGACTACTCTGCGGCGATCATCAGCGTCCGCCCGCGGAACTACAACGACGCTAAGGAGATCGGTGAGCCGTTTCGTGATGGCGATGCAGTGGTCATGGACCTGTCCAACGTCGATAAGCCGACCGCAATGCGCCTGATCGACTTCGCTGCTGGCCTGTGCTTCGCTGCCCGCGGCAAGATGCACAAGCTGTCTCGCACCGGCGACGAGCACCTCGTGTTCGCCATCGTTCCGGAGAATGCGCGCACCACCGTCAGCGAGCTCGAGCGCGCCGCGCACATCCGTTAGTTCACCGCTAATTCATTTGGCGTACGCGCCTAGGTAGGGTGGGTTCCCGTGAATATGCTCGGAGCCGTTCTCTATTCAATCGTCGGTCTGTACACGCTTTTCGTGATCATCCGGCTGATCATCGAGATGATCCAGTCGTTCTCCAAGCACTTCGACCCGCCGCGCTGGTTCATGGTGGCGGGCGAGTTCTTCTTTGTTGTCACGGACCCGCCGATCAAACTCCTGCGCAGGTACATCCCGCCGCTGCCGCTCGGTGGCGTCGCGTTGGATGTCAGCGTGATCGTGCTGTTCCTCGCCCTCGCGGTGCTTCAAGCGTTGATCCGTGGCATCTTGCTGTAGTGGCAAAACTGCAGAGCGGTTAAATCCCGGAAAATAAAATTCTGAAACTCACCCTCGGGTAAACGTTGAGGGTATAACTACTGTCAGCTAGGCTTTATGCCTAGACCGTGCCACTGGCCCGATCGGGGCTGGCAAAAAACGTCATTACTTGAAGGGAACGCAAATGCCGCTGACACCAGCTGACGTGCACAATGTCGCTTTCAGCAAGCCGCCGATTGGCAAGCGTGGCTACAACGAGGACGAAGTCGATCAGTTCCTCGACCTCGTTGAGGACACTCTCGCCCAGCTGCAGGATGAGAACGACGATCTTCGCGCACGCATCGAGGAGCTCGGCTCCGGCAGCGGTGCACCGGCTGCGGCAGCCGTTGCTCAGCCGTCCAACCAGGTTGACGAGAATGCGATCCGCCAAGAGATCGAGGCTAAGCTCCGCAAGGAGTACGAGGCACGTCTGAAGGATGCCGAGGACGAGGCCAAGGCAGCCCGTTCCCGCGCCGAGGCGGCAGATGCCGAGATTCGCTCCGCACGCGAAGAGGCTGCGCAGGCACGCAAGCAGGCCGAGGCATCCCAGAAGGGCGACGCACAGGCTCAGGGCATTTCCCGCCCGGTCACCCAGCAGCAGCCGAAGACTACCGGCGAGGCACACATCCAGGCTGCTCGCGTTCTCGAGCTGGCGCAGGAGACCGCCGACCGCCTCACCCGCGAGGCTGCCGAAGAGTCCGAGCGCGTTGTTGCCGATGCACGCGCCAACGCCACCACTCAGGTGTCCGACGCAGAGAAGAAGGCCGCCGAGACCACCAAGGCAGCCGAGCAGCGCGCTAGCCAGCTCGTCAGCGACGCTGAGCGCAAGGCTGAGGAGACCACCAACGACGCTAACTCCCGCGCCGAGGCACAGATCCGCCAGGCTGAGGAGCAGGCTTCCAAGCTGAAGAGCGACGCTGAGCGCAAGCACACCGAGATCATGAACACGGTCAAGCAGCAGCAGACCGCACTCGAGTCCCGCATTTCCGAGCTGCGCACCTTCGAGCGCGAGTACCGCACCCGCCTGAAGACCCTGCTCGAGTCCCAGCTCGAGGAGCTGGAGACCCGCGGCACCTCCGCTCCGAGCGGCGATGTGACGCAGAAATAAGCGCCAGCTTCTAGCACGCGTTTACAGGAATTGACCCGCCCCGATGTGGGCGGGCTTTTTCTATTGCAGCTACACTGACCCATGTCAGAACCAGACACGCATTGATCCGGCCATCACCGGGGAGCGTTTCCGGAAGAACAGCCATACAGCCTATTTCGCGCCGCTGGCCCAGTAGAACCGGACGTGCATAGGGATACGTCAATCCTTCACCACAATGAAGTGGGAATTTCCCCCTCCGGGAAGTTCCAAGCGGGGTGGTACCGCGCAGCCTGCTGCGTCCCCGCGCGATGATGTGCGTGGAGGAATCATGGCAGACAAGCAAGGTGTCGGCGGCGTGTACCCCAAGGTCGATATGACCGGTGGCTCGTCGAAATTCCCGGTAATGGAGCAGATCGTCCTGGATTATTGGAACCAGGACGGCACTTTCCAAGCCAGCCTTGAAAACCGCGAGGGCTGCGAAGAATACGTCTTCAACGACGGTCCGCCTTTCGCGAACGGCCTGCCGCACTACGGCCACCTGCTCACCGGTTATGTGAAGGACATCGTTCCGCGCTACCGCACCATGACGGGCTACCACGTCCCGCGCGTCTTCGGGTGGGACTGCCACGGCCTGCCCGCCGAGCTTGAGGCAGAGAAGCAGCTGGGCATCACCGACAAGGCCCAGATCGAGGACATGGGCTTGGCCAAGTTCAACGAGTACTGCGGCAAGTCGGTGATGCACTACGCCGACGAGTGGGAGGACTACGTCACCCGCCAGGCACGCTGGGTGGACTTCGACAACGGCTACAAGACGATGGATCCGGAGTACATGGAGTCCGTCATGTGGGCGTTCAAGGAGCTCTACGACAAGGGCCTGATCTACCAGGGCTTCCGCGTCCTGCCGTATTCCTGGGCCGAGCACACGCCGCTGTCGAACCAGGAGACGCGCCTCGACGACGCGTACAAGGAGCGCCAGGATCCCACGGTCACCGTCACGTTCCCGATCAAGGACGCCAAGGGGCACGAGGAGCTTATCGACGCCGCCTTCATCGGCTGGACCACCACCCCCTGGACGACGCCGTCGAACTTGGCTCTCGCTGTGGGGCCGGAGATCGAGTACGCACTGGTGCGCGTGGGCGAAGACACCTCCGTGCCGGAATTCGCTGGTGCGAAGCTGGTCTTGGCGTCTGACCTGATCAAGGCCTACGCCAAGGAGCTAGGGGAGAACCCGGAGGTGCTGGCCACCTACCGCGGAACCGATTTGGAGGGCGTCACCTACGAGCCGCTCTTCGAGTACTTCGCCGACGAGCCGAATGCCTTCCAGGTGCTGCTGGCCGATTACGTCACCACGGAGGACGGCACCGGCGTCGTCCACCAGGCACCCGCCTTCGGTGAAGACGATATGAATACCTGCGAGAAGTACGGCATCGGCCTGGTCATCCCGGTCGACGCCGACGGCAAGTTCACCTCCCAGGTCCCCGAATACGAGGGCAAGCTCGTCTTCGACGCCAACCGCGACATCATCCGCGACCTCAAGGCCCGCGGCCGTGTCGTGCGCGACCAGACCATCGTTCACTCCTACCCGCACTCCTGGCGTTCCGGCGAGCCTTTGATCTACATGGCTTTGCCAGCATGGTTCGTCAAGGTCGTCGACATCCGCGACCGCATGGTGGAGCTGAACCAGGAGATTGACTGGATCCCGTCGCACATCCGTGACGGCCAGTTCGGCAAGTGGCTGGAAGGCGCCCGCGACTGGAATATCTCCCGCACCCGTTACTGGGGTTCCCCGGTGCCGGCCTGGGTCTCCGACAACCCGGAATACCCGCGCGTGGATGTCTACGGCTCCCTCGACGAGCTGGAGGTCGACTTCGGCGTCCGTCCGGAGTCGCTGCACCGCCCGTACATCGATGAGCTGACCCGCCCGAACCCGGACGACCCGACTGGGAAGTCCACCATGCGCCGCGTCCCGGATGTTCTGGACTGCTGGTTCGAGTCCGGCTCCATGCCATTTGCGCAGTACCACTACCCGTTCGAGAACAAGGAAGAATTCGACACCCGCCAGCCCGCGGACTTCATCGTCGAGTACTCCGGCCAGTCCCGCGGCTGGTTCTATGTCCAGCACGTGCTGTCCACCGCGCTGTTCGACCGCGTGGCGTACAAGCAGGTAGTCGCCCACGGCATCGTGCTCGGCGAGGACGGCCTGAAGATGTCCAAGTCCAAGGGCAACTACCCGGATGTGAAGGAAGTCTTCGACCGCGATGGCTCGGATGCGATGCGCTGGTTCCTCATGTCCAGCCCGATCCTGCGCGGCGGCAACCTGATCGTCACCGAGCAGGGCATCCGCGACGGCGTGCGCCAAGCGATTCTGCCGTTCTGGAATGCCTACACGTTCTTGCAGCTCTACTCCGACCGTGAGGCAACCTGGGATACCAGTTCCGATAACGTGCTGGACCGCTACATCTTGGCCAAGCTGCACGACATGGTGAAGAACACCAGCTCAGCCCTCGAGTCCACAGATATCTCCGGTGCATGCGAGGAAGTCCGTCTCTTCGCCGACACTTTGACCAACTGGTACGTGCGCCGCTCCCGTGACCGCTTCTGGGCGGGCCAGGACGAGCACCCGGAGGCATTCAATACCCTCTACACCGTGCTCGAGGTCCTTGCCCGGACCGCGGCTCCGCTGCTGCCGTACATCACCGAGGTCATGTGGCGCGGTCTCACCGGCGAACGCTCCGTGCATCTTGCCGATTACCCGAATGCGGACGACTTCCCGGCCGACGACGAGCTCGTTGCCGCGATGGACACCACCCGCGCTGTGTGCTCCGCTGCGTCCTCGCTGCGCAAGGCGAAGAAGCTGCGTAACCGCCTGCCACTGCCGGGCCTGAAGGTCGCCCTGCCGGAGGCGGACACACTCGCCCCGTTCGAGTCGGTCATCCGCGACGAGGTCAACGTGAAAAACGTCGAGCTCACCCAGGACGTCGCCTCCGCCGGTTCCTTCGACGTTGTCGTCAATGCGAAGGTCGCCGGCCCGAAGCTGGGCAAAGACGTCCAGCGCGCGATCAAGAACGTGAAGGCCGGCAATTACGTTCACGATGGCGAGAATGTCGTCGTCGACGGTGACCTGGTGCTCACCCCGGATCTGTACACCGAACGCCTCGTCGCCGCAGACCCGGATTCCACTGCACGCGTGGAGGGCATGGACGGCCTCGTCGTCCTCGACACCACCCTGACCGAGGAGCTGGAGGCCGAGGGATGGGCCGCCGATATCATTCGCGGTCTGCAGGACGCCCGCAAGAACGAAGGGCTCGACGTCTCCGACCGTATTTCGGTCACCCTCCACGTCCCAGCGGACAAGGAGGAGTGGGCGAACCGCCACGCCGACCACATCGCGACTGAGACGCTCGCAACGTCGTTCACCGTCACGACTGACACCGATGACACTGATGACGCCGACGAGACCACTGACTCCGGCCACAAGGTCCTCGATGGCGTCACCGCGAACGTGACCAAGAACGGCTAAACGGTCTGCTTACGCCAAACACCTATTCCAGAGCACCTATTCACAACGTCGCGGGACACCCCACCGCGGCACCCACGTTGTGAACAGGTACCTAGGAGTAGGTGTTTGTTTTATTGCAGTGGAGACGATGGTTGTGCGCGATTACACAACGACAATCTGCACCAGCTCTTCGAGGCCCTTGAAGTCATCGGGATTTCGGGTGAAAAGAGGAAGGTTTTCAGCGATTGAGATAAGCGTCTACATCGGAGCGGAATCGCTGAAAATCTACCTGCGGGGCACTACGGAACGCTTCCAAGAGATCTTCTTTGCGTGCAAAGCGAGGGCGTCGCAAGGGCCGAAGTTCACCAACGGGTTGAGCATTCCTGGTCACGACGAAATTGCGGCTCGCATCAAGTTCACGCATGATGCGACCGCTGTCATTGCGGAGCTCTCGTTGGCTGATCATGTCGGTCATGGCGTTAGCGTAGCACTGCTAGCTACGTGCCAGCGAGGATGCAGCAGGGACCTGACCTGCGGTCACCGGGCCTTCCGGCCTACGCTGGAGTGGCTATGAATCGCTGGGTGCTGCACATCGACATGGACGCGTTCTACGCGTCCTGCGAGCAGCTGACTCGTCCGACACTGCAGGGTCGGCCGGTGTTGGTCGCCGGGGTGACCGGGCGCGGAGTGGTCGCGGGAGCGAGCTACGAAGCGCGTAAATACGGAGCGCATTCGGCGATGCCGACGTACCGCGCGGTCCAACTCGTCGGGCCGAAAGCCGTGCTGGTCACGCCGCGTCGGCCGGTGTACACCACGGCATCGCGCCGGGTCTTCGGGATCATCGCGCGCAGAGTGGATGTCGTGGAACAGCTTTCCATCGACGAGGCGTTCCTCGAACCGCGCGAACTCGCGGGAGCGTCCCCCGTCGAGGTCAAAAAGTGGGCGGATAATCTTCGCGAGGAGATCCGCCGGGAGACAGGCCTGCCCAGCTCCATCGGGGCGGGAACAGGCAAGCAGTACGCGAAGATCGGGTCCGGTCTCGCAAAGCCGGACGGCACATTCATCATTCCGCGGGAGAAACAAACGGAGATCCTTCACCCGCTACCCGTCGGCGAATTGTGGGGTGTCGGGCCCGTGACCGCGAATAAGCTCACCGGCATCGGGGTGGAGACCATCGGCGATTTCGCGGCCATGAGCGAGCGTGAAGTGGAAGTGGCGCTGGGCGGGGTCGTGGCGAAGCAGCTGTGGACGCTGGCTCGCGGCATCGACGATCGCGAAGTCGCGCCGCGGGCAGAGTCGAAGCAGATCTCCGCCGAACACACCTACCCGCGCGACCTGACAACGAAGAGCGAGGTCGAGGCTGCCATCAGACGCGCGGCGGAAGGAGCGCATAAGCGGTTGCTTATCGACGGCCGCGGTGCCCGCACCGTCACCGTCAAACTCAAGATGGCTGATTTCCACATCGAATCGCGCTCCAGCACTTTGACCTACGCCACTGATGACATAGACACGCTCACGGCGGCGGCGTTCCGCATCGCCCGCTACCCGGACGAGCTCGGACCGATCCGTCTCGTCGGTGTGGGATTTTCCGGTTTAGAGACCGTCATGCAAGAAGTGCTCTTCCCGGAGCTTGACCGGGCGAATTTGCCCGAGCCGCAGACGGGGGAGATCCTTCCGGTCATGCCCACCGGCACCCGCGCGTGGGCGGCGACGCAGGATGTCCACCACTCCGAATTCGGCCACGGCTGGATTCAAGGAGCGGGTCACGGGTTCGTCACCGTACGGTTCGAGACCCGCGCGACGGGTCCTGGCCCGGTGAAGAACCTCCGCGCGGACGATCCCGATTTGAGCCCCGCCGACCCTGTCGCGTCGTTGGCATGGGAGGACTGGCTGGCTACGACTGAGGATGCTCCGGCCCAGATGGACGATGCCCCGGCGCCGGGTGAGCCGAACCCGGAAGGCTGAGCCGGGCGATGACACCTCCGCCACGGCGCGGGGTGAGATCGAGGTAGCCGTGGTGGGAGGTAGCAATGGCGTCCACAAGCGCGAGTCCGAGACCGTGACCAGGCCCGGCTACTCGGTTCGCACCGCGAGCGAAAGGTTCTTTGAGCTGGTTCAACTGCTCCGCGCTCAATTCGGGCCCGCCGTTAGACACTTCGATGACCGCCGTGTTCGCGTCGTTGAACAGACGCAGTTGTGTAGTTCCCTCCGTCCCGTGCGCGTGCGCATTGCGCAGCAGGTTGTCCACTGCTTGGCGAATGAGAACAGGGTCGCCGGCGACGGTGACTGGTGCATCGCCGTGAGAGCTTTCTGTGTCGGTCGTGGAGGTGATCGCGGAGACGGGCAGCGCATCGGCGAGGTCGAAGACCGACACATTTGGCGTCTGGGCGCGTGCGAGGTCGAGCAGAGCGGAGACGGTTTCGGAGCTGCGCGCGTTCACGGTGCGAATCTGGGAGAGCGCCGCGCGCATCTCGTCTTCGCCGGCTTCGGGGGCAAGCGCCACGTCGGCGACGGTCTGAATGGTGGCGATGGGCGTTTTCAGTTCATGCGACGCATTGGCAGAGAAACGCTGCTGGCTGGCAATGGAAGCGGCGAGTGAATCCAGCATGGTGTCGAGTGCATTGGCAAGGTCGCCGACCTCGTCGTTAGCGCCGGCATAGCCCGTGCGTTGGTCCAAGTTCCCGGCGGTGACCTGACGTGCAGATTGCGCGATACCGGTCAAGGGAGTGATCGCCCAGCCAGCGACGAACCAGCCGATCGCGCCAGCCAACACGGTGAGAACAGCCAGCGTGGTCAGCGACACCGTGAGCACGACCTTCAAAATGTCGTCTGTGACAGGAACGGCACCGCTGATCGCCGCATCGTCGGGGAAGACTGCTTCGAACGGCACCGGAGTGAGCTTCAGATAGGCGTACATCACCGCGATGAGAATGCCACCGACACCGGCGACGGTGAGCACGAATAGCAAAGTGATGCGGGCGCGCAGACTCAACGCTTTTTTCATGAGTCCATCTCCGCGGGGTCGGCGGCGAAATACCCTTCGCCAGGCAGAGTGTGAATGATCCATGGTTCGCCGAGCTTGCGCCGCAGATACGAAATGGTCACGCGCGGTGAGTTGGTGAAGGGATCGGCGTTGGCGTCCCACGCTTCCTCGAGCAACTCTTCGGCCGAGAGCACCGCGCCGCCGGCCTCCATGAGGACTTTGAGGACGGCGAATTCTTTGGGGGACAGGTTGATCTCGTTACCGGCGCGCATGACGCGCTTGCGGGTCTCGTCGAGACGCACGTCGCCGCACACCAGCACTGAATTGCGCTGCGGGGAGGAGCGGCGCGACAGAGCGGTCACGCGGGCGATGAGCTCGGGCAGCTCGAAAGGCTTGAGCAGGTAGTCGTCGGCGCCGAGCTCGAAGCCGCTCAAGCGGTCGTCCAATGTCCCGGCGGCGGTGAGCATGAGCACCCGGATATGCGGGTAGTCGGCGACGATCCGGGCGCAGATCTCATCGCCGTGCACGCCGGGTAGGTCGCGGTCGAGAACCACGACATCCACATCTGCGGCGTGGGAGGTGAGGTGGGTCAGAGCTGAGGTGCCGTCGTAAAGCGCGGAAGCGTCGAAATTCTCCCTGCTCAACGCGGTCGTTATAGCGTCGGCGAGGAAGGTCTCGTCTTCGACGATGAGTACGCGCGCGGTCATGTTTTGTGATCTTAACGCTCTCGCAACATCGCCCTGAATAGCGTGCGAAGCATGCCAAAACGGATTGTAGGAATCGATGTGTGCCGCGCGGTCGCGCTCATCGCGATGATGGCCGCGCACTTGACGACGACGGGCGCGAACACCCTCGGGATCACCGGTCAGTTGCTGTACGGATTTCCCGCGGCGTTGTTCGCGTTCCTGGCGGGCGTGTCCATGAAGCTCATGGCGCGTTCCGCGGGGCCGCTGCAGTTCACCGTTCGCGGTGTGCTGCTCATCGCGCTGCACTTTGCGCTCGTGCCGTTTGCGGGCGAGATCACCGTCGTCCTGCTTCCCATTGGCATGTCCATGATCGCGCTCGGGTGGATCACTGGCTGGGACGTGCGCGCGAAACTCGCGCTGTGCGTGGCGCTGTCGGTGGCCTCGGGGCTGATCTACCAGTTCGGTCTCGAACCATGGTCGCTGTTCGGCCCGCCGTATCCGCTGCTGATGTGGGCGGCGTTGATGACCGCGGGAATGGTCGCCGAAGAACGTGTTTTGCCGTCGCGCACAGCCACTGTTGTTGCGGCTGTGGCTGGCGCCGTTATCGCCGTGCTCGTGGTGGTCGTGCGACTGAACTTCATCGTGCCGTCCGCATGGCTGGAGCCGAACGGGCACACCGGCGGGCTGCTGGATATTGCCGGTTCGGTCGGGATGTCGCTCGCCGTGCTGGGCCTGTGCAGTTTTGTCCCGCGGTCGTGGATGATGCAGCCGCTCGGCTCGATGTCGCTCACCATCTACTGCCTGCACATGCTCAGCGCCCAGTGGCTGAGCTTCACCGTCAGCGTCATCATCGCCGCTGTCTTCGCCGTCGCGTGGGAGGCCTTCTTCCGCCGCGGACCGATGGAAGGGGCGATGCGCTGGTGCATCGACCGAATCACAGCTCTGGTGCCAAAGCCGGCATCAACCTCGTAGAACTCTTTGAAGGAGAATCATGAAACTCACTCGTACTCATAGTCGCATTGCCGCCCTCGCACTGACTGCTGTGCTGGTGTCGCCGACACCTGCGTGGGCACTGGACAGCAAAGACATGGCTGGTTCGACCCCGGAAGCCGGCGCTGTCGTCTCGCTGCGCATGGAAGACGGGGAGCCGGATGACGGCAGCTGCACCGGCACCGCGATCGCCCCGCACTGGGTGGTCACCGCGCGCCACTGCATGGAGATGTTCAACAAACCCGGCGGCACGGTCCGCACCGGGGAGGGCGACCATCAGCGCATGTACAAAGTCGACCGCTGGGAGAAGGCACCCCGCGGCGATATCGGCCTGGTGCACACCGAAGAGCCGATGCAGCTCGAGCACTTCGCTGAGGTCTCCCATGACGAACTGAAAAACGGGGAGGTCACGGTGTACGGCTGGTCCTCGGAGGGCACCGGCGGTTCGAAGACCCTGCCCGTCGCGAAGGGCGATGCCGATACCGCGGCCGGCGATCAAGCACCCGCGCTTTTCGACGCCCCGTCGGCCGCCGTGGTCTCGCTGAAAAACGGCGCGCGCATCCAGGGCGGCGACTCGGGCGGACCGATCTTCGCCGACGGGAAGGTCGCGGCTGTGATGTCTGCCGGGCTTTTCGATGACCCTGACAACCCGTCCGAGGAAGACCTGATGAGCAACCCGAAGGTGGCCGTGTCCCCGGTAGCGGACCAGGCCGAGTGGATCGAAAAGACCGTTGCCGGTGAAGAAACAGCATCGGGGGAGGCCGCAGCAGGCGAAGAAGCAGCATCCGGCGAAGAAGGATCTGAGGCTGTTTCCGGTGCCGACACCATGACGGCTGATGACGGTGCCCGTCAGATGCCGGTGAGCCTGTGGATCATCCTGGGCAGCGTCGTCATCATTGCTGGTGCGGTGGTGTGGCGCCTGAGCCGTCGATAAGCGTGCGCGGGTCGATACCTGCCGATAGCGCCGCGGCGAGGGCGATACGTGCCTGACCGGCGCGCAACCACCCGGCTGGAATCGCGCCGCGGTCCCCGAGCGTTGCGCCGCCGCCGGCACCGCCATAGGCGAATTCCACCTTGCCGTGCGGCACGACGGTGGTGACCACCACTGGAATCCCGGCGTCCAGTGCACGGTGCAGCGCCTGGCCCATCTGCTCCGAGACATTGCCGGAGCCCATGCCCTCGACCACGATGCCGTCGGGGGCCATCCCGATCACCGCGTCGACGATGTCCCCGTCGGCGCCGGCCCACCCGGCCACGATCGGGATTTTCATTCCGGCAAGCCGCACAGGCTGGATCGGAGCGGGGCGAGGCGGATTCTCGTCGCCGGTCGATCCGGTGGTGGGGCGGAAGGCATCCAGTGCGTGTGTGTCCGCCTTGACTAAGCCCCGCGCCGGGGTGATGCTGCCGCCGAATGCCACGACGACGCCAGAAGCGCGGCGGCGGTCAGCGGCGTCGCCTGAGACAGCTCCAGAGATGTAATCCGCGGCAGCACGCAGATTGCCTGGCCCGTCGGGGGCGTCGGCATCGGCGGCGCGCTGTGCACCAGTGACCACGACCGGCTTAGCCGGGTTCGTGTGGAAGAGATCGAGCGCAAAAGCGGTCTCCGCCAGCGAATCGGTGCCGTGGGTGACCACGACGCCGGCGACGGACGGATCGGCGAGCTGCTTGTGAACGGTGGCGATGAGAGCATCGACATCCGCCAGAGTCATCGACGACGAATCCAAGGCGCGGATGTCGACTGGACGGCACGGCGCAGTGATACCGGCGGATTCGATCAGCTCTGCGGCAGTGCGGCGGGGCACGAGCGCGCCGGTCTCGTCTGCCTCGCAGGCGATGGTTCCTCCAGTGGCGACCACAGCGATTTCTAACGCATTCATGAACTTCAGATTAGGCGCGCCGATTAGTCCTTAACCAACCAGCGCCGGTAACGTTAGGCCAGTTAACGGAATTCAAGGAGAGATAAATGAACGCACCGATCACCGCACGGAAATTCGCCGCCATCGCGGCTGCGTTCGGCGCCGCAATGACCCTCGCGGCGTGCTCGAACGACGAGACCGGATCCGACTCGGACACTGCCACCGAGACCAACACGGCTTCGCAGCAGGCCGCCCCGGCTGCTGAGAAACCGACGGCTGAGCAGCTCAACGAGGTGCTCGCACGTGCCACCAACCCGGAACTGCCGATGGAAGAGCGCGTGAAGACGGTTCAGGGCGGCGAGAACGCCCGTGAGCTCTTCGACGTCATGACGCAGGCAAAGAAGGAGTCCGGCGCGGACTTCCAGGTCGTCGAACCGATCCTGCCGGGTTACACCCCGAACGAGGTCCTCGCCGCCGTGAACTTCACGCAGCCGGACCAGGGCCCGTCTGTGGCTGAGAACGTCTCCTTCATCTTCGAAGATGACACGTGGAAGCTGTCCCAGTCCTGGGCCTGCACCCTGATCACCAACACGGTGACTCCGGAGCAGGTCCCGGCAATGTGCAACGCCCAGGCAGGCCAGGATGCTCAGGCACCGGCGCAGGGCGGCCCGGGCGCACCGGAAGCACCGGCACAGGGCGGCGCTCAGGCCCCGGCACAGGGCGGCGCTCAGGCCCCGGCGGCCCCGGCCCCGGCGCTGTAAGACGAATAGGTCAAGACGACCTATTTCAGTTCTCTTCGCGCCACACTTCTTCCGTCCACAGCGTGGACAGGGTGAGAAGTGTGGCGCGTCCGTCTTTCTGGGCGATGCGCTGGCGCCAACGGCGACGGATCCAGCGGTCGTGGCTGGTGATGATCACGGTGCCGGGGAAATCCACCAGGGCGGCCTCGAGCTCCTCGGCCAAGGCGAGGGAGAGGTGGTTGGTGGGCTCGTCGAGAAGCAACAAATCCGGCGGAGAGCACAAGATCTTGCCCAAAGAGACGCGGCGGCGCTGGCCGAGCGAGAGGTCCTTCAGCGGCATCGCGGCCTGCGCCGATGTCATGAGACCCATGTCGATGATTCCGGGCACGATATCGGCACCGGTGACAGAGAGGTCCGTCCATGAATCGTCCTGTTCCAGGCGGGCGACGGTCATCTCCTCCGGCATGACGAGCTCGCCGGAATAGTCGGTGAGCTCGCCGTCCAGAATCTTCAGCAGGGTCGATTTGCCGGAGCCGTTCGGGCCCTCGACAAGGAGCTGTGCGCCGGGCTGGACTTTGAGGTTCAGCGGTGCGAGACGGTCAGGGACCGCGAGTTCGTTCGCGACGACGGCGGGAACGCCGAGGGAGGTCGCGGTGTGTTCCGGGATGCCGGTGAAACGCAGCGGCTTCGGGGGAGCAGGGATCTGGTACCGCTCCAATTCCTCGAGGCGGTTCTCGGCGGCGCGGCGACGGTTGCCCACGGTCTTGGCGGCGCGGTCGGCATAGAACTTCGCGGCTTTGCGGACCTCGGATTTCGATTCCTGTGAGTGGAAGATGTCCTCCGCCGACTGCTCAGCGGCTTTTTCCAGTCGCTCGCGTTCGTGTTCCTGCGCGGCATAGTCGGTGGCCCAGCGCTGACGGCGCTGCTCGCGGGCCTTCAAATAATCGCTGAAGGAACCGCTGAAACGCGCACCCTGGCGGGTTTCTTCGCCCATACCGCCCTCCGCACCGAGACCCGGGTCGAGGTCGACGAGTGCATCGCAGACCGCGTCGAGGAAATAACGGTCGTGGGAGGCGGCGAGCACGGGACCGGAAAAAGATTCGAGCTCGCCGACGAGGAAGTCCACGGCTTCATCGTCGAGGTGGTTAGTCGGCTCGTCGAGCACCATCGCGTCCACTGGGCGCAGCAGGAGAGTGGCCAGAGCGAAACGGCGGCGCTGCCCGCCGGACATCTCTCCCAGCGGAGTGGACAGATCCACATTGGCCAGTCCGAGACCTGCCAAGACGGCGGCGATGCGGGCATCGAGCTCCCATACGCCGGAATTCTCAGCCCTGGCCAGTGCGAGATCGAATTCATCGGCCAAGCGCGTGTTCTCGGGCTCTTCCGCCATCCGGCCGGAGAGATCCGCAATGGCGCGCTCCACGCCGCGGAGCTCGTCCACGGCGGCGTCGATAAGCATGCTCGCCGGTTCCGTGAACGGCAGCGAGGTCTCCTGGGCGATGAAGCCCGTGACTGGCGGGGTGACCAACGTTCCTGCGGTGGGGGTGAGGTCGCCGGAGATGACGCCGAGGAGCGTCGACTTGCCCGCGCCGTTTTCCCCGATGAGTCCTGTGACGGAGCCGGACGGCACAGCGAAGGAGATGTCCGTGAGCACGCGGTGCCCGTCCGGGTACGTGAACGAGATTCCGTCGAGTCCGATGTGGAGTGGGGCAGGCATGATGGCTTATTTTCCGTATCGTGTCGCGGTGGTGATGTCCTGGACCACCTTGAAGTCTGGGTTTTGGCCGGTATAAACCAGCCGTGTCGTCGCGGCATTCTGGCCGGCGACGGGGATCGGTTTTGTCAGGTCGACCGTGATCTCCGCTTGCGATGTCGTGCTCGTGCTTTCGGTTTCGAGCTGTACTGTATCGCGATCGTCTTCAATCCCATCGGGGTTAGGCCCGAAGTTAGAGGGGCCTTGTGACAGCTCCTCCGAAATATCAAGGTCGAGCGTGACCGTCGATCCCTCGATTTTCGTGACCGTGTAAGTGGTCGTGCGGTTCATCGAGGTCTGCCCAGTCGTTCGCGCCTCCGCCGTCCACGATGCGCCTTCGCCGACCTCCTCGCGGGGGAAGACCGGCATTGTCGACAGAAGCTGGAGCAAACCGCGCTCGAGGCGTTCGCGGTCCTCGTCGCTGCTTCCTTCTTCTGGGAGCAGCTTCACATCGGTGATCAGCCCCGTCGGGTCGGCGGACCAGCGCATGCTAAAACCTTCGGCGACAACGTCGGTGGTCTCCCCGGTGCTGGTGGCCTCCAGCTGCAATGACTGTGCATCAGTGGCGGCCGGCTCCGGTGCGTCGGGGTCGACCTTGTCCGTGGCCACGCGGCCCTGGTAGATGCCGTTTATGGTCTCGATCCCGGTGGTCTGCTCCGCGCCTTCGGTCGCGTACGCGAGCACCTTCTTATCGCCCTCGCCTGCGTTGACGAGCGTGACACGTCCCGGGTCGACATCGAATGCGGGGACCTCCGCGAACGGGTCGGCATCCTGCGACGAGCACGCGGAAAGCATCGCGGTAGCGCCTAGCGCGCCCGCGATCATGATTGCTTGCAGATACATAAAGCTCACACAATGAACCTACCGCACACATAACCGACTACAGTAAGGCGACGATGAGCACCTCTACTTCGCAGAAGCCCAACAGTGCCCGCGGAACCACTCGCCGCCGGACCGTGGCGATGGTCGCCGGCATCATGGTTGCCGTGGGGCTCGTGGACCAGGTGGTCAAACAGATCATGGTCACAACCCTGACCCCCGGTGAGCCCGTCGCGGTGATCGGGGACTGGTTCCGCTGGCTGCTGTTATTCAACTCCGGTGCCGCGTTTTCCATGGGGCAGGACCTCACCTGGCTGATCACCGCGATTCAGCTCGCCTTCGTCATCGGTGCGCTCGTGTTCGCGCACCGTCTCCACAACCGCTGGGAGGTACTCGGCATCGCGCTCATTGCCGGCGGTGCGCTGGGCAACCTCATCGACCGACTATTCCGCCCGCCGGGATTCTGGTTCGGTCACGTCGTGGACTACATTTCCGTCGGCGATTTCGCCGTGTTCAATCTCGCGGACACCGCCATCAACATCGGGGTTGCCGTGTTCATTCTCGCCCTGTTTTTCGCCAAGGATGAAGAGGACACGGCCGAAAAGGACGAGTCATGACCAGCGGTTACAGGTCGATCACGGTTCCGGAGGGGCTCGACGGCATGCGCGTCGACGCCGCCGTGGCCAAGGTCTTCGGCGTGTCACGCTCGGTTGCGGCGGATCTCGATGTGCTTATCGACGGCACCGTGGTCCCTAAATCCACCCGCCTCACCCCCGGGCAGACCCTCGAGGTGACCCTGCCGGAACCCAAGACCGTGCCCATGCCGAAGGACGAACCGGTAGAGGGGCTGGAGATTCTCTACGACGACGAGGATGTCATCGTCGTGGACAAGCCCGTCGGGGTGGCCGCGCACCCGACGCTCGGGTGGGACGGCCCGACCGTCGTCGGCGGCTTAGTGGCCATGGGCTTCCAGCTACCTGATGCCGGTCCGCCCGAGCGCAAAGGCATCGTCCAGCGCCTCGATGTGGGCACCTCCGGCGTGATGGTCGTGGCCAATTCGATCCCCGGCTATTCAGTGCTCAAGCGGGCCTTCAAAGAACGCACCGTGGAAAAGACGTATCACGCGGTGGTTCAAGGTCTGCCCGATCCGATCGTGGGCACCATCGACGCGCCGATCGGGCGCCATCCATCCTCGGGATGGAAATTCGCCGTGACGCAGGACGGCCGGCCGTCGGTGACGCACTACGAAGTGATCGAGGCGTTCCGTGAAGCGAGTCTGCTCGAGGTCCACCTGGAAACCGGCCGGACCCACCAGATCCGCGTGCACATGTCCTCGGTCGGCCACCCGTGCGTCGGAGACCCGATGTACGGCTCCGATCCGAACCTGACCAAACGGCTGGAACTCAAACGCCAGTGGCTGCACGCCACCGGGCTCGGTTTCACCCACCCAGGCACCGGCAAGTGGATGGACGTCACCTCGCCGTACCCGGAGGATCTCCAACGGGCCGTCGAAAAGCTGCGCGCATGAACCGGCGTGAATTCGCGGCGGGCGCAGCCTTAATCCTCGGTGCTGTTGCCGCCGGTGTGCTCGTGGCACTCATCTCCGCGCTGGGCACCCGCACGCGCTTCGAATCGGTCCCGCTTGGCGACACGTTGGGGCAGGACAACGGCGAGACTTTCGCAGAGTACGTCGAACGCGCAGACCACTCGCTGGCTGAGGCGCCGGATGACGAGCCGGTCTTCGCTCTTGTGACCTTCGCTGCTGATGCTTCCGCGGAGCAGGCGTCTGCGGTGCTCGAACCCGTGGGAAGAGTCGACGCCGTGATTCCGCCCAATGCTCCGCTTACACCCGTCGGCGAGCCGAAGGAAGGGCGGGACAGAACTGAAATCTTCCGAATCGCCACAGACGGGGAACTGGCCGGTGTGGTTGTCCGCGATACCGGAGACGTGCTGCGCGGCATCGCCGATGACGGAAAGGTCGTCGCAGTAGAGGCCCTTCCGCCCGATGCCGTGTGGGGTGCTTTCGGGGTACGTTCAGTGAATTTTCAGGCTCGTTAAGCGCCTATCGGTGAGGCCTTCCGAACGTGTAAGGTCATTGAAGGTTAATTTTCGATCCTTAAACGAGGAGATGAGACGTGTCAGCTATCCGTAAAACCGGGGCATCGCTCGCTATCGCTTCGACCCTGTTCTTCGCAACTGCGTGCGGTCTGGGCGGAGGCGGCGGCGACAAGGAAGATGGAGCCTCCCTCGGCGCTGGCGAATACGATGTCGTGGCCAAGGAAGAAGTGGTCAACAGCATCATCGTCGACGGTTCGATCGCCCCGATTCGTCAGGCTGGCATCTCCACCACGCTGCAGGTTCCGGTGGAGAAGATCCACGTCGGCGTCGGCGACAAGGTGAAGCAGGGGCAGCTCCTGGTCACCATGGACACCTCCTCGATCGAGCGCGAAATCGACGCCCAGCGTCAGGCGAACGAGCAGCTGACGAGCCAGGGCCAGGCCGGCGGGGAACCCGTCGAGATGACCGCCGCGTCGAACAACGTGAAGCGGATGGTCGATGACGCGCGCAAGACGATCGACGACTGCATCAAGCAGGTTCTGCCCGGCCCCGCCCCGGCACCCCAGCCGGCACCTGCTCCGGAAGAGAAGGGCCCGTCCCGCGAGCAGATCGAAAAGGCGTTGAGCGAAGCCCACGAGCAAGGCCGCGCCCAGGGCGCACAGGAAGCGCAGGACGCACTGCAGCAGCAGGCACAGATGGGTGGCGGCGGCGCAATGCCGGGCCAGGGCGGCATGTCTGAAGAGGAAGCCATGGCCCAGCAGCAGGCGCTCGCACAGCAGGAAGCGATGGCGCAGGGCGGTGGCATGCCGGGCGGCGGTGGCGCTGATACCAGCATGCTCGAGCACCAGGTTCAGGAGCGTGAAGTCACTTCGCCGATCAACGGTGTCGTGACCAAGATCGAGGCTGAGGAAGGCTCTCCGGCCGCCGGCGCTCTCATGACCATTGCCGATACCTCCCGCTACCTGATCAAGACCACTGTGCGCGAGTCCGACATCGCAAATGTGAAGGAAGGCAACCGCGTCACCTTCACCACCCCTGTCACGGGCGACCGCGAATTCGAAGGCAAGGTGCGCCGCGTCGCACCGATGGCCGACGGCGGCGAAGACGGTGGTGCTGCGGCAGCCGCACGCGCCATGCAGGGCGGCCCTGGCAGCGGTGGTGGCCAGAACAGCAAGAAGGACACCGGCATCAGCTTCCCGGTCGAGATCGAGGTCACCGGTGACACCAAGGGTCTCCGCCTGGGTGGTTCCGCCCGCGTAGAGATCATCACCGAGGAAGACCGCGACCACCTGAGCATCCCGCGCGATGCTGTCTACGACGAGAACAAGGTGCTCGTGCTCAACCGCGCCAACAAGGATGCGACCGAGGGCACGATCGAAGAACGCACCGTGAAAACGGGCGTGAAGAACGACACCGACATCGCGGTCACCAGCGGTGATCTCAAAGAAGGCGATATCGTCATCGCGTGGCCGGATGATTTCCGTGGCCGCGTGGGCGAGACCCTCAGCATCAACGACGAGAATTTCGGCCGCGGATCGTCCGGCAATGGTGAGAAGGACGACAAGGCTGATCAGGACGAGCAGTCCGACAAATCGGACAAGTAGGGGGAGAGTAGCCCTGTGAGCACTGCCATCAACGGCGGCGAACAGCCGGCCATGGTCAAAATCGACCCCGACAAGCTGATCTTCATGCGCGGGATCGTCAAGACCTACAACCAAGGCAAAGACACCGAGCTGACCGTATTGCACGGCATCGACTTCGACACCGACCACGGAGAATTCGTGTCCATCGTCGGTCCGTCCGGTTGCGGCAAGTCCACATTGATGAACTTGATCGGCATGCTGGATAAGCCGACGCACGGCGGGTACGCGTTCAACGGTGAGGACATTTTCCAGAAAGTGGATAATGAGCTCGCCGCGTACCGCTCGGAAAATATCGGTTTCATTTTCCAGAACTTCAACCTCGTCGGCCGCATCAACGCGCTGCAGAACGTCGCTATGCCGATGATGTACGCGGGTGTGGGCAAGCGGGAGCGCGAGGAGCGCGCTGCGGAATTGCTCGAACTCGTGGGCATGGGCGATCGCATCAAGCACGCACCCAACGAGCTGTCCGGTGGCCAGAAGCAGCGCGTGGCTATCGCGCGCAGCCTCGCCAACGACCCGGATTTGCTGCTTGCCGACGAACCGACCGGCGCCCTCGACTCCGAAACCGGGCGCATGGTGATGGATCTGTTCCACCAGCTCAACCAGGAATACGGCAAGGCGATCGTCTTCATCACCCACAACCCGGAGCTGGCGGAAGAAACCAGCCGGATCGTCGAAATGAAGGACGGCCGCGTCGTGGACGTGCGTTCGGGAGGAGCGGTCTAAACCATGGAATTCCGTGAATCAGTCAACCTCGCGCTCGGCAGTCTGCGGACGAACAAGATGCGTTCGATCCTCACCCTGCTGGGCATCATCATCGGCATCATGGCCGTGGTGATCATTATGACGCTCGGCCGCGGCTTGCAAAACAGTGTGACCAGCGGCCTCGAGGACATCGGCGCATCGCAGCAAGCGGTGTTCATCACCGAGAAGCCCGAGGAATCCGAGGACGGCGCCGAGGACGCGGGCGGCTTCAGCCCGCCTGTCGGCGACGAAGCGGACAAAGTCACGCTCGAGCAGCTGGACGAACTCAAGGACCACTTCGGCGACCGCATCGTTGGCGTGGACATTCAGGACAGCTTCGGCGGCGATGCCAAATTCGAGGGTGAGGATGCCTCGGTCCAGGTGCACCCAGTTCTCGGCGAGTCCATGGAAGTGCGCAACGTCGAGATCGCCTACGGGCGCGCAATCGAGCAGCAGGACATCGACAGCCAGCGCCCGGTCGCGGTCGTTTCGCAGGAGCTTGTCGACGCCTTCTTTGGCGGCGACGGTGCCGCCGCCCTCGGAAAGCGCATCGATCTGAGCGTGGAATCGACCGGTGTCTACACCATTGTTGGTGTCGCCGAGGCGGAGAAGCAAGACGCCAGCAACTTCGGCCAGGATTCCGCTGCTGGCCAAGCCTTTGTGCCACTGAGCTCCGTCGACCGTATCGCGGAGCCGATCACGAGCACTGATTTGTTCAACGTGCAGGCCAAAGGTGACGAAGATCCGGCGGAGTTCCGCGACGAACTCCAGAAGTACGTTGACCGGTGGTACTCCAAGAGCGAGACGGCTCAGGCCGAAGTCATCGACATGCAAGCGGAGCTCGCGTCCTTCACCAAGATCTTCGGCGCCATCAGTGCTGTGATCGCCTCCATTGCCGGTATCTCCCTGCTCGTCGGTGGCATCGGTGTCATGAACGTCATGCTCATCACCGTCACCGAGCGCACCCGCGAAATCGGTGTGCGTAAGGCGCTCGGCGCGACCCGCCGTGACATTCGCACCCAGTTCATCGTCGAGGCAGTCATGGTCTGTCTCCTCGGCGGCATCATCGGCATCGTTTTGGGTGGTCTCATTGGCTCGGTCGCCAGCGGCTTTATCGGCATGTTTGGCGGTGGCGAATACGGACCAATGGCGTGGCCTCCGATCAGCGCTGTCCTTGCCTCGTTGATCTTCTCCATGGCGATCGGCGTTTTCTTCGGCGCGTACCCGGCGAACAGGGCCGCCAAGATGCAGCCGATCGACGCTTTGCGCTACGAGTAAACTACCGGCATGGCCAAAAACTCCTCGTTCGTCCACCTGCACAACCACACCGAGTTTTCCATGCTCGACGGTATGGCCAAGGTGGATCTCTTGGCCGAGGAAGTCGTCCGCCAGGGCATGCCCGCCGTGGGCATGACGGACCACGGCAATATGTTCGGCTCGAACGCGTTCTACCGCCGGATGGTGGAAGCCGGCGTGAAGCCGATCATCGGCATCGAGGCGTATATGGCCCCGGAATCCCGCTTCAACAAAAAGCGTGTGCTGTGGGGCACTCCCGACCAGAAGGGCGACGACGTCTCGGCCTCCGGCGCTTACCTGCACCAGACGATGCTGGCGGAGAATGCCACGGGCCTGCACAACCTGTTCAAGCTGTCCTCCTTGGCGTCTTACGAGGGGCAGCTGGGCAAGTGGCCACGCATGGACGCAGAGCTTGTCGCCGAGCATGCCGACGGAATCATCGCCACCACCGGCTGCCCGTCCGGTGATGTCCAGACGCGCCTGCGTCTCGGCCAGTACGACCAAGCACTCGAGGCCGCCGCGATGTGGCAAGACATCTACGGTAAGGACAATTATTTCCTCGAGCTGATGGACCACGGCCTGCACATCGAGCGCCGGGTCCGCGACGATTTGTTGCGCATCGGCCAGGCGCTCGACCTGCCGCCGCTGGTCACCAACGATTGCCACTACGTGCTCGAATCACAGGCACCAGCCCATGAGGCAATGCTGTGCGTCCAGACGGGCAAGACGCTGCTCGATCCGGACCGCTTCAAATTCGACGCCACCGACTTCTACATCAAGTCCGCTGAGCAGATGCGCGCCACGTGGGACGATATGGTGCCGGACGGCTGCGATAACACTCTCTGGATTGCTGAGCGCGTCGGTGATTACAGCGAGCTGTGGGAAGAACACCCGCACGACCGCATGCCGATCGCGACAGTGCCGGAAGGGGAGACCCCGACGACGTGGCTGCGCAAGGAGGTCCACCGTGGCCTGGAGGAGCGCTTCGAGGGCAAGGAAGTCCCGGAGGAGTACTTGAAGCGCGCCGATTACGAGATCGGTGTCATCGACATGAAGGGCTACCCGTCCTACTTCCTCATCGTCGCTGAACTGATCAAGCACGCCCGCTCTGTGGGCATCCGTGTCGGACCGGGCCGTGGTTCCGCTGCGGGCGCACTGGTCGCATATGCCTTGACGATCACGAATATCGACCCGATCGAGCACGGTCTGCTCTTCGAGAGGTTCCTGAACCCGGAACGTCCCTCCGCACCGGATATCGATATCGACTTTGACGACCGCCGTCGCGGCGAGATGCTCACCTACGCCGCCGAGAACTGGGGCGAGGACAAGATCGCCCAGGTGATCACCTTCGGCACAGTGAAGACCAAACAGGCCATCAAGGACGCCGCCAAGGTCAATTTCGGCCAGCCGGGATTCCAGATGGCCGACCGCATCAACGCCGCACTGCCGCCCGCGATCATGGCAAAGGACATTCCGCTCGCCGGCATCACCGACCCGGAGCACGAGCGCTACTCGGAGGCCGCCGAGGTCCGCTCCATGGTCGAGACCGACCCGGATGTGGCGAAGATCTACGAGACTGCCCGCGGCCTCGAAGGCGTCGTGCGCCAGGCGGGCGTTCACGCTTGTGCAGTGATCATGGCGTCGGTTCCGCTCATGGACCACATTCCGATGTGGAAGCGCCCCGCTGACGGTGCCTTGATCACTGGCTGGGATTACCCGGCGTGCGAGGCCATCGGCCTGCTGAAGATGGACTTCCTCGGTCTGCGCAACCTGACCGTCATCGGCGACGCGATCGAGAATATCCAGAAAAACAGGGGCGAGACCCTCGACCTTGAAGGCTTGGACACCGATGACCCGAGTGTCTACAAGCTTTTGTCTCGCGGCGACACCCTGGGGGTGTTCCAGCTTGACTCTGGCGGCATGCAGGAGCTGCTCAAGCGCATGAAGCCGACGGGCTTCAACGATATTGTCGCCTCGCTCGCGCTTTACCGACCGGGACCGATGGGCGTGAACGCGCACTGGGACTACGCAGACCGCAAGAACGGCCGCAAACCGATCACGCCGATCCACCCGGAGTTGGAGGAGCCGCTGCGCGAGATCCTCGACGAGACGTACGGTCTCATCGTCTACCAGGAGCAGATCATGAGGATCTCCCAGAAGGTAGCCAATTACACGGCTGGTGAGGCAGACGGCTTCCGTAAGGCCATGGGTAAAAAGAAGCCGGAAGTGCTTGCCCAGCAGTACGAGAAATTCTCGCAGGGCATGTTCGACAACGGTTACACCAAGTCCGCGGTCGACGCGCTGTGGGGCACGATCGAGCCATTCGCGTCCTACGCGTTCAACAAATCTCACGCCGCTGGCTACGCGTTGGTCTCGTACTGGACGGCGTACCTGAAGGCTAATTACGCCTCCGAGTACATGGCGGCACTGCTGACCTCTGTCGGCGACAAAAAAGACAAGTCCGCGATCTACCTCGCTGACTGTCGCCACCTGGGTATTTCTGTTCTGCCGCCGGATATCAACGAGTCCGAGGAGAACTTCCTCGCTGTGGACAAAGACATCCGCTACGGGCTCGCCGCGATCCGCAATGTCGGCGTGGAAGTGGTGGAGTCCATCATGGAGACACGCCGCACCAAAGGCGCGTTCACGAGTTTCTCCGACTACCTGGACAAGATCGACCTGCTGCCGTGCAATAAGCGCATCACGGAATCGCTGATCAAGGGCGGCGCATTCGACTCGCTCGGCCATCCGCGCAAGGGGCTGCTGCTCGTCTCTGACGGTGCGGTCGATTCAGTTCTGACGACGAAGAAGGCAGCTGATAAGGGTCAGTTCGATCTGTTCTCGTCCTTCGGCGGCGACGACGGCGACGACAGCGCCGCAAACGCATTCAGCATTGATGTGCCGGAAGAAGAATGGGAGAAGAAGCACAAGCTCGCGCTCGAACGGGAAATGCTCGGCCTTTATGTCTCGGGCCACCCGCTCGACGGGTTCGAGGAAGCACTCGAAGCGCAGACGGACACTCCGATGCCGAAGATTCTCGGCGGGGAGATGCGCCACGGCGACCAAGTGACCATCGGCGGCATCATCTCCGGTGTTGACCGGCGCTATTCCAAGAAGGACGGCTCACCGTGGGCGATCGTCACGCTTGAGGACCACAACGGTGCCCAGGTGGAGGTTCTGCTGTTCAACAAGGTCTACGCCCTTGTCGCGCCGCAGATCGTCGAGGACAACATCATCTTGGTCAAGGCGCACGTCTCCATCCGTGATGAGCGCATGAGTTTGTTCGGCGACGACGTGAAGGTCCCCGAGCTCGGACCCGGCAACGGTGCTGGTCTGCCGCTGCGCCTGACATTGCGCACCGACCAGTGCACGATGGATAACATCCGGAAGCTCAAGCAAGTGCTGGTAAATAACCCGGGTGATTCCGATGTGTACTTGAACCTCGTCAACGGGGACCACTCCCAGCTGATGGTTCTCGGTGACCACTTGCGGGTGGAGCGCTCCGGCAGCCTCATGGGCGATCTCAAGGCAGCCATGGGCGCCGGCGTGCTGGGGTAGGTCAGCAGAGGCGACGTCGATAAGCGCGCTTATCGACGCGCAAGCGAAAGACTCCTCGCCCCCACGGATTCATTCCGAGGGGAACGAGGAGTCTTTAACAATTGAGGCGGCCCTTCATCATCTAAGGGGCCGTGCCGTACTTAGCGGAGGCTCCTCAAGAAGTTGTCGAACTGAGCCTTCGCTGTAGGGGAGACAGAGATGATCAGCGCGGCCACCTGGGAGCCCACCGTGATCACACCGGAGATCAGGGCCACGATCGTGGAGATGCTCTTGAACTGGTTGCTCTGGGTGTAGTTCGAGATGCGGTTCAGGCCGGACGAGCCGAAGGGACCTTCCTTACCGGCTTCGGAGCTGGCACCGCCGTTGTCCCACTTGCCCTTGGTCGGGTCGAGGGCGTTCGGGTTCTCCTCCTCTTCTTCGTCTTCGTCCTTATCCTTCCCAGGCTTATTCGGTGCCGGCTTGGTTTTACCGTTGTCGTCGTCTCCGTCCTTATCCTTCGGAGGTGCCGGCTTGGTTTTACCTTTGTCGTCGCCAGTCTCGGAGGTGGTGTCATCGTTGCCGGAGGTGGTGTCACCATCGTTGTTGGTGCCGGTGTCGGTCGATGCGTTGGACACGTCGGTGGTCTCGGCGACGGCCGGTGCGACGCTGAAAGCCATTGCGGCGGAAAGTGTTGCGGCGATGAATGCGGTGCGCTTCTTCACGAAGGACTCCTTCTGCACTGAATACGTTCGGGTAAAGCTAATAGGAACCTCGAAAGAGCTTACGCCCCGCATTAACTAATGCCAAGGGTTTTCGCGGGCTGCTCTGCTTGGCCCAGCCTTTGTCAAGGCCGGAGCTGGTGCAGAGGAAAGGTGATGACTCCGTCGTCCAATTCCGCAGTGATGCCTGTGCCAGTGATCACGGCGGTGAATGAGGGTGCACGTCCTTCGTGATTGATGGCTTCGACGGCTTTCTTGAGGGATTTAGCGCCACGCTCAACTCCGCCGAAACCAGTCTTGACCTCGATAGCTCCCCATCGGCCATCGGGGAGTGTCAGCACTGCATCGATCTCATTCCCGTTCGAGTCGCGGTAGTGGTGGATAGCTCCACCCAACGATTCGATCATGACCGCAAGGTCGTGAATCACGGCAGATTCGAAGAGCAGACCAGTGGTCTCGGGGTCTTGTTCCAGTGAAGCGGAGGTGGCGCCCAGAGCTGCGATGGCGAGTCCAGCATCTGCGAGGTGGTATTTCGGGGACACCCGCAGACGTGCCTTGGAACGGAGCTGCGGTGTCCAAGCGGCGACTGCTTCGACGACAAAAATGCGCTGCAAGCTGTCCAAGAGCTTGTTCACCGTTGGCAGCGAGATGCCCGGGCTTACCGCATCTAGGTCTTTCCGTAACGTGGCCACGGAGACTTCGCCTGCAGTTGACCGCGCGATCGCAGCAATGAGTCGTTCGGTCGCTAAGGGCGAGATGCGGAGATCCACCACCCGCTGCATGTCGGCTCGGGCTGCCTCCGTCAGGTAACCACGCAATTGAGTGAGCACGACTTGCTCGTTCGTGTCCTGATAGCCGGGAAAACCTGGCCGGAGCAGATCGCGGATGACCTGTTGGTAGGAGATTTGTTTTGCATCTGGAAGTGGGGACTCGCCGTTGAACAACGATTCGAGAGAAACCGCCGGCTCATAGTCTGCCTTCTCAAAAAGTGTCAGAGTGCGCTGCCGCATGCGCAGGAACCGTGCGGCGCCTGTGTGGCGAGTGAGATCATCTGCCGGCACAGCCGAGCCTGCCAAGATGAACTGTCCCGGCTCCCCGGCCTGGTCGATGGCGCGACGGGCGAGATTGAACAGATCCGGTGCAGTCTGCCATTCGTCCAGCAGCCGGGGTCGCGGGCCCGCGAGCACGGACTCAGGTACGAGTCGCGCTACTTGGTTGGTGGCGGGATCGTCAACAAATGCGAAGGACTCGCAGTGGTACAACCCGGTCATCGTCTTGCCGCATCCGCGCGGACCTTCGATGATGACGGCGCCGCTGGCCTGCAGCAAAAATTCGACTCGAGTGTCGACGATCCGTGGACGGTAGCGGCGGCCTGCTAGCTGTTTAGTATCCACACCAATCCCTCCTAATTTATGTTTTGCAGCAAGTGTAGTTTATGTTTTGCAGTAACCATAGTTTAAGTTTTGCAGATTCTGGGGCGGGGGACCTGCTGGAAACGCGGCGGTCTTCGGTCATGGAGCACGCTCGCGGCGTCCGGAAATTTTCGGTTCACATGCGCTTGAGGGGCCATGTGTGAGTCTATGATTGCTCGGTATGACACATTCGCCTGATTTTTCACCCGTCCATGCAGCAGACATCCAAGGGGCACAGGCGAGCATTTCGAGCATTATTGCGCCGACTCCGTTGCAGTATTGCCCGCGTTTATCGCAGGCCTACGGGGTGGAGGTGTATTTCAAGCGCGAGGACCTGCAGGATGTGCGGTCGTACAAGATCCGCGGCGCGTACTACAACATCAGCAACCTCACCGAAGAAGAAAAAGCGGCAGGTGTCGTCGCGGCGTCGGCAGGCAACCATGCGCAGGGTGTCGCGTACGCGTGCCGCTCGATGGGCATCGACGGAAAGATCTTCGTGCCGAAGCGCACGCCCAAGCAGAAGCGCGACCGCATCAAGGTGCATGGCGGGGACAATGTGGAGCTTGTTCTCGTCGGCGACACCTTCGACGAAGCGGCAGAAGCAGCGCGCAAGGACGCACAATCACGCGGTGCCACCATCGTCGAGCCCTTCAATGCGCGCAATACCGTGATCGGCCAGGGCACCGTGGGCGCTGAGGTGGTCTCCCAGCTGTCGGGTCTGGGCAAGTCGCTCGACTCCATCGTTGTCCCAGTTGGTGGCGGCGGACTGCTCGCTGGCATCACTTCCTATTTGGCAGACATGTCACCGCGCACCGCGGTCGTCGGCGTGGAACCGGCAGGCGGCCGATCGCTGCAAGCGGCGCTCGATGCCGGCGAGCCAGTGACGCTGGAGACTATTGACCCGTTCGTCGACGGTGCCGCGGTCAAGCGCATCGGCGACGTGAACTTCAAGATCATCGAGGAAAACCTCGGGCGCTTGCACGTTGTGGCAGCCGATGAAGGGGCGGTGTGCACGAGCATGCTCGCCCTGTACCAGAACGAGGGCATCATCGCGGAGCCCGCGGGCGCCCTGTCAGTGGCGGCGTTGGCCGATGTGAACCTGACACCTGGCAGCACCGTTGTGTGCGTCATTTCCGGCGGCAATAACGATGTCTTGCGCTACGCCGAGATCATGGAACGGTCCCTGGTGCACCGGGGACTGAAGCACTACTTCTTGGTCAACTTCGCGCAGGAGCCGGGCCAGCTGCGTCGCTTCCTCAACGACGTACTCGGCCCCGACGACGACATCGCGTTGTTCGAGTATCTGAAGAAGAACAACCGCGAGACCGGCGCGGCACTCGTCGGCATCGAGCTCGCCCGCGCATCCGATCTCGACCCGCTGCTCGAGCGAATGGAGGAGGCCGCATTCGACTGCCGCCGGCTTTTCCCGGGCACCCCCGAATACGATTTCATTGTCACTGGCTAGCGCCTGATGATGGCGAATCCCCAGGGCTCCAGCTGAGTCTCGTCGGCGGTGACAGTGGGAGAGCCGAATGAGTAGATGAGCTCCCCGCCCGCAGGGACGGTGACTGGCTGGTCAGTGAAATTCGCCGCGAGGAAGACATCGTCGTAGCCCATGGTCAGCCAGGAATCGGAATGATCGACTTCAAGCTCGCGCAGATCCTCGCGGGCGAGGTTCAATTCGCGGCGCAGGGTGATCAGTGTCTTGTACGCCTCGTGCATTGCGGAGGCATCGTCGTTGGCATTCCAGTTCAGCTTCGCTGATGCAAAAGTAGCTGGATCAGCCGGATCAGGGACCTCGTCGAAGTCCCAGCCGTAGCGCACGAATTCGTGGGCGCGTCCCTGACGGGTCAGCTGCATCAGCTTCTCGTCAGTGTGGGAGACGAAGAAGGGAAACGGTGTCTGCGCGAAGGATTCCTCGCCCATGAAGATCATCGGCGTGAACGGGCTGAAGAAGATCACGGCGGCTTTCAGCGCGTGCTGGGCCAACGTGAGATTTTGCGACGGGCGGTCGCCCTGCGCGCGGTTGCCCACTTGGTCGTGCGTCGTGGTGTAGGTGATCAGCTTCCACGGCGGGATCGTCGACAGATCCAGTGCACGACCGTGGGTGCGGCCGCGGAAACTGGAGTAGTGGTTACGGAAGCGGAAGCCGTGGCGTAGCGTGTCCGCGAGAATCTCAATCGTGCCGAAGTCTTCGTAATATGCGTTATTTTCGCCGGTGACGACGGTGTGGAGGGCATGGTGGACGTCGTCAAGCCACTGCGCGTCCAGGCCGTAGCCACCGACGGAATAATCGGAGATGATCCGCGGATCATTGAGGTCGCTTTCGGCGATGATGATCGGATTCGGCCCGAATTCCGCCTCCACCTCGTCGGCGAGCATGTTGATCTGCTCCATGATCGAGTACGCGTTGCGGTCATCGTAGGAGTGCACCGCGTCGAGACGCAGCCCGTCGATGTGGAATTCGGTGAGCCAGCGGCGGACAGCGTCCAGCACATACGCCCGGACCTCGTCCGAATCAGCGCCGGAGAAATTGACCACGTCACCCCACCCCGTGGAACCCGACGTAGTGTACGGCCCGAATTGGCCGTTGTAATTGCCGTCGGGCCCGAAGTGGTTGAACACCACATCCAGGTACACGCCCACGCCGCGACGGTGCGCGGCATTGACCAGACGTTTAAGCCCGTCCGGCCCGCCGTAGCTCTCCTGCACCGCGAACCAGTCCACACCGTCGTAGCCCCAGTTGCGCTCGCCGCCGAAGGGCTGGACGGGCATCAGCTCGATCGTGGTCACGCCCAGGTCCACAAGATAATCAAGCTTATCGACGACCCCGTCGAACGTTCCCTCCTTACTGAACGTTCCCACGTGGAGCTCGTAGATCACTTGCCCCTTGAGCTCGTAGTTGGTCCAGTGCTGGTCGGACCACTCGAATTCGGGATCCGTCACCGCAGACAGGCCGTGCACTCCGTCAGGCTGGCGGGTCGAGCGCGGGTCTGGGAGGGGAGAGGTCCACGACGCGCCGTCGAAAAGCGAAAAGCCGTAGCGCTGACCTGGAACCTTCTCGATATCGCTCAACCACCAACCCGTGCGCGCGTCGTCGCGGCGCATCGGGTGCTCGACGCCGTCGACCACCACTTTCACATCGTGCGCGTACGGGGCCCACACATCGAACTTCATATGTTCAACCCTAAGTAAAATGATCTACCGATGGCGACAACATATTCATTGTCTGTCGCGGGTGAGCTGACGGTGAGCGAGATCGAGATCAAACTTGCCGAAGCGTGACCGCGATGCTTGTAGACCGATTAAGAAAAAGCGCCGCGAGCTAGACAAACTGCGTGGCAGGTGCGGCTAAGCGTGGAGCGGGAAGCGCCGCCAGGGAGAGTTCGGGTCGATCAATGCTTCCGTGAGAATGTGGTCGAACAACTGGAGTTCACCCTGCATGTCGTCTGCGTTGTCCCTGATGGTGTCGGCTGACCAAATGGCGCGACCCCACCAGAAGCTGGCTGCGGCATCCCCCCAAGACCGGAAGTGCTTCTGCAGCTCGGCGACAGCGCGCGAGGCGTAGCTGGAGTATTCCTCAGGGGTGATGAGCCCGACGAGCGCGGCTGTCGCGCCTGTCATTTCCACCCGCATGATGTCCCAAGCGCGGGTCGTTGCCGGGGCTGACGGCGCGTTAACGTTCGCGAACGAAGGGTGGGTGCGCACAGCTATCCAGTGGTCGAAGTCGGTCCAGAGCTGCTTCGGATCCATCCAGTTGGAAATAGCCAAGTGCTCCAGGAAGATCTCCATCGTCCGGCGGCGCTCCGCAAAATCCTTCGAACGCCATTCCTGCGGCGCGAACTCACCCGTGAGCATTTCGGCTGTGTGCAGCACTGCATCAAGCGACGCGGTGTGCATGTCGCCGGCGATGAGCATCTCCATCATTCGACGGGTTTCATCAGCCGAGGTGATGCCCCACCACTGCTCAAGCAAGCGCTTGTATTGCACGCGATCTTTCTTTACAGGCAACGTGGGAGTGTCCACGGGCCGGTCGTTTCCCACCCGGTACGGCAGGGCGAAGACCGCCTCCAGTACCGTCTGACGGTCCGGCTGCGGGGTGCTCCATTCCCACAGGTCAACTGCCATATCTTCGGCCCTGGCGCGGGGGCGTTCGAACCGTGCGGCGGTGATGGCGGTCATCAGGGGATTCCTTCCTCACAAGACGAAAATCGCGCAATACACATGTTAACCTGCCTTACGTGGTCGATGAGAACGAGTTTGTGCGTAAAGCGTTAGAGCGCTGTGGCGACACCCAGATCGCACCGGCCGTCGTGAACGATGTCATGCAGGTGCTTGGGCCTGGTGAGGAAATCCTGGAGGTGGCACTCACGAGTGCTCCCGGGTTCACGTCAGCATGCGTGTGCACGACTTCGCGCCTGTTTCTTGGCACTGCGCCAGGCCAGGTGACAGTGATCGACCACGCCTGGCTCACCGGCTTCTGTGCTCGCCCGTACGGGCCCGCAGAAGAGCTCACACTCACACTCAAGGCCGTGGACGGGGAAGTGAACTGGATCGGATTCAATCGCACTGGACTGATGCGTATCTTGCACGCCCTCGATTTCGCGATGCAGAGCCCGGCACCGGAAGCAACCATTCCAGAACTGTTCAACAAGTGGATCGATGTCCAGCAGGAAGCGGACAACGTTGAGATAACTCCCGAGCAGTTCGAACTGAACATCCGCGAAGCGATCGGAGAGCGTAAGTGGCTGACATAAACACCTACCCGGAGCCAAGGGCCGCCTTCTCTGGCGACGCGCTTCTACCCGAGCCGCCATCGAACCGGCCCCAGCCCAATTACGGGCCGAAAGTTGCGCCCCCGGCGCAGAAGGCTCATAATGGCGCCCCTTACGGTGAGGACTACGATCAGGGCCTGCCCCCGGTGAAGCTCTCCGTTCAGACGCAGCTCATTCTGGCCGCCGTGATCGTGACCATTATCGTGACTTTCGCGGTGATCTTCGTTTAAGGATCTAGCGCAGCTCTGCGCCGCCCACGCATCGAACTTCATGTGTTCAACCCTAAGTAAAATGGTCCGGCGATGGTGACAACATATTCATTGCCTGTCGCGGGTGAACCGACGGTGAACGAAATCGAGATCAAACGCTCCCGCTTTATCACCTGGATTGCACGAGCTGAGACCGAAGAAGAAGCACGCGATGTCATCGCGCGCGCACGACACGAATTCCCCGATGCGCGGCACCACTGCTCCGCATTCATCGTGCACGTCGACGGTGCCGTGCCCATTGAACGCTCCAGCGATGACGGTGAACCTGCCGGCACAGCCGGTAAACCGATGCTCGATGCACTGCGCGGCTCTGGCCTCGAATCCGCTGTGGCCGTGGTGATCCGTTATTTCGGCGGTGTGAAACTCGGCGCAGGCGGGCTCGTCCACGCCTATTCGGAATCTGTCTCACAAGCTCTTGAATCCGTGCCACGGGCGGAGAAATCCCTTCGCGAACTCGTCACAGTCGATCTTCCTCATGCTGATGCCGGGCGGATTGAAGCGGAACTGCGCACCCACGGCATCGACGTCGTCGACGTGACCTATGGCGCGCACGCGAGCTACCGGCTCGCCATTGCCCCCGGAACCCGAGACGATTTCGATGAGCTGCTCGCCGCCGTCACTCAAGGAAACGCAATCGCGCGCGAGGCGGGAACAATGTGGGTGGAGCGCGCCCGCTAAACTTATGCCCATGACTCTTCAGCCCCGACCGAATAACCCGATCGAAGCCCGTAAACAGGCCGTGCGCCGCTACTCCCGCAACGGAGTGGCTTGCGTCGGTGGCGGTGTGCTCGGCGGTGTGGCGCTGGGCCTGATCTTCTCCTCCTTCTGGTTTTGGTTCGCCCTCGGCATGGTCGTCGCTGTCGGCGGCGGGCTGTACAACTACAGCAAGATCCAGAAGATCATCAACCACCAGGACAACTACTAATTCCGTGGCTGGTGCTGAACCCGACGGCAGCCCCGTCCGCATCGACGTGTGGGTGTGGGCCGTCCGCATGTACAAGACCCGTTCCGAAGCCGCCAACGCGGTGCGCGCCGGGCACGTCAAGCTCAACGGCAACGCCGTGAAACCATCCACGCAAGTCGTGCCGGGCGACCGAGTCAAAGCGTGGAAAGACTACCGGGACATCGAGTATGAAGTGGTGCAGACCCTTCGCAAACGCGCCGGTGCACCTGTAGCCCGGACCTGCTACAACGATCACTCGCCGCCGCCTCCGCCGAAGGAGTACTTCTACTCCATGCCGAAGCGCGACCGGGGTGCCGGCCGCCCGACCAAGAAGGAGCGGCGCGAACTCGACCGGCTGATGGGTCGGCGCTGAACTGGGACTGAGCAGGCGAGCCCTGGATGTGGGCATCCTCGGCGAGGATGTGAACCCCAAAACTTAGTTAGCCCAGGTCGGCGAAAATGGCTTGAAATTCGCGACCTGGGGTAACTCATTTCTGGGGTTAACATCTAGAAAGCTGAAGTCCAGGGGGGCTAAGTTTGAGCCGCGCTACACGTCGGTGTGGGCAGCGACCAGTAGCGCCGTCGGCAGGACGTCCAGGACATCGCGGACGAGGACCGTGCCCGTGAAAGTCGAGCCGGTGAGCCGGTCCGTCCACTCGCCCTCGGGCAAGGTGACGGTGGTCTCGCCCCATCCGCCGCGGTCCTCCAGCAGGAGCGGGCGGCGGGTGGCTAGCGCGACAACATCGAGGCCGTCGGTGCCCCGCGCCATGCCGACGAGGTGGCTCGCAGCCTCGCCCACGCCGAAGACTGCCTGGTAATCACCGTCCAAGAAGATGTCCGGGTGCTCTCGACGGAGGTAGACGCCCTCGTGGGTGACAGCTTGCTTGGCGCGGTCGATGATGCCGGCCAGATGCGGATAGAGGCCGGGCTGCTCGTCGCCCGCCGCGGCGTCGCGGGCCCGGGCCAATTCGGCGTGGACACGGCCGGACAACGCCGCCTCCTTGAACTGTTCCAGTGTTTGCTCCCGGGCCACGTAATCGACGAAGCGGCGATTGTCCGGGTCCACCAGCGACAAATCCCAGAATTCCTGGCCCTGGTAGGTATCTGGGATACCGGGGCCGATGAGCTGGAGCATCTTCCGGCCGAGGGAGACTTGCACGGCACCGCGGTGAATCTCACAAAGGAAGTCATCGATCATGGGGGCGGCGGGGCCGTCGATAAGCGCGTCGACCCAGTCCGTGATTGTCCGTTCGAAATGCTCCTCGTTGTCGAACCACGACGTGTGCACACCAGCTTCGCGCACTGCTTTGACGGCGTAGTCCTTGAGGCGCTCGCGGATGGTGTCGGTGCTGCCGTCGGTCGGCCAGATGCCGATGATGTTCTGGAGGAGGAAATGCGCCGTCGCATCGTCAGGCGCGGGGACCAGGGCGCTGATCTGCTGGGCCAGCTCCGCGAAATCCTTGTGGCGCTCGGTGAGCTCGATGATGCGGGCGCGTGTGTCCTCGCTGCGCTTCGTGTCGTGGGTGCTCAGCGACGTCATGGCGTGCGGCCACAGCATCGCACGCTCCTGCTGGAGCAGGTGGAATTCCGCAGCCGAGACCCCGAACCGGCCGGGCGCACCACCGACCTCCTGGAGCGCGACGAGGCGGCAGGCCCGATAAAACAGCGTGTCCTCCACGCCCTTTGCCATGACGGCACCGCAGACCTGGGCGAAGCGTGTCTTGGCTTCGCCGTTCGCAAGAAACGCCGCAGAGATCAGATCGAGTGCTCCGCGGCGCGACGGGAAGCGTCGCACCATGTCCGCCACGATCGTCGACGTCTGGCGGGATAGGGAGATATAGTCCGCGCGGTAAACCGGCATAGCGGCGACGAGGTCGATGACAGTGCGTTCCAGGTCCTCGTCGGTCACGTCCGCGCCGGCCGTGGAGAAATTATCGCGGCGGATGGCGCGGGTCAGGCGTCGGACCTCGGCGGCCAGCTCCGACTGCGCCACGTCTCGTTTGAGCTGGTGCTCGGCTGCAGCGATAGCTGCTTCATCCCATGTCGAGCCGGACTGCTGGAGGGAGAGCATGCTCAACGAATCCTCGGCGTCGCGGGAAATGAAAATGCCGTCGAGCTCTCGCAGCGCGTCGTATCCGGTAGTGCCGTCGACGGCCAAACGCGGGTCGAGCGGTTCGGTGACGCCGAGAATCTTCTCGGCAACCAGCCACCGGTCCTTCCCGATTAGATCCCGCAAGCGGTTCAAATAGGTGAATGGGTCGGCGAGTCCGTCTGGGTGGTCCACGCGGACACCATCGATCAGGTCTTCCGCGATGATCTGGCGCAGCGTGCGATGGGTGTGCTCGAAGATGAGCGGGTCCTCCTGGCGGATGCCCGCCAGGCCGTTGACGGAGAAGAAACGGCGGTAGGAGATCACTCCGTCGCGCCAGAACATAAGGCGGTAGCTCTGCTTTTCGTAGACCTCGCGCGGATCATCGTCGAGGCTGGAAAAAGAGCCCGGCGCGAGGGGGAAATAACTGTCGAAATAGGCGAGCACCGGCTCATCGATATCGTCGAGATAGGTCAGTTCGAATTTGTCCTCGTCGCCTGGCTGGCCCAGCACAGGGAGTCCCAGCTTGCCGCCTGCGCCGTTGTCCTCGTGCCAGTCGATGTCGAAATACGACTCGAATTCCGAGTCCTGCCCGTTTTTGAGTACGTCCCACCACCAGGCATTCAACTGTGGTGTCTCCACACCGAGGTGATTGGGCACAATATCCACGATCAGACCGAGCCCTGCCGCGTGCGTTTCCGCCGCTAGGTGGCGTAGCCCTTCGATTCCGCCGAGTTCCGGGTTCACTTCGGTCGGGTCTGTCACGTCGTAATTGTGGTTGGACTCCGGATACGACGTGAAGATGGGGGAGAGGTACAGGTGGGAGACCCCTAACTCCTTCAAGTAGGGGACGAGAGCGGCGGCATCGGCGAAGGTGAAGCTTCGGCCCGCCGGGTCCGCTTTCGCGCCGCGCAACTGCAACCTGTACGTCGAGGTGATCGGGCGGGGCATGTGCGGACACTCCTTATCGTCGTGACACTGTGTTGTACACCCTCACACACTAGTGAGATGAAGCCGCGCTCTCACCGCTTCCGCAGTCATGATGGTTGACCGGAAAGCCGTAGGAATAGGTGAATACCGCAGCAGCCGGGAATTCCTCGCGTACCTGGCGCGCATCTGAGTCGAGAACAAAGAGCTCTTTGTGGTCGCGGGTGAGAAACACCAGTGCTGCTTCGGGGGAGAGGATCTCCGTGAAATGTGCGTGGAGCACTCTGAACGTCCGCGGATGCGCCAGCCACGCTGCTGGCGGATGCGCACCGCCTCGCACTTCGAGGCCCCGGGGCGCTGTATCCCCTAGTGCGAAAGATGCGTTGCGCACCGTGAATTCGATTCTGTCGTGCTGCGTGCGCAGCAAGGTGTCGGCGGCGGTATCCCAGGCCTGCTGCGTGCTCAATTCCATGTGCCCCAGATCAAGCGGTGTCAGTAAACGCCCGTCTGGGGCTTTCAACAACGCCACATGGTCGCGGGAGAGCGCGACATATGCCGGCTTGGCCGTTGAACCCGGGTGCGCCCAGCCGGTTGACTTCACAGCACGCGTCCGCGGTGCGGGAACAGCGTGCAGTGCACTCGCTGGGAGCTGAGCGACGGCCAGCCCGGCGGATGAAGACGCCGGGGACGGGACGGAAACGGGGACAGGGACAGCGACAGGAGTAGGAACGGCAGGTGGTGCAGGATTCAGCGCGACATTCATGCCTTTTTAGACTGCGCTGACCCAGCCCGCGGTTCCCTCGCCGCCGAAATTTCTTTAAAACGGGGGCTGCTCGTTCAACCCGAGAATGTCCAGCAGCTTGTCCGCAGGCCAAATCTCAATCTCTTGGCCCTTTTCCATCAGCTCGCGGGCGCGCTTCTCCTTGGAGGTCATCGACGCCCATTCGCCAACGACGAGAATCGTCGTCTTCTTGGTCACGTTTTTGCCAACCTGGCCGCCACGTGCAGCGATGCCGTCCCACAGCTGGCCTTTGTCGAACGGCTCGAATTCGCCGGTGAGCGTGACATTCTGCTCGTACAGCGGGGACTCCGGATCAGCATCGACAGCCGGTTCCGGGATCGTGTCAGGGGTTGCCACCGACTGCCACGGCGCAGGGCCACGCCCGGATTTTCCGGAGCTCCCGTTCTCGTCCGGCTCGCTCTTCTCCTCAGCAGCGGAGGCGGACTGCAGGGCCGTCTGCGCGCCGGAGAGGTCTTTGAGCACAGGGGTGACGCGGGCGCTGTCGACGGATCCCAGGGCGAAGCCGGTGGAATGGACGTATTCGGCCAGCGTGCCGGTGTGCTCCGCGCGCCGGGCGAGTCCGAGCATCACGCCTGCGCACGCTTCCGCATCGGCGGCGGCATCGTGGTGGTTGTCGAGTGCGATACCGAAATGCTCTGCCACCGTGGGTAAACGGTGGTTGGCCACGCCCAAATCCGCGGCGCGTGACTGTGCCAGCGTGCACGCGAAGGTGATGTGCGGAATCTTCGCGCCCGAGGCCTGCGCCGCGTAGCGCATGGCGGAGGCATCGAAATACGCATTGTGCGCCACGACGGGCAGGTCGCCGACGAAGTCCGTGAATCGCTCAAACAGCTCACCGACAGCGGGCTCATCGGCGACGGCGTCTGCCGTGATGCCATGGCAATCGACATTGAACGGATCGAACTCGTCGATGCCTTCCGGCGGGCGGCACAACCACGATGCACGCTCGACGATCTCGCCATCGATGACTCGCACCAGCCCCATTTGGCAGACCGAACCCCAATTCTGGTTCGCGGTTTCGACATCGAAAGCGACAAAGCTGAAGCCTGGAATGCTATCCGCGCTGATCTTCTTGCCCGAACGCGCAGCATCCACAATGGCCTGCAGCTGTTCCGGCCCCTTCTCGTCGCCCGGGACGAAACGAATGACGGTCTCACCAGCGCCGCCAGCAATGACGACACGTGCGCCATCCCAGTCATCGCCGGGATGCACGCTTATCGACGACACCTCCGCCAGCGGGAGCACCACCGCCTCTGCTGTGCCGGTCAACGCGGCTTCAAGCGGATCCGGGTGAACCTCCAGCGCGGAGTCGGTGACCAGAATTCGGGCACCGTGCGTGTTAATCATCTGTGCCCTGTGCCTCCTCGACGCCTTCGTTGTTCTTGTCGCCCTCGTTGTTCTCCTCGTTCTCGTTGTTCTCGTCGAAAATCGGAGGCTCGATCTGGCGGAGCACGATGGTGGAGCGCGCCGGCACATTCTTGGTGCCGCCGGCTTCGATCTCTTCGGTCTCTGCCGGGTGACCGAGGGGTTCGGTGGTGTCGATGAGAACTTCCCACTTCGCGCCGAGGGTCTTCGACGGCAGGGTGAACTCGATGTCCTCGTGGAAGGCGTTGAACATCAACAGGAAGGAATCGTCGATGACCTGCTGGCCGCGTGCATCCGGCTCAGCGATCTGGCTGCCGTTGACGTATGCCTGCAGCGCCTTGCCGAAAGCGAAGTCCCAGTCGTCCTGCGTCATCATTCGGCCGTCGGGCGTGAGCCACGCGACATCGCGGTCCTGGGCGTCAGTGCCCAGCGGGCCACCGGCGAGGAAGCGGCGACGACGGAAGACCGGGTGGTTCTTACGGATGGCGATCAGGCGCTTGGTGAAGTCGTGCAGGTCGTCGCCCACCTCCAGACGGTCCCAGTTCATCCAGGACGTCTCGTTGTCCTGGCAGTACACGTTGTTGTTGCCGCCCTGGGTGCGCGCGAATTCATCGCCGTGGGCGATCATCGGTGTGCCCAGCGAGAGCAGCAGCGTGGTGAGGAAGTTGCGGCGCTGCTGCGCACGCAGCTTCAAGATCTCTTCATCGTCGGTCGGGCCCTCCACACCGCAGTTCCAGGAGCGGTTGTGGCTCTCACCGTCGCGGCCGTCCTCCTGGTTCGCGTCGTTGTGCTTCTCGTTGTAGCTGACCAAGTCGTTGAGGGTGAAACCGTCGTGCGCGGTGATGAAGTTGATGGACGCGGTGGGGCGGCGGCCATTGTGGTTGTACAGGTCCGACGAACCAGTCAGACGCGACGCGAACTCACCGAGCGTGGCAGGTTCGCCGCGCCAGAAATCACGCACCGTGTCGCGGTACTTGCCGTTCCACTCACGCCACAGCGGCGGGAAATTGCCCACCTGGTAGCCGTTCTCGCCCACATCCCACGGCTCGGCGATGAGCTTGACCTGGGACACGATCGGGTCCTGCTGCACCAAGTCGAAGAAGGTAGCCAGACGGTCCACATCCGAGAACTCGCGGGCCAGGGTGGATGCGAGGTCGAAGCGGAAACCATCGACGCGCATCTCGGAGACCCAATAGCGCAGCGAATCCATGATCAGCTGCAAAGAGTGCGGGTCGCGGACGTTCAGCGAGTTACCGGTGCCGGTGTAGTCCATGTAGTGGAACCGGTCGCCGTCGACAAGCCGGTAGTACGCCTCGTTGTCGATGCCGCGGAAGGCGATCGTCGGGCCCATGTGGTTGCCTTCTGCCGTGTGGTTGTACACGACGTCGAGGATGACCTCCATGCCCGCTTCGTGGTAGGCACGGACCATGCCCTTGAACTCGGCGACAGCGTCGCCCGGCTTCTTGCTGGCCGCGTAGTCCTGGTGCGGCGCGAAAAAGCCGAAGGTGTTGTAACCCCAGTAGTTGCGGAGGCCGAGGTCACGCAGACGATCGTCCTGCAGGAACTGGTGGACCGGCATGAGCTCCACCGAGGTCACCCCGAGGTCCTTCAAATAGGAAATGACGCTCGGGTGGGCAAGCCCGGCGTAGGTGCCGCGGAGATCTTCCGGCACATCCGGGTGCAGCTGCGTCATACCTTTGACATGCAGCTCGTAAATGATCGCGTCGTTCTCCGGAATGCGCGGAGACCTGTCATCGCCCCAGTCGAAGAACGGGTTGATCACCACAGACTTCATCGTGTGGCCGAGCGAGTCCTCCTCGTTGCGTCCGGTGCCCGGCTCCTCGGCGTGAATGTCGTAAGAGAATAAGGACGAATGTCCGTCGAATTCACCGTCGAATGCGCGGGCGTACGGGTCGACCAAGAGCTTGGACGGATCGCAGCGCTTGCCGTTTTCTGGGTCCCACGGGCCGTGGACGCGGTATCCGTAGCGCTGGCCAGGCAGGACGCCCGGCAGGTAGGCGTGCCAGACATGGTTGTCCACCTCTTCGAGGTTGACGCGCACTTCATTTTCTTCACGGTCGATCAGGCAGAGCTCCACCTTCTCGGCGACGTTGGAAAAGATGGCGAAATTGGTGCCAGCACCGTCGTATGTAGATCCCAGGGGGTAGGAGGATCCAGGCCACACCTGGATGGTCTGCTCATTCGCGCTCGGATTTGTCATGAGACCCGATGTTAATAGAAATCGGGGTGCGTGATGCACCTAGTGCGGGTCCGCGTCGAGCCCTGCGAGAAGGAGATCCACAGCAGCATCGACCTGCTCGGCCGAACCATAAAGAACCTGCTTGTCACCTGCAGTTATTTCTCGCAGTTGTGTGCCAGCTTGGTGAAGGCTCGTGGCGCCCAAGGTGAGATAGAGCAGTCCGGCGGCCGCCGACTCAGGCGGGTCCCCGGCAAAGCTCGCTCGTATTCCGTCGAGCAATGCGGGAAAGACAGGGGAGTCGGCCTGGGACGCGGCGGTGGAGACCACATCGGCGCCGTCGATATGCGATAAAAGCGCCTCGCGCAGAGCCGCGCAGAATTCTCTGGGCCCGGGGTGCGGGGATATGAGCACAGGGGCGATGATCTCGTCGGCCATCGCGGCGATGAGTGCTTGTTTGCTGTCGATATGCCAGTACAAGGCACCCGGTGCGACGCCCAAGGACGTGGCGACCCGGCGCATGGAAACATCGGCGAGACCGTAGGAATCCAAGATCTCCACGGCTGCTCGGGCGATCACCGGGCGGGACAGTTGCATGCTATAACAGCGTACACGCAGCTCCCCGGCCATTCTCACAGCTAGTTCATGGCATCTTCAACGTCCCACAGTTAATGGGAATCACGTGGCCGTTGCTATGATCTGATGTGCACTGAAAGCAACACTAAGCAATACGCGTTATCAAAGATGTTCCCGCGTCACATGACGCGGTGGCTTTCGCCGGGGACATCGGTAGGCCCCACTGTTTCGAAGAGGGCTTCGGATAACGGAACAGTTTGAGGAGACTTCTTTTATGACGTTGACCATCGCTCCGAAGAAGACGGTCGCGGCAGCTATTCTGATCGCACCTTTGGCTCTTGCTGCCTGCGGGTCCAACGAGGACGAGAATGTCGCCGAGGGCATGGCCACCGAGACCAATGTCGTCACTGTCGATCCGGAGGCTGAGAAGCCTGCGGACGATAAGGAGAAGAAGGACGACGACAAGGACAAGGAAAAGGACAACAAGGACGAGGAGTCCAAGCCTGAGGACGCACCGAAGCCGGAAAACGACCCTGCGGCGCAGGGCGTGCCGAATGAGGGCGCAGCTGGGGTGGTCAACCCGTTCGAGGACGGCACGCTGCCGACCGTTGAGGCGAAGCCGGTTGAGGGTGGCCAGCAGGCCAGCGAGTCAGACGTCAAGGGCATGACCGACACGATGAACAAGATCTACAACCCGAAGGATCTTGTCTCCTGGTCCCGCGTGATCATGGAGAACTCCTGCCAGAAGGTCGTCGACCAGACCAACCAGGAGCTGGCAGGCCGCGGCACCTCCCTCGAGCAGACTGAGCGCGAGATGCAGCAGGCCGTCGACGCAGCGCGAGCTGCGGGCCGCCCGTTGCCGCCGGTCCCGCAGACCCAAGCGGAGCTTAGTGACGTTCGAGTGGATGGCGACTCCGCCTCCGCCACCGTGACCGTCAATACCAACGGCCAGACCGAGTCTGGCGTCCAGCGCTTCCAGCGCGAGGGCGACCAGTGGAAGGTGTGCAACTAAGTCATTCCCCGCGTATTTCCCGGCCTTTCGGCTGGGGCGCGGGGCTTGTTGCGCTTGGGGGCACCATCGCCGCGCTTGTCGGCGGCGTGTGGGGCCTTACTCGTCCGGGCTATTCCGCCACCGTCGATGATGGCGGCGCACGGATCGACCCGGCGTTGAACGCCGATAGTGTCGAGTTCATTTCTTTTGTCGGCTTCGTTCTTCTGACCACACTGCTGGGTCTATTGATCGGCGTAGTGGCTTTTCTGACCGCGGGAAAACGCGCGGGGATCGGGCGGATGCTGTTCACCATTGCCGTGGCGGCGTTTTCAAGCTGGACGTTATTTATTCTCGGCACCTGGTCCGCGGAGCTGTACCACGGAGTACCTGATCCCCATGATGTGGAGCCGGGGCAGACACTGACCTTTGTGCCGGTCCTGCGCCCGGGGCCCGCGTGGCTCGCGGGGCCGTTCGTGGCGGCGTTGGCGTATTGGCTCGGCGCGGTTTCATCGGTGGGAAGTGGCCCGGCGCCGCGTGACGCCGAATATGATGAGCGCCATGCTCAATGTGATTGATCTTCGTGGACGCACTCCTTCGACATCCGAGCTGCGCCGGGTTCTGCCCCGGGGCGGCATGGATATTGCATCGGTGGTTCCCACTGTCACTCCGATCATTGAGGACGTGAAGCAGGGAGGCGCAACAGCGGCGCTCGACTACGGCGAGAAATTCGATTCGATCCGTCCCGAGACTGTGCGGGTGCCGGACGAGGTCATCGCCCGCTGCGTTGAGGATCTTGGCGGTGAGCTCCGCGCCGCTCTGGAAGAGGCGATTGCGCGGATCCGTGCAGTCCACGCCGCACAGAAACCGTCTGAGCACACTACCAACGTGGCCGACGGAGCCACGGTCACCGAGGTCTTCCTCCCAGTGGAACGCGTCGGCCTCTACGTGCCGGGCGGCAAGGCGGTCTACCCATCGTCGGTGCTCATGAATGCTATTCCGGCACAGGAAGCAGGAGCAGAATCGCTCGTGGTGTGCAGCCCGCCGCAGGCGGAACACGGTGGATGGCCGCACCCGACGATCCTCGCGGCGTGCGCGATGCTCGGTGTGGATGAAGTCTGGGCTGTCGGCGGTGCGCAGGCGGTCGGCCTCATGGCCTATGGCGACGACGCAGAGAACCTCGAGCCTGTCGACATGGTCACCGGCCCCGGCAATGTCTTCGTTGCTGCGGCGAAACGCGTGGTCAACGGGGTAGTCGGGATCGATGCAGAAGCGGGGCCGAGCGAGATCGCTGTGCTCGCGGACGATTCCGCGGACCCGGTCCTTGTCGCCGTGGATCTGATCTCTCAGGCAGAGCACGATGAGAATGCCGCGTCGGTGCTGATCACGGATTCGGAGGAACTCGCAGCCGCCGTCGACAAGGAGATCGACGCGCGAGCAGCGCAGACCCTCAACGCCGACCGTGCGGCGACAGCGCTTGGCGGGAAGCAGTCCGGCATCATTCTCGTCGACGATCTCGCCGCAGGTATCGCTGTTGCCGATGCGTATGCTGCAGAGCACCTCGAGATCCACACACGCAATGCCGCCGATGTGGCAAGGAAGATCACGCACGCCGGCGCGATCTTCGTCGGACCATTCTCCCCGGTGCCGTTGGGGGACTACATCGCAGGCTCGAACCACGTGCTGCCCACGTCTGGCACAGCACGTTTCACCCCGGGACTGTCCACCCACACATTCCTGCGCCCAGTCAACATCATCGAATACGACGAGAAAGCTCTCGCCGAAGTCGGGCCGCACATCGTCACCTTGTCCGGCGACGAGCAGCTTCCCGCCCACGGTGAAGCGATCAAGGCTCGCACCGAGAAATAGTGAAGGGGAAGACAAGGAGAAATAATGACTGAGCGCAATCAGCAGAACCAGCTTGCCCTGTCCGACCTGCCGCTGCGTGAGGAGCTGCGAGGCAAGTCCCCGTACGGCGCGCCGCAGTTGAGCGTGCCGGTGGCGCTGAACACGAACGAGAACCCGTACCCGCCGTCGGATGAGCTCATTGCGGACCTTGTCGAGGAGGTCCAGCGGGTCGCTGCAGGACTGAACCGCTACCCGGAGCGTGACGCGGTCGAGCTTCGCGACGACCTCGCCGCGTACGTGTCCAAGCAGACCGGTGTCACAGTCACGCGCGACCAGGTGTGGGCAGCGAACGGCTCCAACGAGGTGCTCCAGCAGCTGCTCCAGGCCTTCGGTGGGCCGGGCCGGACAGCGATGGGGTTCGTGCCCAGCTATTCCATGCACCCGATTCTCTCGTCGGGCACGCAGACGGAGTTCATCGGAATTCCGCGCGGAGAGGACTTCCGCATCGATGTGGATCTGGCCGTTCGCGAGATCAACGAGCAAAAGCCTGATGTGGTCTTCGTGACCACCCCGAATAATCCGACGGGCGATGTCACCGCGCTCGCTGACATAGAGCGCATCATCGAAGCAGCCTCCGGCATCGTGATCGTGGATGAGGCGTATGCGGAATTCTCCCCGTCGGCCTCCGCCGTGTCGTTGTTGGAGAAGTACCCGGCCAAGCTCGTGGTCTCCCGAACCATGTCGAAGGCCTTCGATTTCGCGGGAGGCCGTCTCGGCTATTTCGTCGCCGCCCCCGCCTTCATCGAGGCAGTCATGCTCGTCCGCTTGCCGTACCACCTCTCGGTCCTGTCACAGGCGGCAGCGCGGGTGGCGTTGCGGCATGCGGGGGAGACGCTGGGGAACGTCGATAAGCTTGCGTCTGAGCGTGAGCGCGTTCAGGCTGCGCTGCTTCAGCTGGGGTACGAGGTCGTGGACAGCGAATCGAATTTCCTCTTCTTCGGCGACTTCGACGATGCGCACGCAGCGTGGCAGGAATTCCTCGACCGCGGGGTGCTCATCCGCGATGTCGGCGTGGCTGGACATTTGCGTGTGACAATCGGGTTGGATGAAGAAAACGACGCGTTCTTGGCTGCAGCGAAGGAGATTAAGAATAATGACTGACCGGATCGGTACAGCGACGCGCACGACCAGCGAGTCGGACATTTCGGTCGAGATCAACCTCGACGGTACAGGCAAAGTCGAGGTGGACACCGGCCTGCCGTTCTTCGACCACATGCTCACCGCATTCGGCACGCACGGCAGCTTCGACCTGAAGATCAAGGCGGAAGGTGACACGCACATCGACGCGCACCACACGGTCGAGGACACCGCGATCACACTCGGCTGGGCGCTGATCGACGCGGTGGGGGACAAGTTGGGCATCCGCCGCTTCGGCTCCATGGCCCTGCCGATGGATGAGACCCTCGTCGAGGCCGTCGTGGACATCTCCAACCGCCCGTACTTTGTCATGAACGGCGAGCCGGAATCCATGGAGTGGCAGATCATCGGCGGCCACTACGCCACGGTGATCAACCGCCACTTCTTCGAGACGCTGGCGTACAACGCGCGCATCACCCTCCACGTCAACGTGCGGTACGGCCGCGACCCGCACCACATCACGGAAGCCGAGTACAAGGCGGTCGCGCGCGCCCTGCGCCAGGCCTACGAACGCGATCCACGCGTTGAGGGCGTACCCTCTACCAAGGGCGCGCTTTAAAGCACGCTTATCGACGTCAGCGTTGTTCCGCTAACCGCCACGCCCAACGCTGATTTTTCGGGCTTTTCCAACTGTGAGTCCTCACGGTTGGTGGGAGCCTGATTTTTCTTGTTGGAACCGTCCGGTTCCTTTTTTCTTTGTGCAGTCGATGTGAGTTTTGGGAGGGTTTTCACCGTGGGTTCCCCGCAAGGGACTGGTCCGGACGATGCTTCCCAGACTGAGGTCAATTCGGTCTGGGAGGCATCTGGCTTCATTCCGACTCTGGTGGCGGTCGCCGCCGCTTTCGGTTCGTGGGCGCTGTTGCTGCCGGTCGTGCCGGTGGCAGTCCTCGATGCAGGTGGCTCACACGCCCTCGCCGGTGCGTCGACAGGCGTGTTCATGGCTGCGACTGTGCTCACGCAGGTCTTTATGCCGCGGTTGCTGCGCCGGTTCAGCTACCGCTCCGCGATCGCCGTGTCAGCGGTGCTGCTCGGTGTCCCGGCGCTGGCGTTCATGTGGAATATGGATCCGTCGGTGGTCCTTGCGGTGAGCGTGGTGCGCGGTATCGGCTTCGGCGCGATGACTGTTGCTGAGGCCGCGATCATTGCTGAGCTCGTGCCCCGCAAACTGCTGGGTAAGGCCTCCGGTGTCTTCGGTGCTTCGAGCGGCTCGGCCCAGATGATCGCGTTGCCGTTGGGCCTGTTCCTCAGCGAGAAAATCGGGTACGAACCCGTGTGGATCATAGCCACGGTGATCGCCGCCGTCGGTGGCTTGGCGTGTGCTGCTATCCCGCCCATCAAGGGGGCCCAACCCGACCCGGTGGCCAGCGGCGCGATGTCCGCCCCGACGTGGAAGCTCGTGCTCGTGCCCACCCTGGCGCTGGCCATCGCCGCGATGGCGTACAGCCTGATCGCCAACTTCCTGCCCGATGCCGCCCGCGACACGGGGATCACCTCCGGCACCACGCTCGGTGGCCTGATCCTGGCGGTGATCAACCTGGCAGTCATGTCGGCGCGCATCTTCACCGGTGTCGTCGCCGACCGCCGCGGCGAGCCGGGCACCCTCATGATTCCGTTCCAGATCGCCGCCGCCATCGGCATGTTCGGCTTCGCCGCCTGCCTGGCTACCAGCGCCCACCCAGTGTGGATGGTAGTCTCCGCGATCTTCTTCGGGGCCGGCTTCGGCGCTGTGCAGAACGAGTCCCTGCTCAGCATGTTCTACCGGCTGCCCCAGTCCAAGGTCAGCCATGCTTCCGCCGTGTGGAATGTCGGTTTCGACGGCGGCCAGGGCATCGGCTCCTTCATGTTCGGCGGCATGATCGCCGGGCTCGGCGCCGCCGGAGCGTTCGCTTCCTCCGGTGCTGTCGTCGTCGCCGGGATCGTGATGACCACGGCGGACTGGATCATCGGAAAACGGCGTCTCGGGAGGTAGCTCCAAATGGTACCTGAATGGTACCGTTTTGCCATGGCTTTGAATCTCCGCTTGACCGCCGAGGAAGATCATCAATTGAGCGACCTCGCCGCTTCCTCGGGGCTGTCCAAACAAAGGGTCATTTCCATGCTGATTCGCAGAGAGTGGGAAACAGAGCAGGCGCGCCTTGCAAACTCCCGGGATATAGGCGAGTTAATGGGCGAGCGGAACGTTCTGATGCAACGATTGAAAGACGCTTAATAGAAGCTATGTCTCTGCAACGACGCAGATTCACGCTCGAGACGGTTCTTCCCGCTCTCGAAGAGCACGGGTTTACCGTCGGAGATATGGGCCTTCTCGCGTCAGCTTTAGAGCGGCCGTGGGCGACTTTTTGCGGTGAAGAGCTCTACCCGGACGAATGGTCGAAGACTGCGGCGCTCGTGCACAGCATCGAATCGAATCATCCGTTCCTCGACGGAAACAAGAGGGTGGGAGTCCTGCTGGGATCGATCATGCTCAGGGTTCATGGCCGGGATGACCGCCGTATCTCCGACGACGATTGGTTTGATCTGGTGGTAGCGGTTTCCGCCGGTGAGCTCGACACCGAGGGAATTGCTCGACGTCTGGAAGCGGTGTACCGGAAGGGTGGGGTAGACAGCTAAACTTCCCACTCATGAGCAACGTGGTGGCCCTTCTGGATTACGGTGCAGGAAATCTCCGCTCGGCGCAGCGCGCACTCGAGCATGTCGGGGCGGACGTGGTGGTCACGCGCGACCCCATGATCGCGGTGGAGGCAGACGGCCTGGTCGTGCCGGGGGTCGGGGCATTCGACGCGTGCATGCGTGGGTTGAAGGGCGTCGCCGGGCCACGCTTGATCGGGCAGCGGTTGGCTGGCGGTCGGCCGGTGCTGGGGATCTGCGTGGGGCTGCAGGTGATGTTCGAGAAGGGAGTCGAGCATGGCATCGAGGCGGAAGGGTGTGGGGAGTGGCCGGGGGTCGTCGATAAGCTTGATGCCCCTGTCTTGCCGCACATGGGCTGGAATACCGTCGATGTGGCGGACGGCTCTGAGATGTTCGCGGGGTTGGATGCGGACACGCGGTTCTACTTCGTGCACTCCTACGGCGTGCAGAACTGGGAAATGGCCGAGGATGACTTCATCGCCGCGCCGAAAGTCTCGTGGTCGCAGCATGGCAATTCGCGGTTCGTCGCAGCCGTGGAAAACGGCCCGCTGTGGGCCACGCAATTCCACCCGGAGAAGTCCGGGGACGCCGGTTTGACGTTGTTGCGGAATTGGGTCGGCCATCTGAATTAGACTGCGGATATGAGTTTCACTGTTCTGCCCGCAGTAGACGTCGTCGACGGCCAGGCTGTCCGCCTTGACCAGGGGGAAGCCGGCACGGAGAAGAATTACGGCGCCCCGCTGGACGCGGCGCTGCAGTGGCAAGAAGAAGGCGCGGACTGGTTGCACTTCGTTGACCTGGACGCGGCGTTCGGGCGCGGCTCCAACCACGAGCTGATGGCGGAGATCACCAAAACACTGTCCATCAACGTGGAGCTGACCGGCGGGATCCGGGACGACGCGACGCTTCAGCGTGCGCTGGCGACGGGTGCGAAGCGCGTCAATATTGGCACGGCTGCGTTGGAGGACCCGGACTGGGCGGCCGAGGCGATCGCGAAGCACGGCGACAAGATCGCTGTCGATATCGCCGTGCGCGAAGAAAACGGTGAGTGGCGCACGAAGGGCCGCGGCTGGACATCGGACGGCGGCGACTTGTGGGAGGTCCTCGAGTTCTTCGATTCCGCCGGGTGCGCGCGTTTTGTGGTCACCGATGTGAGCAAGGACGGCACGCTTGCTGGCCCGAATATGGACCTGTTGCGCGAGGTCTCCGCGGCCACCGACGCTGCTGTGACGGCGTCGGGCGGTGTGTCCGCACTCGCCGATATCGCCGAGATCGCGCGCTACGCCGATGAAGGCATTGACAGTGTGATCGTGGGCAAGGCTCTCTACGAGAAGCGCTTCACGCTGCGCGATGCTCTCGCAACCGCTGCCGCGCCGGGGGACGAGTAGGACGCAATGCAGGCAGACGAGTTGAACAGGTTCCTCGCGGTCGCGGAGGAAGCTGCGGATATCGCGCGCCAGCAGTTCGTCGAGGGGCTCGGGTCAGCACCAGCGCTGTATAAAAGCTCCAACGACTTCGCCACAGAGGTGGACCTGCAGATCGAGACGACGCTGCGCAAACACCTCACCGAATCCACGGGAATTCCGGTGCTCGGCGAAGAAAAGGGAGGGCAAAAGCTTAGCGACGCCCTGTGGGTCGTCGACCCCATCGACGGCACCGCTAATTTCTCTTCGGGCAACCCGAATTGTGCGGTGCTGATCTCCCTAGTGGTGGATGGCCAGCCGGTCGTTTCCGTCACGGATGTGCCGATGTTGAATATGCGTCTTTCCGCCACCGAAGGTTCCGCCCTCACGCTGAACGGAAGGCAGCTTCCGCGTATCGACGAAGTCGAGCCGGTGAGCAACCAAGTCGGCGTGGGCACTGTGGGCACCGACGACACGAGCCGTGTTCCGCCCGACAGCCGCCTGAAGCTGATCAAGGCGCTCGAATACTCCAATATGCGCCCGCGGATCAGCGGATCGGTCGGGCTTGACCTGGCTTTCGTCGCGCAAGGAATCTATGAGGCCACCGTGAGCTTCTCGCCGTTCCCATGGGACAACGCCTCCGGTGTGCTCCTCGCGCGCTGCGCCGGGGCCGTTGTCACTGACGTGGATGGCAAGCCGTGGGAGTTGGGCTCCCTCGGTGTCATCGCTGGGTCGCCCGAAGTGCATGCTTCAGTGCTGCGTACCATGAAGTCCATTCAGCGTGAAGCCGGAAGGAAGTGATTGAGTCATGGCCGTGGCAACCAGGGTGATTCCGTGCCTAGACGTGGACAACGGCAGGGTCGTCAAGGGCGTGAACTTTGAAAACCTGCGTGATGCAGGCGATCCGGTGGAGCTGGCCAAGCTCTACGGTGAACAGGGCGCAGACGAGCTGACCTTTCTCGACGTGACCGCTTCCAAGCAAGGCCGCGGCACGATGCTCGACGTGGTGCGCCGCACCGCCGACCAGGTGTTCATTCCGCTCACCGTTGGCGGGGGAGTGCGCACGGAAGACGATGTGCGCGAGCTTTTGCGTGCTGGCGCCGACAAAATCTCTGTCAACACCGCGGCTATCTCCCGGCCGGAGCTGTTGCGCGAGCTCTCCCAGGTCTTCGGTGCACAGTGCATTGTTCTATCCGTCGACGCCCGCCGAGTGCCGGAAGGCGGCACCCCGCAGCCGTCCGGATTCGAAGTGACCACCCACGGCGGCACCCGTTCCGCGGAATTGGACGCCATCGAGTGGGCCCGCACGGGCGAGAAACTCGGGGTGGGGGAGATCCTGCTCAATTCCATGGACGGCGACGGAACGAAGGAAGGCTTCGATCTCGAGCTCATCGAGCGCGTCCGCGAGGCCGTTTCCATCCCTGTGATCGCTTCCGGCGGTGCTGGCCAGGCCGAGCATTTCCCGCCTGCGGTTCGCGCAGGGGCGGATGCGGTGCTGGCCGCTTCCATCTTCCACTTCCGCGAGGTGAGCATCAGTGAGGTCAAGCAGGCGCTTGCCGACGCCGGATGCGAGGTGCGTCAGTGATGCGCGATACCCCCACCGATGAACTCATCCCTGAGAATGCCCAGCTCGACGACGTGCTCCGTGCCCGTGTCCGCTTCAATGATGCCGGGCTGGTGCCCGCCGTCGTCCAGGCCGCTGGCACAAACGAGGTGCTCATGATGGCGTGGATGGACGAGCATGCGCTCGCCTACACCCTGGCCACGCGCCGCGGCACCTACTACTCCCGTTCCAGGTCCGAATACTGGATCAAGGGACTCACGAGCGGCAACACCCAGTACGTGACGGAGGTGCGCCTCGATTGTGACGGCGACACCGTGCTGATGAAAGTGGAGCAGCGCGGCGGAGCCTGCCACACCGGCGACCGGACCTGCTTCGATGGCGACTTACTTCTCACACCGGAGGAGGGACGATAATGGGCGACACCGACGGAACGAACGAGGCTGTCCAGGACAAACGCCATGCCCGTCTGGGCGCCCTGCTGATGGGAATCGGAGCGCTGGTGCTCTGGTTGGCTTCACGCGTGAGCTGGATGACGGTCAATTACGAAGATGACCGCACGGGCGACGGCGCCGTGGACGTCAACGGCGCCACCTGGTCGACGGAGGTCACGGCGGTGGTGCTGTTGCTGCTCGCCGCTACAGTAGCCGGGCTGGCTTTGCGGCGTTGGGGACGCCGTCTCGTCGGCGCAGTCGGGGCTATCGCAGCCGTGGCGGTGACTATCCCGCCGCTCGGGCTGCTGGCGGGGTCGCCGGATCCGGAACGCGCTAAAGCATTGCTGACTCTGGGCGGCGAGGAAACGGCTATCGGCAGCACCCTCGGTGAGACTGCGATCCCGGAGTGGGCGAATATTTCCAGTATCGATGTCGCCGCACTTGGCCCCATCGCAGCTGTGCTGGGTGCACTTGCCGCCGCCGCTGGTGGCCTTCTGCTCGCGGTCCGACCCGGCTATGACGCGGCGACGGTGAATAAGTACGAGAAGACATCGCAACGTCGCGAGAAGATCGAGCAGGATCTCGAATCTGAGCCCGATTCCGGTCGCGTTCTGTGGGATGCGATCGACGCGGATCTGGACCCGACTGACACTGAAACGCGAAGTGGGCCCAAGCGGACGGAGTGAAACTCCGCGCATGTAGAACACTTTTGCACCGCTTGATTTCGTGGACTGCGCACAACCCGATAACCTCATAGGCATGACTGCGGTGCAGGGCAAGCAACAGCTGGTCACCGACGCGACGCACAATCCAGTTGTCGCGGGGGTGCTGGCTGATGTTGCCGAGCGCGAAGCGCAAATTCCTTTCAAGGAGATCAAAGCCCGTTCGCGCAGCATGCCCGAGACGAGGGATGTCCGCGCCGCCTTGCTTGGCCCCGGCTGCGGGGTGATCGTGGAGATCAAACGCACCTCGCCCGTTTTCGGCCCCACCGGGGTGATCGACTCCATGGCGCATCTCGCCGCCGAAATCGAGGCCGGAGGCGCCGCACTCATCGCGTGCCAAACGGAGCGTTTGCGTTTCGACGGCTCCCTCAACGACATGGAGCAGGCACGTAATGCGACCAGTCTTCCCATGGTGTGCCGCGACGTGATCGTCGACCCCTATCAAATTCACGAGGCCCGCTGCTACGGCGCCGATATGGTGCCGCTGCAAGTGGGCCTTTTGGAGCAGGCGCGGCTGGAGAGCCTGCTCGACCGAGTGGAATCCCTGGGCATGGTGGGAATGGCAGAGGTCCGCACGGTGGAGGAAGCCGACCGGGCACTACGTGCAGGGGCATCGGTGATCGGCGTGAACTCGTGGACATTCGACACCAACGATCTGAACCGCGAAGCCTTCGGCGAGATCGAGCCCGGTCTTCCGGAAAGCGTGCTGCGGATCAGTCTCGGCGGTGTCCGCAATGCCCGCGACTTGATCTCGGCTGCCTCCATTGGTGCCGATGCTGTGCTCGCCGGTGAGGCAGTGATGACCAGTACCAACGTGACCGCTGCCACCCGTCGTCTCGTCGCTGCCGGCCAGCACCCGGCCTGCCCGTCGCGCTAAGACCGCGCGGGGCTGTCGCCATCGCAGCCGTAATCAGGCAAACTGATCTTCGTGGTTACAGAAGTCCTCGCTAATTTCCCGTCGCCCCCGCAGGGCGTGTGGCACCTCGGGCCGATCCCGATCCGCGCCTACGCGCTGTGCATCATCACCGGCATCATTGTCGCGTTGACGCTCACGCTGCGCCGCTACAAGGCGCGCGGCGGGGACCCGGACATGGTGTGGGATGCGGCGATCGTGGCTATTCCCGCCGGCATCATCGGTGGGCGCACGTATCACGTGGTCACGGACTACGACAGCTATTTCGGCCCGGGCAAAGATCCGTGGCAGGTGTTCAACTTCTCCGCGGGTGGTCTGGGCATCATGGGCGCGGTGGCGTTGGGCACGCTCGCGGTGTGGGCGCTGTTCCGGTACCGGAAGGTGCCGCTGCCGCCGTTCGCGGATGCGGTCGGCCCGACCATCATTCTCGCCCAGGCGATCGGCCGTCTCGGCAACTATTTCAATCAGGAGCTCTACGGCCGTCCGACGGATGTGCCGTGGGCGCTGGACATCTTCTACCGCGTCGACGAGAACGGCAATTTCGCGCCGTTGACGGGACGCTCCACGGGCGAGATCGTCACTAGTGTTCACCCGACATTCCTGTACGAGATGATCTGGAATGTCGCGGCTTTCGCGTTTCTGCTCTGGGCGGAGCGGCGCTTCCGACTCGGCCACGGCCGCGTTTTCGTGCTCTACATCGCGTCCTACACACTGGGCCGCGTTTTCATGGAGACGATGCGTGACGATGCCGCGAACACCATCTTCGGTCTGCGTGTGAATTTCGTGATTTCCGCGGTGATCTTCATTGTGTCCACGATTGTGTTCTTCCTCATGCGCCGCGGGCGTGAAAATCCGGACGAAGTCGATCCGCGCGAGCCGGAGGACGCAGACGAAAAGCACGAAGAGCACGCCGCATCGCTCGATGACGCAGACGCTGCCGATGCGGAGCGCGGAGAGCAGAAGACCTCAGTCGGCGGGCGCGAAGAATCGCAGAAGCAAAAGCCATAGTGTTTCGGTAGCGTGGGCGACGTATCCAATCCTTGTCCAGCCAGCTGAAAGCCCGGCTGGGCCGCATAGATCAGAAGAAGGAAGCTGTGGATAGACGCACCAAGATTGTTTGCACTCTCGGACCTGCAGTAGCCAGCAAGGACGCAATCCTTGGACTCGTGCGTGACGGCATGGATGTCGCCCGCCTGAATTTCTCGCACGGTGATTACCCGGACCACGAACAGAACTACAAGTGGGTGCGCGAAGCGACCGACGAGACGGGCCATGCGGTCGGTATTCTCGCCGACCTCCAGGGCCCGAAGATCCGTCTCGGCCGCTTCGAAGGCGACGGTAAGACCTACTGGGAGACGGGCGAGACCGTCCGCATCACGGTTGACGATGTCGAGGGCACGCATGACCGCGTGTCCACGACGTACAAGAATCTTGCGCAGGATGCGAAGCCGGGCGACCGCCTGCTTGTCGACGATGGCAAGGTCGCCCTCGTCTGCAAAGAAGTCGACGGCAACGATGTGGTGTGCGAGGTCACTGAGGGTGGCCCTGTCTCCAATAACAAGGGCGTCTCCCTGCCGGGGATGGACATCTCCGTGCCGGCGCTGAGTGAGAAGGACATTGCGGATCTGCGTTTCGCGCTGAAGCTCGGCGTGGACTTCATCGCCCTGTCGTTCGTGCGTTCCCCGTCCGACGTGGACTTGGTCCACGAAGTGATGGATGAGGAAGGTCGCCGCGTTCCGGTCATCGCGAAGCTGGAGAAGCCGGAGGCTGTTGACGCGCTCGAGTCCATTGTGCTGGCCTTCGATGCCGTCATGGTCGCCCGCGGCGATTTGGGCGTGGAGATCGCGCTCGAGCAGGTGCCGCTGGTGCAAAAGCGCGTGATCCAGATCGCGCGTGAGAACGCCAAGCCGGTGATCGTCGCTACGCAAATGCTCGATTCGATGATCGATAATTCCCGTCCGACCCGCGCGGAGGCCTCTGACGTGGCTAATGCCGTGCTTGACGGCACTGACGCGGTCATGCTCTCCGGTGAGACCTCGATCGGTGTGGACCCGCACAACGTCGTGCGCACGATGGACCGCATCGTGCGTGTGGCGGAGTCGATGGGCTCGGTCCCGCCGCTCAACCACATTCCGCGCACTAAGCGCGGCGTGATCTCGTATTCCGCGCGCGATATCGCGGAGCGCCTCAATTCCCGTGCACTCGTCGCTTTCACCAGCTCCGGTGAAACCGCTCGTCGCATGGCGCGTCTGCACTCGCACCTGCCGCTGCTGGTGTTCACGCCGAACCAGGAGGTGCGTTCGCAGCTCGCCCTGACCTGGGGTGCGGAGACATTCCTGTGCCAGGATGTGGACAACACCGACCAGATGATGAGGGTTCTCGACGAATCGCTGCTGCACCTCGACAAGTACAAGGAAGGCGACATCATGGTCGTCGTCGCCGGCACCCCGCCGGGAATCGCAGGCACGACGAACATGATTCACGTGCACCAGCTGGGAGAGGACACGCGCAACCCGCGTTAGAGTCCCACTCTCGTTACGCTGGTGGGCATGCCTGAAACAACTGAGATTTCCACTGGAATCAAAGTCAGGGATGCCCACCTGCACAACCTGAAGAATGTCGATGTGGACATTCCCCGTGGCACTCTCGTCGCGGTGACGGGAGTGTCTGGTTCCGGCAAATCCTCCCTCGCTTTCGGCACGATCCATGGCGAGGGACAACGGCGCTACCTTGAATCGGTGGCGCCTTTTGCGCGCCGGCTCATCGGCTCGGCGGTGGATCCGCAGGTCGGGGAGATCGACGGGCTTCCGCCCACGGTGGCGCTGCAGCAGTCGACGTCCGGCGGCGGGGCGCGTTCCACCGTGGGGACAGTTTCTGCGCTGTCGAACAGTATCCGCCTGCTGTATTCGCGTTCCGGCGATAACCCGGACGGGCTGTACTCCGACTCGTTTTCCCCGAATACACCGGAGGGCATGTGCCCGACCTGCCAGGGCACCGGGGTCGTGCACGAGCCCACGGAGCAATCCATGGTTCCGGATCCGACGCTGTCCATTGAAGACGGTGCGATCCAAGCTTGGCCGGGTGCATGGGCGGGCAAGAATTTCCACGACATCCTGCAAACACTCGGTTACGACCTCGATTCGCCGTGGCAGGATCTGCCGCAAAAGGACCGCGAGTGGATCCTGTTTACAGATGAGCGGCCCGTGGTCACGGTCAAGCCGTTGCGCGGCGAGGACCAGATCCAGCGCAATTACAAGGGCACATGGCGCTCGGTGGCGGCTTATCTGACCAACACGCTTGCAGAAACTCAGTCCGACACCTTGCGCAAGCGCGTCCTGTCGTACATGGAATCCCGCACGTGCGAGACGTGCCACGGTCGCCGCCTCAATCCAGAAGCGCTCAAGGTGACGTACGCGGGCATGCCTATCGACGAGCTCGGCGCCCTGCCCCTCGACCGCGTTCACGCCGTGCTGTCGGAGCAGACCCCAGAGGAGAATTCTGCTGAAGACCTTCTGCTCAAACAGATCCTCCCGGCGTTGCAGTCAGCGCTCGACTTGGGGCTTGCGCACCTGAGTCTCGACCGGCCCGCACCGACGCTGTCCGCGGGCGAGCTGCAGCGCATCCGTCTCGCCGCGCAATTGCGTTCCGGCCTTTTCGGAGTGGCGTATGTGCTTGACGAGCCATCGGCGGGTCTGCACCCGTCCGAGCGCAATGCGGTGCTCGATATTTGCCGTCGTTTCATCGCCGCCGGAAATTCCGTCCTGCTGGTCGAGCACGACATGGAGCTTGTTGCGGAGACCGATTGGCTCGTCGATGTCGGTCCGCGCGCGGGCGAGCGCGGCGGCGAGGTGGTCTATTCCGGCCCCACCGCGGACTACGACGCGGACACACCTACCGCGAACGCGCTGGGCAACCGCACGCTTTCGCTTAACGACGACCCGCGTGACGCCACAGGAACCTTGTCGCTTTCGGGAGTCCGAGCCAGGTCCATCGACGGGCTCGACGTCGATTTCGGTTTGGGACAGTTCACCGCAGTTGCCGGAGTCTCTGGTTCGGGCAAGTCCACGCTCGTCAGCACCGTGCTCGCCGGTGTTCTGCGCGAAGCGTCGTCGGCTGTCACCGACGACGAGGACGAGGCGCAGGATACGGGGGAGTGGAACGTCGATAAGCGTGCTGGTGTCGATGCTGTGAGCCGTATCGTGCAGATCACCCAGAAGCCGATCGGCCGGACGCCGCGTTCGACGCTCGCCACGTATACCGGGCTTTTCGACGGCGTACGCAAGCTCTTTTCCTCCACGCCCGAGGCGAAGAAGCGGAAGTGGACTGTCTCGCGCTTTTCCTACAACGTGAAGCAGGGGCAGTGCCCGACGTGCGGCGGCGCCGGCAAGATCGAGGTCGAGCTGGTGTTCCTGCCCGGTTCGTACACCACATGTCCGGATTGCCGCGGCGCGAGGTACAACGACGAAACCCTCAAGATCACGTGGGAGGGCCGCACAATCGCCGACGTGCTCGGACTCACCGTGGACGAAGCGGCAGATGTCTTCGCCGATGAGCCGAAGATTCTCCGCGCAGTGGAAACACTCCAGGCGGTCGGCTTGGGCTATTTGACACTCGGCCAGGGCGCACCGGAGCTCTCAGGCGGCGAGGCGCAGCGCATCAAGCTCGCCACCGAGCTGCAGCGCTCCCGCAATTCGCGCCGGGGCCACACGGTGTACCTGCTCGACGAGCCGACCACGGGCCTGCACCCGGCGGATATCGAACTGTTGGTGAAAGAGTTGAATGGCCTTGTCGACGCTGGTCAGACCGTGATTGTGGTCGAGCACGACATGTCGGTCATCGCGCAGGCCGACCGCGTCATCGAGATGGGGCCGGGCGCAGGTGCCGAGGGTGGGCAGATCATCGCCGACGGAACCCCCGCTGAACTGGCCGGGAAGAAAACTCCCACCGGAGGCGTATTGTTTTCGCGAGCCTAATCGATAGACGGGTTGCAAGGATCTTATGTTGAACAACGAGGAGGAAGAACAATGATCCGTCAACGTCTCGCCGCCCTCGCTGTCGCCAGCACGATCGCGTTCGGCGCTACAGCAACCCACATCCCGACTGCCGCCGCCGAACCGGAGCAACCGCAACCTGCTGCCGCGCAGATGTCGGCGCTGCCCGCTTTCGATCAGTTCAAAGAAATGATCAGCTTGGTGATTTCACTTCCGCCGATGCTGTCGAGTGCGGCTCTGGCTTACATTGCAGGTCCGGATCACGCCTGCTCGGGCCTCATTCCCCAGTACTGCCCGAACAAGAAATAACGACAGACGGCACAAAGATCACCGACGCACAACGAAGGAGAAGAACAATGATCCGTAAACGTATCGCTGTTCTCGCCGTTGCCAGCACGGTCGCGCTCGGCGTCGCAACTATCGATACCCCGACTGCTGTTGCAGAACCGGAACAACCAGCACCTGAAGCAGCACAAGCACAGCTGTCTTCTGGTGGCGGCATGGATGAGGTGAAGAAAGCGCTCAGTGCGATGATCGCCATTCCGCTCGGCCTGTCGAGCATCGGTCTCGGTCTTTTCGCGCCGCAGGAATACACGTGTGAAGGCCTCGTTCCGTACCTTTGCTTCGATAAGCACAAGAAGTAGCGCGGAGCGCAGCCTTTGGGTCGCGCATAAGAAAAGCAGCTCCCTCGATGCAGTTCACTGGGCCCTTTCGCGGGCCGGGTGTCTGCACTTGAGAGGAGCTGCTTTTATCGTCGAGCGGGTGAGGAGCTAGCCCTTCTTGATCGGGGTCGGCTCGATCTTCCAGACCTCGGTGGCGTAATCGCGGATCGTGCGGTCGGAGGAGAAACGGCCGGACTCGCAGATATTGATCCAGCACATGCGCGCCCAGTGCAGCGGGTCATCGAAGTACTCCGCGGCCATGCGGTCGCGGGTCTCCTTGTAGGACTCGAAATCGCCCAGGACGTAGTAGGGGTCCGGGGTATTCCAGCCGCCGTCGACAAGCAGTGAATCGCGCAGGTCGGCGAAGATGCCGGTGTGGTTGTCGTCGAGGGTGCTGTCGATAAGCGCATCAAGTGCGCGCTTGATGGCGGGGTTGTTCTCGTAGATCTCGGTCGGGTCGTAATTCTTCTTCAGCTCCGGGAGCTCTTCCTCGCGGGCGCCGAAGATGTACGCGTTGTCCTCGCCGACGGAATCGACGATCTCCACGTTCGCGCCATCCATCGTGCCCAAGGTGAGCGCGCCGTTCATCATGAACTTCATATTGGACGTGCCCGAGGCCTCCTTGCCAGCGGTGGAAATCTGCTCGGAGACGTCCGTGGCGGGAATGATCTGCTCGGCGGGCGATACGTTGTAGTTCTCGATGAAGACCACGCGCAGGTACTCGGAGACTTCCGGGTCGTTGTTGACCATGTCGCCGATGGTGTTGATCAGCTTGATGATCGCCTTGGCGCGGTCGTAGCCCGGTGCCGCCTTCGCGCCGAAGATGAACGTGCGCTTCGGAATGTCCTTCTCGCCGTCCTTGATGCGGAAGTACAGGTCGAGAATGTAGAGCGCGTTGAGCAGCTGGCGCTTGTACTCGTGGAGGCGCTTGATCTGCGTGTCGTAGACCGACTCAGGATCGATCTCCACGCCCTCGTGCACGCGCACCCAGTTGGCGAAGTCCTGCTTATTGGCCGCCTTGATCTCGCGGAGCTCCTCCATCACCGCGTCATCCTCGGCGTAGTGGCGCAGCTCCTTGAGCTTGTCCATGTCCGTGACCCATGCATCGGAGCCGACGAGACGGTCGAGCAGCTCGGACAGGCGCGGGTTGCACATGCGCAGCCAGCGGCGCGGAGTGACACCGTTGGTCTTGTTGTTGAACTTCTCTGGGTAGAGCTCGTGCCAGTAGTTCAGGGTGTCGCGCCGCAGAATGTCGGTGTGGATCGCGGCGACACCGTTGATGGAGTACGAGGCGTAGCAGGCGATCCAGGCCATGTGGACCTTGCCGTCGTGGACCGGGGAGTAGTGATGCGCGTCCTCCGGGCCGATCCCGCGGGACGCCATGTCCGCGCGGTAACGGCGGTCGATCTCCACGACGATCTCCCAGATGCGGCCGAAGAGCTTCTCGAAGATGGACACATCCCAGGTCTCCAGAGCCTCTTCGAGCACCGTGTGGTTGGTGTAGGCGAACGTCTTGGTGGTCACGTCCCAGGCGTCTTCCCAGGTCATCCCGTGATCGTCGAGAAGCAGGCGCATGAGCTCCGGAATGCCCAGCACCGGGTGGGTGTCATTGAGCTGAACGGAGTTGTACTCGGCGAAGCCGCGCAGGTCCTCGCCGTGGTGCGCGATGTAATTATCGATCATCTCCTGCAGCGATGCCGACACGAAGAAGTACTGCTGGCGCACACGCAGCACCTTGCCCTCGTACGTCGTGTCATTCGGGTACAGCACGCGGGTGAGGTCATGGACTGCCTCACGCTCCAAAATCGCGTCGGAGAAGCGCTGGGAATTGAAAGCGTCGTAGTCGAACTCAGCCATCGGCGACGCATTCCACAGGCGCAGGGTGCCCACATTGTCGGTGCCGTAGCCGGTGATCGGCATGTCGTAGGGGATCGCGCGGACGTGCATGTCGTCGAATTTCACGATGCGCTGCTGCGTGCCGCGGCGGACGATGAACGGGTAGAAGCTCTCCTTCCATGCGTCCGGGTGCTCCTTCTGGAAGCCGTTTTCGATCTCCTGGCGGAACAGGCCGTAGCGGTAGAGCAAGCCGTAACCGGTGACCGGGTAATCCTGCGTCACAGCGGAATCGAGGAAGCAGGCAGCGAGACGGCCCAAGCCGCCGTTGCCGAGCGCGGCATCGTGCTCGGCCTCAAGAGCGTTGAGGAAGTCGTGGCCGTTCTCCTCTGCCGCCTTAATAGCGTCGTCGACAAGCCCCAGGTTGGTGAGGTTATTCAACAAAGCGCGGCCCATGAGGAACTCGGCGGAGAAATACGCCTGCTGGCGCGTCGCCTTGTACGCCTTGCGGGTTTCATCCCACTTGTCAGCGAACTGTTCCATCGTGGCCAGGGACAGGCCGGTCCAGAATTTCTTGCGGGTCGAGGTCTCGGGAGCGGAGCCGGAGACGGACCGGACGTGGCCGCCGACCGTGTCCATGAAAGCAGGGGGTTTAGCTGGCAAATTCATGCGTTGATTACCTCAGGTCATCAGATGGTCAGATCATCTAGAAGGATCGCTAACACGCGCCACTGTACCGGGGGATCGGAGCGCTGGTGGGGACGAAGCGGCGCGCGGGAAGCCGAGTCTACGGCTGACGGTCGAGCGGGTGCGCGAGATACGTGAGCACAGCTGCCGCAGCAGCATTCGTGGCGGCATACACCGTGGGCTCATATTCCGGCAGGAATGTGGGCATGTGGTTCACCGGCACATCAGTGATGACGCGGTCTTCCGCGACAGCCTTATCCCAGACAGTGCGCGGGGTAGAACCGATGAGCCAGAAGATATAGGGAACCCCGAAGGCTAGCGGAATATTCGGGAAGTCCTCCGACACAGTCGATGGCTCCGAATCCACCGAGTCAGGCCCGAAGACCTCGTCGAAGGTGGAGCGGACTGTCATGAACGCGCCGCGGTCATTGTCCAGTAGCTCGCCGTGAGCGAAGTACTCGAAATACGGTTCCTCCTTGATGCCGGATGCCTCGCATTCCGCGATGACAACGCGCTGGATCGCCTCGTACACCTTGTGCTTCACCGTGTCGTTGTAGAAACGGCAGTTGACTACCAGCTCAGCGTGGTCGGGAATGATGTTGTTCGTCATGCCGGCATTCACCTGGCCGACGGAGACCACCGCGAAATCCTTCGGCGCGACTTCGCGGCCGACAATGCCCTGCAGGCGCAAGATGATGTGAGCCACCGTGTAGGTCGGGTCGACAGCGGCGTGGGGCATCGAACCGTGGGCACCGCGGCCCGGGATGCGGATGCGGATGGAATCGCAGGCCGCGAACTGCGGGCCCGGCTTGGTCTGCACTTGGCCGGCGCGGCCAGGCATGACGTGCTGGCCCAGGCAGATGTCGGGGCGGGGAATGCGGTCGGTGAGCCGGTCGGTGATCATGGCGGTCGCGCCGCGGCCGATCTCCTCGCCGGGCTGGAACAGAGCCACGAAGGTGCCTGACCAGTGTTCCCTGTTGTTGTCCATGATGTCGCACAGGCCAAGGAGAGCAGTCACGTGCATATCGTGGCCGCAGGCGTGCATGAGGCCGGTCACGGTGCCGTCGTCACGCGTCGCTGTGTCCGTCGATGCGTATGGCGCGCCCGTTGTCTCCGTGACTGGGAGCCCGTCGAAGTCCGCGCGGAAAAGCACTGTCGGGCCCGCTGAGCCGTGTGTCGGCTCCCCGTTGTGAAAGACCGCGACGATGCCGTACCCGCCGATCGGGGCAATGACACGGCAATCGAAACGCTCGAGCTCCTTGAGAATGCGCGCGTGAGTGTTCTTTTCCTGCATGGACAGCTCGGGGTGTGCGTGCAGGTACTGGTACAGGTCGCGCTGCCATGCAGGATCCACCGTGTAGTTCTGCAGAATCTCCTTGATCGCATTCGGATCAGCATGGGCGGGCATGTAGCTCAGGGCCTCCTTGTTCAGTTTGTTCAATGCCGGTTGCGACTGTGCAGTCACAGTCGCGCATTTGTCTAGTGTAGGCCGGATAGTTTCGTAGTGCTCACCGGCGCGTTTCGGGTCAGCGGCCCAACACCGGGTTGTACCGCAGCACGTTGCGGGCCGGCGCGCATTCGGTGGCGATGCGGATCTCGTTTGAGATCCGGCCCTGTTCGCGCAATTCGTACAGGCTGCTGACCATTCGGTCGCGGATATCGTACGGGGAGAGGGTGTTGACGTTGATCTTCGTGCCGCCCTCGAAGCCGGCGAGAACCGAGACGCGCCACTTGATGTTGATGCGCCACGGCATGGGCACATCTAAATCGATTGGCTTGTGGTGCCATTCCTCGTTGCACGGGACCTCCGGCCCGGTGCCGGCGTGCGCGGCGTGGAGGATATCCGACATCCCACGCACCTCCTCCTCGGTTTGCAGCCACGGCTCCGGGGTCGGGGACTTCGAGTACACGTTGATGGTGGGGTAGCGGTGGCCGACGCCAGCGCACATCACCGCGTGGTCGTTCTCCGCGATAATCAGGTTGTGGTAGCTCGCGAAGTTCACGCCCCACTCGTTGTACATATTGGGGTTCTGCCGTAGCTTGGCGATCTCGAGTTCGGAATGCATGCCGCGTTCGTCGATAGCCACGAGCTGTTTGTGCAGGTGCTCGAATGACGCGCCCGCCGGAGCAAGCCAGTTCTGGAAGACAGAGACATATGGTGCGTACCGGTTGCGCTCGTACAGGTCGCGCAAGGAATCGATAGTGAACGCGATGAAGCCGTAGTGCTCGTCGAGCGACAAGGTGCCGGAGGACGCGAGCTGCGTGGAATCCGTCGCGCCATCGACGAAATGGCGGCGGGCGATGATCACGTCGTGGCCACCGCCGAAATACGCAGGGGCGTGGGAGAGAAGTTCTTCTTCGCTGACGTTATCGTCCTGCCCCGATGCCTTCAGTCGTGTGCGCACGATGTCGAGAACATGGCGGCGCCCTTCGTCGTCCGCGAGATAGCGCTCCATCTGGTTCGCGCGGGACTCATCCATGGTGAAGCCGTAATTCTGCGCCCAATAATCGTAAGAGACGATTTCAAACAGGTTGGGCACGCGGCGAAAAGCGGCCTGAGTGTCGCCCAGCTCGTGGGGGAGCAGGTCGCGGATAATCTCCCATCGCCCGTCGCGGGACACCGTGCGCGATTTCTCGGGCGGCGTTTGAAGCAGCTTATCGACGCAAAAATTGCACCTGGCTGTGAAATCCTCCGGCTTGAGCTGCTCCGGTTCCTTTAGCGGGACCGACAGTGGCCTGTTTCCGCGGCCCGGCACAGTCCAGACCTGCGTGCCGGTGAAAGGATTGAGTTGTTTGAGTGTGCCGTCCGCCATCCGCTGCAGTGGGGCCCGCGAGGCGGACAGGGGGGTCGACAAGGGAACCGTCGGGTGTGTCATGTCCACCAAGGCTATTCGCTACGCTGGCTGCATGCCGACGATCCAGTTTGACGTGATTGTTCCCGACGACGCCGCAGGAAAGCAGATGGAGGAGGCGTTTTCGCGCGCCGTGGAGATCCTCGTGCGCCATGAACGCCTCACCTCTGGTTCCGTGGAGCGCGACAAGGACCCGAATGTGCACGAGGACATGGTGGCGCAGTTTCGCCGCGCCTTTGAAGAAGAGCGCGGCGAGGAACCGGGAGACGCTATCGTGCAGCGCTACCTCATTTCGGCAGAGGGGGCGAGTTCGATGAACCAGCTCGCCATGGGCTTGTCCCGCGTGCTCACGCCGAAGGCGGAGCTGCCGAACGATCCGGTGGCGCTGGAGCGCCAAATGGACTTCGAGTTGCCCGCCGTCTATCCCTGGGCTGTCGAGGTATTGAGGTAGGCCACTGCGGCTTGAGCACCCGCGTGGATCAGCTGCGCGCGGACATCGTCGTGGTCGTCCTCTTCACCGATATTCACCGCGAGGGTGCCTTCTGGAACATCTGCCTCGAAGGCGTCGGCGAGAATCGCCACGGTCGCTCCGCTGTCGTGCGCGAGCTCCGTCACCACAGAGGCGACCTTGCCGGCGGCGGACTGCTCGTCGTATTTCCCTTCGCCGGTGACCACGAAATTCGCTTCCGCGATCTTCTCTTTGAGTCCTTGGGCAGCCGCGACAGTTCGGGCGCCGGAGACGACCTGGACGTGGTCCGTGTTGCCGTGCATCAGCTCGGACAGCCACGTGATCCCGATGGGAAGGCCACCCGCTGCACCATATCCGGGCTGGTCCGGGTCTACGCCAGTGACCTCGCACAGGTGCGCCAGCGCCGCGTCGACTTGCTCGACGTCTGCGGGGCTCGCACCCTTCTGCGGTCCGAAGATGCGCGCCGCGCCCTGCGGGCCGGTGGCCGGGAATTCCGAATCGGCGAGCAACACCCAGTCCACGGACGCGGCGGGAATATTCACCTTGGCGGTGTCGAAATGGTCGAGCTCGCCCAGTGCGCCGCCACCATGGCGCAGCGGATGGCCGTCGACATTAAGCGGGTTCGCGCCGAGCGCGACGAGAATTCCGGTCCCGCCGTCGATCGTTGCCGAACCGCCGAGGCACAGCACGATGCGTCGCGCGCCGCGGGTCTGCGCGTCCGCAATCAGCACGCCGGTGCCATAGGTATCACCGGTGAGCGGTACGGGCTTGTCTTTCACAGCAGGCAATCCCGTCGCGGCGGCGACATCGATATAGGCCGTTTCCTCGGCTGCGTTGTAGACGTAGCTGGCTTCGGTCAGACGTCCGGCGGCGTCGGTCGTGGGAAGAGTGATGGACTCGCCACTAAAGAGCTCCGCTGTTCCCTCGCCCCCATCAGCCATGGGTATGTGATCAACGTCACAGTCAATAATTACGGACTTTACGCCTTCCGCGATCCACTCCGCCGCGTCGTGTGCGCTCGCTGTTCCTTTGAAAGAGTCCGGCGCGACGACGACGCGGACCGTCTTTGCATCAGCTACGAAATTCGCTGGTAAGCCCGCAGTCTCTTCGTCTGCCGAAGAACCGGCGGTCATCGGGCGAGTATTCACCATGGTGGGAGTGCTCCTTTATTTTCCTGCGGGGCGCGGCGGAATCGGTCGCGGTCAATCATTGCGTTTGGCGCCCCAGACGTTATCAATTCAGTTGAGAAGCGGATTCAATCACTCTTTCCCGGACTATAGTTTTCTAATTATCGAGCAGTCGGAAGAAAGGATCGATGGTGACGTCGAACGAAGACCAGATCTCGGGGTACTACAACAAGCTTCTGAAGCGTAATGCAGGGGAGCCGGAATTCCACCAAGCGGTTGCGGAGGTTCTTGATTCGCTCAAGATCGTTCTGCAGAAAGATTCTCACTACAACGACTACGGCCTGATCGAGCGTCTCTGCGAGCCGGAGCGCCAGATCATCTTCCGCGTCCCGTGGATCGCGGACGATGGGGAAGTGCGCGTCAACCGCGGCTTCCGCGTCCAGTTCAACTCCGCGCTCGGCCCGTACAAGGGCGGCCTGCGCTTTCACCCGAGTGTGAACCTCGGCATCATCAAATTCCTTGGCTTCGAGCAGATCTTCAAGAATTCCCTGACCGGCCTGCCGATTGGCGGCGGCAAGGGTGGCTCCGACTTTGACCCGAAGGGCAAGTCCGAGGCCGAGGTCATGCGTTTCTGCCAGTCCTTTATGACGGAGCTGCACCGCCATATTGGCGAGTACCGTGACGTCCCCGCCGGCGATATCGGCGTCGGTGGCCGTGAGATCGGTTACCTGTTCGGCCAGTACCGTCGTCTGACCAACGAGCACGAGTCTGGTGTCCTCACTGGTAAGGGCTTGGCCTGGGGCGGATCCCTTGTCCGTACCGAGGCCACCGGTTTCGGCACCGTCTACATCACCAACCAGATGATGGAAGAAAACGGCGACTCCCTCAGCGGTGCCAAGGTGATTGTCTCCGGTTCCGGCAACGTGGCTATTTACGCCATTGCCAAGGCACAGGAGCTCGGCGCGACCGTCGTCGGGTTCTCTGACTCGTCTGGCTGGGTGGAAACTCCCAACGGCGTCGACCTTGAGCTGCTCAAGGAAATCAAGGAGGTCCGCCGCGGCCGCGTCTCCGAATATGCCGAGAAGGTCGACGGTGTGACCTTCCACGACGAGGGCTCCATCTGGGACCTTGAAGCCGATGTCGCGCTGCCGTGCGCGACCCAGAACGAGCTCGAGGGCGCGCACGCTCAGAAGCTCGTCGATAACGGCATCAAGTACGTTGCGGAGGGGGCGAATATGCCGTCCACCGCCGAAGCTATCGAGATCTTCCGTGAGAACAAGATCCACTTCCTGCCGGGCAAGGCTGCGAACGCCGGCGGTGTGGCCACGTCCGCGCTGGAGATGCAGCAGAATGCATCGCGCGACTCGTGGAATTTCAAGTACACGGACTCCCGTCTGAAGCAGATCATGGAAGATATTTTCAGCAACACCTCTGCCACCGCCGCCGAATACGGCCACGAGGGTGACTACGTGGTGGGCGCGAATATCGCCGGCTTCAAGAAGGTCGCCGACGCAATGCTCGCCCAGGGCATCATTTAGGCTGGTTCATTCCAGGTCGGCTTTCTGCCGAGCTATTGCAGGACACGCGCCCCGGCTTGCCGGGGCGTTCGTCGTTTCGCCAGTACAGTTGGGCTCATGTACCGCGTATTTGAAGCTCTCGATGAACTGGTTAACACCGTCGAACAGGCCTACGGCGTTCCGATGACGTCGAACTGCATGGTTCCCCGCAACGAAGTGCTCGCGCTTCTCGACGACATCCGTAACGCCTTCCCCGTCGAGATCGACGATGCGCAAGACGTTCTGGATAAGCAGGATGAGATCCTGCGCGGCGCCGAGGACCGCGCGGACGCGATTATCGGCGATGCGGAAGGGGAGGCCCAGCGCCTCGTTACCGATGCCCGCAATGAATCCGATTCCATGTTGAGCGATGCTCAGCAGCGTTCCACCGTCATGGTCGCCAATGCTGAAGAGGATGCCAACAACACCGTCACCCGCGCACGGGATGAGGCGGAGCAGATGGTGGAGCGCGCTCGTCGAGAAGCGGAGCGTCTGGTCGCCGACGGTAACGAATCCTACGATCGCTCCGTCGCTGAAGGCCTCCAGGAGCAGCAGCGTCTCGTCTCCGAGGCCGAGGTCACCCGCCGTGCCGACGAAGAAGCGCACCGCATCGTCGAATCCGCGCATGCCGAGTCCAGCCGTCTGCGCGGCGAATGCGACGACTACGTCGACGGCAAGCTCGCCGAATTCGAGGAGACCTTGAGCGGGGTGCTGCGCACCGTCACCTCCGACCGTTCCGCATTGCGTCAGGGTGCTGGCGCGTCCGGCCGCTACGATCGCGGGGCACGCGATGTCCGCGTTGAGCGTGTCGAGCGCGTCGAACGCGATGACCGCGGCGGTTACGCTCGTTAACTCTCCCGGGCCCGCAGGACCGACCGCGATGTATTGTGGGGTGCGTTATGGCTACTAATCCCTTTGTTGTGGACGTGTCGGAAGCCCAGCGTGGCGACGGGCTTCCGGTGACCACCACCTTGACCGGCCCGTCGCCGTCGCGCATCGGCCCGGAAATGATCGCCATCCCCGAAGGCCAAGAGATCACCGTCGAAGCGACCGTGACTCCGCTCGGCGGGGGCGTGCTCGTGGACGCTACGGCGAACGTCCAGCTCCAGGGGCACTGTGTCCGTTGTCTCCGTGAGCTCACGCCCACCGAGGAGATTTCCGTCTCCCAGGTGTTCTCCGGCTCCGACGACTTCATCACGGGAGACGACTCCGGTGAAGAAGATGACGGGTCAGGCGACGATGTCCCGGTGATTGTCGACGACACCGTCAACCTCGAGCAGGCGTTCATCGACGAAGTCGGCCTGAACTTGCCCTTCAACCCGGTGTGCGAGCCCGCATGCCCGGAAGACTCCGATGTTCCTTCGCCCGACGGTGTGTCCGGCGAACAGAACGATCTTGTGGACCCGCGCTGGGCTGGTCTGGAGAAATTCCTCGGCGGGGCCGAATCCGGCTCCGAGAAATAGCTGGGGGTCATGTGCCACGCGCAAAAAAGAACAAGATCCCAGGCGATCAGGCCTTGGCTGAGGCTTTCGCGGCTGTCGACCACACGCCGCTGCTGGACAAGCTCGGCGTCGACATCGAACCGGACAAGCTGCGTCTCGCATTGACGCACCGCTCGTTCGCGAACGAGCACGGCACGCTGCCGAATAATGAGCGCCTCGAATTCGTCGGCGACGCAGTGCTTGGTCTGACCATTGCGAATGCGCTATTCGAGAAATTCCCCTCGCGTCCGGAGTCGGACTTGTCGCCGATGCGCGCCCGCATTGTGTCGCGCTACGGGCTCGCGGAGGTCGCCCGCGAAATCGGCCTTGGCGCGCACATTCTGCTGGGTAAAGGCGAGGAGACGACCGGCGGCCGCGACAAGGACTCCATCTTGGCGGATACCACTGAGGCAGTGCTCGGCGCCATCTACCGCCAGCACGGTTTCAACCCCACCCGCGATGTCATCTTGCGCCTTTTCGCAGACAAGATCGACAATGCCCACTGGATCCAGGACTGGAAGACGGAGCTCCAGGAACGCGTTGCGGAGCTCGGCGGCAACCCGCCCGGCTACACCGCCACAGCCGAGGGGCCGGAGCATGAGCAAGTCTTTACCGCGCACGCGCTTATCGACGGCACCGACCGTGGTACCGGACGCGGCCACAACAAAAAGACTGCGGAGCAAAACGCTGCCCGAGAGGCGTTCTTCTTCCTCAAAGACCACCCGGAAACCGTCGCATTGCGTAAAGGGTAGGGAAGGGACGTGCCTGAACTCCCCGAAGTGGAAGTGGTGCGCCGTGGGCTCGACACCCACGTCGTTGGTGCGACATTCGGTGCCGTCGAGGTTTTGCACCCGCGCGCTATCCGCGGCAACGATGTCGATCTCGCCGAGGTCTTGCCGGGCCTGACGATTACCGGTACTGACCGCCGCGGCAAGTTCCTCTGGCTCACGCTCTCCGACGGCGCCGCGCTGTTAGTTCACCTGCGCATGTCCGGCCAGATGCTCGTCGGAAAGCCTGGCCTTGTCGATAGTCCGCACTTGCGTATCCGTGCGCAACTGTCGTCGGCAAGCGGCGTGCAGGAGCTCGCCTTCGTCGACCAGCGCACCTTCGGTTCATGGCAGTATGTTCCGCTCACCGCCCCGGCCCCCGGTGCTGGCCGACCCGTTCCCGCGACCATCCCTCATATCGCGCCCGACCCCTTCGAGCCCGATTTCGATGTCGTGGCCACCGCTCGCGCAATGCGCAAAAAGAACGTCGCGGCGAAGACGCTTCTTCTTGACCAGTCCGTGGTCAGCGGGATCGGCTCCATCTACGCCGACGAAGCGATGTGGGCCGCCGGCGTGAAACCCACCCGCAAGGGCAAAGCGATGCGCCAGCGCGATGCTGTGGCGGTACTCGAAGAATCCCGCGCCGTCATGGCTCGTGCGCTTGAAGCCGGCGGAACGAGTTTCGATTCGCTCTACGTCAATGTCAACGGTGCCTCCGGTTACTTCTCCCGCTCGCTCAATGCCTACGGGCAGGCGGGAAAACCGTGTGTGCGCTGCGGAACTCCAATTGAACGCACCGTAGTCAACGGCCGGTCGAGCTACTACTGCCCGGTGTGCCAGACGCGCTGACACACGACATAGCGCCACCAAAAATCGTTGGCGGGCCCCACTGGCATATAGAATTTCCGGCATGGAAAAACTCGAGCTGTTCGTGACGGACATCGTCAACGACAACCTGTGGAAGGTCATCCCGTTCCTGCTTCTGGCGGCGGGTGCCTACTTCGGCCTGCGCACCATTTTTGTTCAGCTGCGCATGGTCCCCGACATGTTCAAGGCAGTGGCGGAAAGCCCGAAGGGAAAAGACCGCGAAGGCCGGGACCTCGATGAGGAATACGGCGGCATTTCCGCCTTCAAGGCGTTCACCATCTCCGCAGCCTCGCGCGTGGGCACCGGCAATATCGCCGGTGTCGCGGTGGCGATCACGATGGGCGGCCCCGGCGCCGTGTTCTGGATGTGGATCATCGCCCTGGTTGGCGGTGCCACCGCGTTTGTCGAGTCGACCCTGGCACAGCTGTGGAAGACCAAGGACACCGATGGCAACTACCACGGCGGCCCGGCGTACTACATCACGCGTGGACTCGGTGAGAAGTGGAAGCCCCTGGCTGTCATCTTCGCCGTGGCTATCTCTTTCACCTACGGCTTCATCTACAACGCCATCCAGACCAACTCCATCGTCGAGGCAGTCGGCGGTTCCTTGGGCACCGACTCGAACATGATGAAGGCAGTCGTCGCCGGCATCGTCGCCCTTGTGACCGCGTTGATCATCTTCGGCGGTGTCACCCGCATCGCCAATGTTACCCAGGTCGTCGTCCCGTTCATGGCCCTCGCGTACATCATTCTCGGCATCATCGTGCTCACTGTGAACGCCAGCGAGATCCCCGGCATGTTCACCCTCATCGTCGAGCACGCGCTCGGCTTGAAGGAGATCGCCGGTGCGGCCGTTGGCGCCGCATTCATGAATGGCATGCGCCGCGGTCTGTTCTCCAACGAGGCCGGCCAGGGTTCCGCCCCGAACGCCGCCGCCACCGCGACGGTGTCCCACCCGGTCAAGCAGGGTCTGGTGCAGACCTTGGGCGTCTACTTCGATACCCTCATCGTCTGCTCCATCACCGCGTTCATCATTCTCCTCGGTCCTGCGCCGATGTACGGCGAAGAAGTGCAGGGCGCTACGCTGACGCAGTCCTCCTTGTCTGACTCGGTCGGCACGTGGGGTGCCCACTTCATCACGTTCATCCTGTTCTTCCTGGCCTTTTCCTCTGTGATCGGCAACTACTACCTCGCGCAGGCGAATATCGAGTACCTGACCGACAAGAAGTCCGTTCTCACCATTTTCCGTCTCGGCGTGATCGGCTTTGTCATCTTCGGCGCCTTCGGCTCCCTGCCGCTGGTGTGGGCTCTCGGCGACACGATGACTGCCACCATGGTCTTCATCAACCTGATCGCGATCGTCCCGCTCGGCGGCATCGCTTTCAAGCTGCTCAAGAACTTCAGTGAGCAGCGCGCCCAGGGCATCGACCCGGTCTTCCACCGCGATATGCTGCCGGAGCTGAAGAACGTCGAGTACTGGGATGGCTCTGATCCGGTCACCCGCCGCAGCGCGGAAGATCGCGTCACGGTCGATCAAGCACGCCGCGACGGCGCCGCAGAAGACACCGACGAAGGTGGCCTGACCCGCATCTAACGCGGCGAAAGCTAGTGTGGTGCCCATGAGCACCACACGCATGACAGCTTTCGTCACCGGCCACGTTCAAGGCGTCGGTTTCCGCTGGTGGACGCGCAGCCGCGCCCTCGAACTCGGACTGGCCGGTTATGCGAAGAACCTGCGCGACGGCCGCGTGGAAGTGGTGGCGGAGGGGGAGCAGGCAGACGTCGATAAGCTTCTTGCTCTGCTTGAAGAGCAACCCTCGACCGCCAAGCGTCCGGGCGAGGTGCGCGCCGTCGTGCCGCAGTACAGCGAACCGCGCGGCGCGACAGGCTTCGAAGAGCGCTAGGCCTACCGCCCCGACGACGCCGGTGCCGCAACCGTCTTCGACACCGAGACATACGGCGATGCCACGCGTGTGACATTGCTGCCCGGCTGATCGACGAGGATGCGCACGCGCGCGCCCGTCGCGCGCGCATAACGCTGAACCGTGGACAGCTGCGGGTCAGTCTCCCCGCGCTCGAAGTCAGATACTGCGGACTGGGTCGTGCCCATGGCGGCGGCCACCTGCTTTTGCGACAGGCCAGACTGCTTCCGCCCGTCGCGGAGCGTCTCCGTGACGGCGAGGCGTTCTTCGGCTTCGCTCATCGCAGCGCGCACTTCCGGGTCATCGAGGAGTTCGTCGAAGTCGAATTCCTCGGAATCGCCTGCGCGGTGCTCACTGTAGTCGTCGATATTCATGGCAGCTCCTTTGCTATCGGCTGTGACCGATAAGGCGCAATTTAATCGCCTCAGACCGATACTGCAATTCACTGCCGCCACACAGCCTGCTCGCCCTGGGATGACAGCCCCGAAGGGCGGAGCCGGTTCGGTAATATCAGCACAATGCACCTGACATCGCTGACGCTCAAAGGCTTCAAATCCTTTGCGTCTGCGACGACGATGAAATTCGAGCCGGGCATCTGCGCGGTCGTCGGGCCGAACGGCTCAGGCAAGTCCAATGTGGTCGATGCGCTCGCCTGGGTGATGGGCGAGCAGGGTGCGAAGAATCTGCGCGGCGGGAAAATGGAGGATGTCATCTTCGCGGGCGCGGGGGAGCGCAAGCAGCTCGGCCGCGCGGAAGTGACGCTGACATTCGACAACACGGACGGCCGTCTACCGATCGAGTACACGCAGGTAGCCATCACGCGCCGCATGTTCCGCGACGGCGCCAGCGAGTACGAGATCAACGGTGCCAAGGCGCGCCTCATGGACATTCAGGAGCTGCTGAGCGATTCGGGCATCGGCCGCGAGATGCACATCATCGTCGGCCAGGGCAAGCTCAACGAGATCCTCGAATCCCGACCGGAGGACCGTCGTGCGTTCATCGAGGAAGCAGCAGGTGTGCTAAAGCACCGCCGGCGCCGTGAGAAAGCGCAGCGCAAACTGACCGGCATGCAGGCGAATCTCGACCGCCTGACCGACCTCACCGACGAGCTGGGCAAGCAGCTCAAACCCCTCGCACGCCAGGCCGAAGCCGCGCAACGCGCCGCGACCGTCCAGGCAGATGTCCGCGACGCGCGTCTGCGCCTTGCGGGCCACAAGGTGGTCACTCTCAGGGCATCGCTTGACGACGCCGCCCGTGCCGCCCACCTCCACGCCCAGCACGTCGAATCCGTGACCGAAGAGCTGGCCGAAGCTGAATCGAACCAGGGCGAAGTCGAAAAGCTGCATTCGGTAGCCTCCGCGAATTCGGAACGCGCACAGCAGCTCTGGTTCGGGCTGTCATCTCTTGCCGAGCGCACGTCTGCGACACTGCGCATCGCCACCGAGCGTGCCTCGCATGTCGGCGACACCACCGAATACCGCGGCCAGGACCCCGACGAGCTGATCGCCCGTGCGGAGCGTGCTGAACAGCAGCACGCCGACGCACTCGCCGATTACGACAAAGCGGAAGCCCGCCGCGCAGAGATTGCAGCCCAGGTCGAGGAGCTCGCGGAAAAAGCCCGCGCCGCCGAAGCGGAGCATATGGCCCAGGTTCGCGCGATCGCCGACCGCCGCGAGGGCGTCGTGCGCCTGCTCGCCCAGGAGGAGAGCCAGGTCGCGGCAGTTGAGAGTGCGAAGCAGGAGATTGAGCGCCTTGCAGCCGCTGCCGACGAGACGCGCCGGCGTGCCCAGGACGCCGACGCGGAAGCACAGGCCGCCGCCGAGAAGGTCGCTGAGATCGCCCGTGGCCGCGAACCCCTTGAGAATGCCCACGTCCGCGCCGCCACTGAGGCCGATGCCGCCGAGCAGCGCTTGGAGCAGCTGCGCGCGGAGCAGAAGACACGAGAGAAAACGGTGTATTCGCTCTCGGCGCGCATTGCCACCCTCAGCGAGACCGCCCCTGTCGCTGAGGCCGCCGACGTTCTGGGTGAGACATTCTCTCCCGTCGCCGACCGCATGAAGCCGGACAAAGGCGTGGAGAAGGCGCTCGCGGCGGCACTCGGGTCCCATGCGGAAGCACTCGCCGGCGAGATCGATGAAAGCGTGGTTGCCGGAGAACTCGGCAACGCCTCCCGCGCCGTCGTGGTTGATACATCTGCTGGCGGCCAGTCGTGGCGTCTCGAAGGAACCCCGCCGGCCGGAACCACGTGGTTGCTCGACCACGTGAGCCTCAACGACGACGTCGTGGGCCCCATCACCCGCATCCTTGTCGATGTGGTGCTCGCCGACGACGTCGCCTCCGCGCGCCGGGCGGTTGCCGATGATCCACGTCTACGCGCAGTCACTCCCGACGGTGTCGTTGTCGGCGAAGGATGGCTCGCTGCGGGTTCCGGTGGCGCATCGAGCGTGGAGGTCGCTGCCCACATCGAGGCCGCCACAGCGGAACTCGAGCAGGCCCAGGCTGCGCTCGATGAACTGTCCGGCACCTTCGAAGGAGCGAAGATCGCGGCTGAGGAAGCGCGCGTGGTCGCCGCGTCGGCGAAGGCTGCGCTGAAGGAACACGACGCGCAGGCCGAGTCGTGGAAGCGCGACCACCAGCGCTTGGTCAAACAGACCGAGCAGGCGCAGAAACAGCACGCTAGTTCCGCGAAGCAGGCCAACGAGGCGGATATCCGGCTCAGCAGCCGCGAGAAATCTCTCGCCGAGACCCGCGACCGCCTCTCACGCGTGGAGCGGCCCGATTCCGACGAAGAGGCCGACGCGACCGCACGCGACGAAGCCAATGCTGCGCTCACGAAAGCCCGGTCGCAGGAAATGGAAGCGACGCTTGCCGCCCGTTCTGCTCAGCAGGCGGTGGATAACGTGGCGGGAAGGGGAGCGGCGCTGCGTCGTCAAGCGGAGCACGAGCGACAAGCGAAAGCGCGGCACGACGCGGCGATGGCACGCAAGCGCGCGCAAGCCGAGCTCGCCCAGGCGGTCGCGGAACACGCGCGCGACCTCGCCGCGAAAATCGGAGAATCGCTCGAGCGCGCCACGCAGCGCCGCGACACGCTTTCCGCCGACGTGAAACAGCTCGCCGCGCGCCAATCCCAAGCCCGCGACAAGGTCAGCGCGCTGCGCCAACAGCTCGCCCGCCTCGGCGACACTTCGCACGCCGCGGATATCGCGCGCGAGCAAGCGCAGGTCCGCATCGACGAAGCCGAAACCAAGATCGTCGAGCAGCTCGGCATCGCTATCGACGACTTGCTCGCCGACTACACGCCGGACGAGGACTTCGACGAAGCGGAAGAGAAAAAGCGCCTCAAGAAAGCGGAGAAGGATCTCGCCGCGCTCGGCAAGGTCAATCCGCTCGCGCTCGAGGAGTACAAGGCGCTCGAGGAACGCTACAGCTTCCTATCCACCCAACTCGCCGACGTGGTCCAGGCGAGGAAGGACCTGGCGGGGGTGATCGACGACGTCGATAGGCAAATCCTGCAATTGTTCACCGACGCGTGGCACGACGTCGAACGCGAATTCCCGCGCGTGTTCCAAACGCTGTTCCCCGGCGGCGAAGCGCGTCTGCTGCTCACCGACCCCTCCGACATGCTCACCACCGGCATCGAGATCGAGGCGCGCCCGCCCGGCAAGAAAGTCAAGCGCCTGTCGCTTCTGTCCGGCGGCGAGAAATCGCTCACCGCGCTCGCGATGCTCGTGGCCATTTTCCGCGCGCGCCCCAGCCCGTTCTACGTCCTCGACGAGGTCGAAGCCGCGCTTGACGACGTCAACCTCCGGCGCCTCATCGCCCTTCTCGAAGAACTCCGCGAGGACTCGCAGCTCATCGTGATCACCCACCAGAAACCCACGATGGATGTGGCGAATGTGCTCTACGGCGTCACCATGCGTGGCGACGGCGTCACCCGCGTCATTTCCCAGCGCATGAACCCCGCGCCGCGCGAGACTTCCGACTAGCCGTGCCCCGCGCTGCCAACTGGTGGCACTATGGGGGACATGATGAATTCAACTGTTCTGTGGGTCGTTATCGCCGTCGTCGTGGCGCTGCTCATCATTCTGGGCATCGTCATTGTCGTCGGCAACAACCGAAAAAAGTCGAAGACCGTCTCCTTTGAAAAGAAGGAGCCGGAACAGCAAAAAGAACTCACCCAGCAGGAGAAATCCGGCAACTACCAGGCCAAGGGCGGTTTCAATTTCGCGCCCGCCGGTGCACCGACAGCAGAAAAAGAGCCAGTGCGTGTCGACGAGCCGTTGAAGCGCGACACCCCTTCCACCTCCGCTAAGGCCGCGGGTGCTGGCGCTGCCGGCGTTGCTGCGGCAGGTGCTGCTGGCGCCGCCGCGTCCGTAAAGCCTGCTGAAAAAACGGATTCTTCTGACGTATCCGATACCGCCGATGCCACCGAGACCGAGCAGATCGCACCTGCACCGACTGCCGCGGACGAGGTCGACCCCGTTGAGCTCGGCGAGACCGAGACCGAAGTGATTGAGCCCGATCCGGCCGAGGTCGAGAAGGTTGAGCCGGTCGAGCAGGAGGACAAGTCCGGCGAGATTGCCGGAGCCGACCGCCCGGTCGAGTCCGAAGAGTCCTCCGATGCCTCCCAGGCTGACACCGAGGCAGAAGCACAGGAAGCGGCTGAGGCCGCGCGTTCGACTGCCGAGGCCGCTGAGGAAGCACGCGAGCAAACGCCGGCGCCGGAGACGGGTGCAGGCGCGGCCGCGGCTGGGGGAACAGCTGCTGGTGCAGCGGGCGCCGGTGCTGCGGCAGCTGCCGACGAGTCGACTGCCGAAGAGACCGAGGCCAGCGTCATCGAGACGGAGCCGGTGCCGGACGAGCAGCTCGACGACATCGAGCCGGCGGCGGGCCGCATCGGCAAGCTGCGTGGGCGCCTGTCGCGCTCCCAGAACGCGATCGGCCAGGGTCTGCTCGGCATTCTCTCCGCGGGCGACCTGGACGAGGACGCATGGGAGGAAATCGAGGACACGCTGATCATGGCGGACCTCGGCGCGGAACTGACCATGAAGGTCACCGAATCCCTGCGCGAGAAGATCGCTGAGCGCGGCGTGTCCAGCGAGGAAGAAGCGCGCGCCATGCTGCGCGAGACCCTTATTGAGGCGGGCAAGCCGGAACTGGATCGCTCCATCAAGGCGATGCCGAATAACGGCAAGCCGGCAGTCATCCTCGTCGTCGGTGTCAACGGCACCGGCAAGACCACCACGACCGGCAAGCTGGCGCGCGTGCTCATCTCCATGGGTCACAGCGTGGTGCTCGGCGCGGCGGATACTTTCCGTGCAGCCGCAGCAGACCAGCTGGAGACCTGGGGCCGCCGCGTGGGCGCTTCCACCGTCCGCGGCAAGGAAGGCGCAGATCCCGCGTCCGTCGCTTTCGACGCGGTCAAGACCGGTGTGGAGCAGCAGGCTGACGTCGTGCTCGTCGACACCGCAGGCCGCCTGCACACCTCCACCGGCCTGATGGACCAGCTGGGCAAGGTCAAGCGCGTTGTGGAGAAGAAGTCTCAGGTCGACGAGGTTCTGCTGGTGCTCGACGCCACCGTTGGCCAGAACGGCCTGACCCAGGCGCGCGTGTTCAAGGACGTCGTCGAGATCACCGGCGTCGTCCTGACCAAGCTGGACGGCACCGCCAAGGGCGGCATCGTCTTCCAAGTCCAGGAGGAACTTGGCGTGCCAGTCAAGCTCGTGGGCCTTGGCGAGGGCGCGGACGACCTCGCACCGTTCGAGGTGGAGGGCTTTGTCGACGCGCTGCTCGGCTAGAGCACAGGCAATGTGATTCAGGTGGTGGGGAACAGCTAGGCTGGTTCCCACCACTTTTTCGATATCTAAAGGGAGCTTTTTCGTGTTCGAGTCATTGTCCGACCGCTTGCAAACAGCGCTCAAAGGTCTGCGCGGCAAGGGCAAACTCACGGAAGAGGACATTAACGCCACCGCCCGTGAGATTCGCATCGCCCTGCTCGAGGCCGATGTCTCCCTGCCTGTTGTCCGCGCATTCATCAAGCGCGTCAAGGAGCGTGCGCTCGGCGCGGATGTCTCGGAGGCGCTGAACCCGGCGCAGCAGGTCATCAAGATCGTCGACGAGGAGCTCACCAATATCCTCGGCGGCGAGACCCGCCGCCTTAACTTGGCGAAGAACCCGCCGACCGTGATCATGCTCGCCGGTCTGCAGGGTGCGGGTAAGACGACGCTGGCGGGCAAGCTCGCCATGCACCTGTCCAAGCAGGGCCATACTCCGATGCTGGTGGCCTGCGATTTGCAGCGCCCGGGGGCGGTGCAGCAGCTGGAGATCGTCGGCAAGCGAGCTGGCGTACCCACCTTCGCGCCGGACCCGGGTACCTCCCTCGACTCGAGCGAACATGAAATGGGCACGTCCCACGGTGACCCGGTCGCGGTGGCCACCGAGTCGATCGAAGAGGCCCGCCGCACGCATGCGGACGTGGTCATCATCGATACCGCCGGCCGACTCGGTATCGATGAGACGTTGATGACGCAGGCGCGCAATATCCGCGATGCCGTCAACCCGGACGAGGTCCTCTTCGTCATCGACTCCATGATCGGCCAGGATGCTGTCGCCACCGCGCAGGCCTTCGCCGACGGCGTCGATTTCACTGGCGTTGTGCTGACCAAGCTCGACGGCGATGCCCGCGGCGGTGCCGCCCTGTCCATTCGCGAGGTCACGGGCAAGCCGATCCTGTACGCGTCCACGGGCGAGAAGCTCGAGGACTTCGACATCTTCCACCCGGACCGCATGTCCAGCCGCATCCTCGGCATGGGCGACCTGCTCTCGCTCATCGAGCAAGCTGAGGCGACGATGGACCAGCAGAAGGCGGAAGAAGCCGCCATGAAGCTGGGCTCCGGTGAGCTGACACTCGAGGACTTCCTCGACCAGCTGCTGATGATCCGCCGCATGGGCCCGATCGGCAACCTGCTGAAGATGATGCCGGGCGGCAAGCAGATGAACGAGATGGCCGACATGGTCGACGAGAAGCAGCTCGACCGCATCCAAGCCATCATCCGCGGCATGACACCGGCGGAGCGCGAGAACCCGAAGATCCTCAACGCGTCGCGCCGCAAACGCATTGCGAACGGTTCGGGCGTCACCGTCGCCGAGGTCAACCAGCTCGTCGAGCGCTTCTTCGAGGCGAAGAAGATGATGGGCAAGATGGCCAGCCAATTCGGCATGGGCGGAATGCCAGGCATGCCAGGTATGGGCGGCCGTTCCGCGACGAAGAAGAAGCCGAAGGGACGCAAGGGCAAAAACGGCAAGCGTAAGCCCGCGAAGAAGCGCGGCGGCGGCCCGAAGATGCCGGGCATGCCGGGGATGGGCGGCATGCCAGGTATGCCGGGCATGGATCAGCTCGATCCCGCTCAGCTGAAGAAGATGCAGGAGCAGCTGCCGCCGGGCATGGACGGCATCGATCTGAACAACCTCGACTTCGGCGAAGCCATGAAGCGCATGGGCAAGGGCAAATAAGTCCCCCAGTCACCTCCTCCCGCAGGCTAGTTCGGCCTGCGGGAGGATTTTTTATTGGTCGCCGAGCTCAGGCAAAAGGTCGGGGTTCGCTTCAACGCTTGGCTTGCCGACGTCTCCCGCGTCCACCCCGTTTTCCTGCTTCCCCGCAGGGACACCCTGTTCCGGATCGAGCGCGGGGCCGTCCTCGAGTCCGTCCACCTGGGTCCCCAGAGCCGCGAAGACCTCTTGGAGCTTGGCCCACAGCAGTGGGGCAGTGGTCGCCGCGTACGCGTTCGAGACGTGGTTCTGGTCGCGGTAGACGTACACGTTGCCGATGATCGGCGGGCAGAATTCGTCGTCGCAGAACCAGTCAGCGGTATCGAGACCCCACTGCTTGTTTTCCGGGAAGAGGTATTCGACAGACGGATCCACGTCACCGTAGACGGTGTCGCGCAGTGTCGAGCAGGCTTCGAAGTCGTTGCCGGCGATCAGGCACTCGTTCGGATCCATGTGCTGGCCTTCGCGGCTGAATACCCACGGGTTGTCGCGCAGACCGAGGAACGGAATGTCGTTGGCCTGGAGTTCCTCCCAGACGGTGGCATACGAGCTCGGCACCATGTCGGGGCCGGGGCTGCCCTCGCCAGCGCGGCCCTCAGGGCGCGTGGCAGTGGAAATGGTCAGATCCGGGTCCATCTCGATGATCCGGTCAAACGCCAGACGCGACCACTCCGCGCACTCCGGGCTCACGGTGTCGAGGTCGTCGAGGATCAGCGGGCACGACTGGCGCACCATCGGCATCACCTTGAAACCGTGCTCTTTACCCAGTTGGTCGAGCGGGATCAGCCAAGGCTCCGAGTGGGAGCCTCCGAAGAGCACGACGGTGGTCTCCGCCTCCGGGTCGCCCCACACGCAATGCGGCCCCGGCAGCATGTCCGCCGGCTGATCCATGAAGATGACGCAGTTATCGTCGGCAGTCGGCGGCCAGATGTCCACGATCAAATTCGGGTCGGGCTGCGGCGGTGCCTCGGGGACTTCCGCGCCGAAGTGCGCCATCGCGCCCGGGTAGCTGTCGGAGGCGAGCGTGAGGTCCGCGTCATTCACCTGGCGGGCGTAGACCGGCTGAATCGCCAGCAGGCCCAGAAGCAGCGCACCGATCAGGGCGCCGCCGACGGCGCGGCCGCGACCTTCGCTCGTCGTCAAGCTTGCTTTCGCATTTTGCACAGGCGTGTCGCCCGCTTTGGGACGCTTGCCGTGCTGGCGCAGCGGATCCTCAACCAAGGTGTACGTGAGGTGCGCGAGACACAGCGACAACGCGATGACGAGGATCCCGAGCCCCACCGTCGGCGTCGGGCGGCCCGACTTCACGGTGAACAGAATCAGCAGCGGCCAGTGCCACAGGTACAGCGAATACGCGACCTTACCCAGCCACAGGATCGGACCCGACGACAACACGCGCGCCACCGGCTGATCCGGCCCAGCCATGACCACAAGCGCCGCACCCAGCAACGGGATCAGGGCAGCGGGGCCGGGGAAAGCCAACGAGGTGGTGATGATCGCGCCCGTCACCGCGATCGCCGTGACACCGAGACCCGCCGCCACGCCGCGGAATTTCTCCGGAATGAGGTTCGTCACCGGCAGCATTGCCAGCAACGCGCCGAACGCCAGCTCCCACAGACGGGACGGGAACTCGTAGTAATTCTGCGGCGTGCCCACCAAGCCGTGGCGCGACGCGTACGCGAAGGACGCCACCGCCAGCACCGCAAGTAGAGTGATGATGCCGCGGCGCAGCTTCGTGTTGCTCACCCCGACGCGTGAGGCCAAAAACGCCACGATGATGCCCACCGTGATCGCGAAGACATAGAACTGTCCCTGCACACTCATCGACCACAAGTGCTGCAGCGGAGATGTCTCCGCGCCCGCCGCCGCGTAATCGAGGTTCTGCGCCGCCAGCTCGTAGTTTTGGAAGTACAGCACCGCCGCGGTGAACTGCCGCGCGAGGTCCTGGCTCATGATCTCCGGAGTCAACCACCGGATTCCCGCGAAGATCGCTGCGAGTACCACCGCCAGCGCCGGCAGCAAACGCCGCGCCGTGCGCCAGAACGGCCACCACGGATTCAGTGAAGGGTTCGGGCGCATCGCGTAACGCAGCTGCGACCCCATGAAGAAGTAGCCCGACAGCAGCAAGAAGACGTCGACGCCGCCCGAGACGCGACCGACGAACACGTGGAACAGCACCACCAAGCCGATGGCGATGCCGCGCAATCCGTCGAGATCCGTGCGGTACGCCTGCTTTTTCGGTGCCGGTTTCGAGTCCGTGGTCTGCTGAGCGGTAACCGTGGTCGTCATTGCGTCAAAATCCGTAATGTAGGGGAAGAGGAAGAGACATAGTTTCACTATCGAAGCTGGTTGCCTCTATTTCTTTCTGGGTGTTCCGGGGAAGACCTTACCGCCGGGAAGGCGGAAATCCGTTAACCCCCACGTCGTTTTGGTGTGGCGGTGCACGCGGGGGTAGTGTATTGCAGGTTGACGCGCGCCAGGTGCGCGCTGAAACACCAAGCTGCGTTAGCGCCGGATCCGGCACACTTCCCTAAAAAATCGGAAGTCCCACCGCCCGGCCGTAGTCACACGCAGGTGAAACTCAAGGGTTGAACCGGCCCGTCGATAAGCGGCGGGTGTCTGAACTGCCCAGTGACCTAAGTAAAGGACTTTCAACATGGCTGTAAAGATCAAGCTGCAGCGCGTGGGCAAGATCCGCAACGCCCAGTACCGCGTTGTCGTCGCTGATGCCCGCACCCGTCGCGATGGCCGCGTCATCGAGAACATCGGCATCTACCACCCGAAGGAAGAGCCGTCGCTCATCAAGATCGATTCCGAGCGCGCTCAGTACTGGCTCGGCGTCGGCGCGCAGCCGACCGAGCCCGTCGCTGCACTGCTCAAGGTGACCGGCGACTGGCAGAAGCACAAGGGTGAGGAAGGCGCCGAGGGCACCCTCAAGGTTGCCGAGGAGAAGCCGTCCAAGCTCGACCTGTTCAACCAGGCTCTCGAGGAAGCTTCCAACGGCCCGACCGCCGAGGCCATCACCGAGAAGCGCAAGAAGGCCAAGGAAGAGGCAGAGGCTAAGGCAGCTGCCGAGGCTGAGGCTGAGGCCAAGGCTAAGGAAGAAGCCGAGGCCGCAGAGGCTGAGGCTGAGGCTGAGGACACCCCGGCCGAGGAAGAGAAGGCTGAGGAATCCGAGGAGAACTAAGCTCCCCGCACTCGTGCCCGTACACCACACGGTGTGCGGGCATTTTGCTTATCGACGTCACGCCTCGTCCCGCCCACGTACCGTGGCAGACATGCCGATCACGCTGCACATCTTGAAACCGCCTGCGTCCGTCATCGCCGTGCACCACGAACTGGTCAACGCCCTTTATTCCGCTGACCTTGATCTACAACACGTTCCCGACCCGTCAATGCGGGATGCCGCCGCGAAGCTGAGCCAGATCGTGGGGTACGAGGTCCCCGCCCACAAAGTCATCACTCTGGAGATCGATCCGGCAAACGCTGACCAGCAGATCGGGCAGATTGAGCACCTGGCGTTCGTCGATAAGCTCCTTGTTTTTCTCGGCGATGCGGGCTTGTACGTCAACGCGTCCGGCGAGGATCTCCAGGAGACGTTCGTGCCGGTCCAGATGACCAGCTCGACTGGCACGGTGTGGCGCCAAGTCGGGGAGCGCACCGTCGACATCGCTTTCGAGGACGCTTTGCGCGCACCGGATCCTGTCGGGGCGTGGATCCTCGTTGTGACGACGTACGGGAAGGTGGACACCTACGGCGGTTCGCTCAGCATGCGGCTTGAGTCCGATGGGCAGTGGACCTTGACTCTGCGCTACGCACCGAGCGAATCCGGTGGGCAGAAGCCCGCCCAGACCCTGCGTGTGCCCACCTACGAGGAGGCGCGGGCCATCCTGCTGGCGTTCGCCGACATCTGCGAGGAGATCCACGAGCTCGACTGGCGGGACGCCACGCCCGGCGAGGCCACGCTCCGCCCGATGGCGTACCTGCAGAACATGCCGCTGCGCCGCCTCGACGCCGTCGCCGACCTGCCCGCAGGCACCATGATGCGGCTCCGCAACTTGAGTTGGGGCGAACTGCGCTACGGCCGTGACGCCAGTGGTGCATGGAACGCCACAGAAACCGGCCTTTTGGGTGTGCGTATCAGCCGAGATTTCGACACGCTCGATGAATTGATGGTGCTTGTCTACGCATACGTGACCGGACAAGGCAACGAAGTTTCAGAGATGATGCAGAATCATTCCCGGGCGCGCACCGAATTCGTCTGGGATAGAGACGTGGTGGAGGCCACCGCCATGGTGCTTCCTGAACGCAGCGCCCCGTTCATGAACTCGACCATCCGCTTTCTCCACCACAACCGTGCCTGCCGTAACCGTCCCGCCTCAGCGCAGATGCGCGACTTCGTCGACAGCGTCAACCGTGAACTGGCTGACTTTCTCGTTGACGGTCCTGCAGAGCCAGCAGACCTGACGAGCCTGCGGTTGCGCAATCCCGGCGCCATACCTCAGCTTTACGCCCTCGCTAAAAGAAGTGGCGTTTCTGTCGTGGTTCACGGCGACCACGTCTTATACAACTCCTCCGGCGAGTACAAGCAAGCGTCTGAACCCGATCCAGCCGTGGTGTTCAACAACGGCCTGCCGTTTCTCGGGTGGAAAGTCCCTTCACTGAACGCGTTTACGGAGGCAATCGGGAAAGTCGCCGCTGGGTGCGTTCTCTCCGTCCTTGTCGAGGGCCCCTTCGGCACCCGCGGTCACCGCGCTGATTACCAGACGATGATCTTTGACAAAGAGGGGCAGCTCACCACCACATTGCTTTACCCGGACGGCACCTACTTCGAGCGCGACAACGATAGCCTCGACGATGTCTCGTGGATCTACTCCATCGCAGGAGATTTCAAACGCATCACGGACCCGTCCCTGTGGGAGCGGTCCGGCAAAGTGCAGGTAGAGGAAAATCGCCGTCTACTGCACGTTCTGAAGATCGGGCCCACTGAGTCTGCCGGAAGATTCCACCCCGTGGCGATCGAAAGAATCCTGAGTGACGGGTTGAACAACGCTGGTGACCGGTACTGCATTCTCGACGTCACCGGCGATGACGCCTTCGTCGAGGTTCGCCGCGTCGACCAGGAGGAGGATGTCTTGCCGTATATCGTCGAGGCCCATTACGTCGGCGATGACGACGTGACCCGCAATTATTCATTCCGTTTCGCCGACCTCCAGGTCGCAATGCGTGCCGTGTCCGACTTCGTCGCGGGTGATATGGACCAGGTCTTGGCGGAAGCAGGTTTCTTTAAACTGTGATCTCCGCCCTGGGGGCGGGCTATCCGCAGTCCCAGCCGAAGAACACCCGGTCGAAATTGCGGGCAGCCAGATCGTCGGGGTGGATGAAGAAATTGCCGTAGCCGCAGTCGCCGAACATGATGTTCTCGCCGTGGGACACCGTGGCGAGGAGCACCTCCGGGTCCCCGGGGGAGAGCATGCAGTCATTGACCCATTTCGGGTAGCCGCCCAGGCGGGTGACGTCGGCGCTTTCGTAGCGCACCGGCTCGAGAAGGTCCTCGGCAGAAGGGTCGAGGGTGTAGCCGTCGCGTTCGGCGCGGGCGACGGCGTCGTCGACAAGCTTCTGCATGTCTTCTCGCGTTGCGCTGATTGTCTCTACAGTGGTCGTGTCGCCGTCGACGGTGCGGACGACGACGAAGAACGGATTCGCGTGCGACCCGTGGATGTCCATGTAAGCGGCGCCTTTCCGCAACAGTGCATGCGGTAGACGCTTGTCGACGACGCAGCTGACGTATTCTTTCGACTCGCTAGTGGCGGTGTGGCGCGTCAGAATGCCGTCGATCGTGGTGGCTTCTGTCTGGTCGTAGGCGGGGTGGTCGTCTTCCTCCGCGGCCTCCTCGGGGAGCTCGCCGACGTGGGGCGCCGAAATATCCTCGATGTAGCGGGCGAATTGCGTGGGCTCGCCGCTTTCGCGGGGATCGACGTAGGAGGGGTTGATGAAGACTCCGCCCCAGCCGGGCTCGTTCGGGACGAAGAGCTGGAGCATCCCGGTGGTGGGGAAGTCGGGCAGCGGAGGGAATTCCTCGAAGTTGAACTGGGCGATGAAGAGCATCGGTTTCCCGTCGCGGACCGGGTACGGCGCGTGCTCCGGCAAATAGGGGGTGCCGCAGATCTTGGAGGTGGTGGGAGTATCGGGCCGCTCGGTCTCCTCGAAACGGATGGAATGGCGGACAGGAAGGGAATCGAAGGAGTATTTGTATTCGAACTTTGAGACTTGCGTCTTATCGCTCTCCATGCTCATGGCCCCGAGCGTAACGGTAAATGGCGCTGGTAGCCTGAGCTGCATGGAAATCCGGATTGGCAGGGTTGTGAAGTCGCACGGCGTGCGCGGCGAGGTCGTCGTGGAGCCGCTCGCGGACGACGAGGACGTCTTCTTCGCGGTGGGCGAGGTACTGCACGGCCGCCAGGCGGGCAAGGAACAGGACCTGACCATTGCGGCGGTGCGCCCGCACCAGAAGCGCCTGCTGGTCACATTCGAGGAGGTCGCCGACCGCACGGGCGCGGACTCGTTGCGGGGCACGCAGTTCTTCGCGGAGCCGCTCGAGCGCGACGAGGATTCGGACGAGTACTACGACCACGAGCTCATCGGCTTGCGCGTGCTTATCGACGGCGCCCACGTAGGCGACGTCACCGGTGTGACTACCATGCCGAACCGGAAGCTGCTCGAGGTGGACTACAACGGCAAGGAGGTCCTGATCCCGTTCGTCATGGATATCGTGCCGGAGATCGACTTAGACGAGGGCTACCTGGTTGCCACCCCGCCGGAGGGGCTGCTGGAGCTGTGAGTGCGATGAGGCTGGACGTCGTCACGATTTTCCCGGATTATCTCAACCCGTTGCGCCACGCCCTGCTGGGCAAGGCGATCGAGCAGGGGATTCTCTCCGTCGGCGTGCACGACCTGCGCGACTGGGCGACGGGCAACCACAAGTCCGTCGACGCGCCGCCGCTCGGCGGGGGACCGGGAATGGTCATGCTGCCTGAGGTGTGGGGCAACGCTCTCGACGAGATCGCCGCCGGCCGCGCCGGGACACAGCTCGACACCGCCGCCGCACACCGCAATGACAAGCTGCGCCACGACGATGTCGCACGTGTCGCGCCGCGCCCGTATGCAGCCGATACCGCTGGGGATGCGGACAAGCCCTTGTTGCTCGTCCCGACCCCGGCCGGACAACCGTTCACGCAGGCTGACGCGCAGGCGTGGTCGCGGGAGGAGCACATTGTTTTCGCGTGCGGCCGCTACGAGGGCATCGATCAGCGGGTGTTCGAGGACGCGGAAAAGAACTACCGGGTGCGGGAAGTCTCCATCGGGGATTACGTGCTGATCGGCGGGGAGGTAGCAGTGCTCGTCATCGCCGAGGCCGTGACACGTCTCATTCCCGGCGTGCTGGGCAACACCGAAAGCCACGAGGAGGACAGCTTCTCCGACGGGCTGCTCGAAGGACCGTCGTACACGAAGCCGCGGACGTGGCGCGGGATCGATGCTCCGGAGATTCTCCTGTCAGGCGACCACGGCAAGATCGCGCGCTGGCGCCGCGACCAGTCGCTGGGGCGCACCCAACGCGTGCGCCCCGACCTGATCGAGCGAGCGCGCGCAGAAGGCACCCTCGACAAAGACGACCTGTTCACGCTCGACGCGCGCGAGGTGTCCACAGACATCGGCGTGATCATGAGCGCCACCGCGTGGGAGAAGCACCAGAACAAGGTGGCCAAGAAGCTCCGGCGCGCAGGCTACCCGGCGGAGCGTATCGACGCCCAAGTCATGGACACCAGCTGCCAGCCGGACAACGTGGTGGTCAACCAGTTCCTCGCGGCCGAAGACGGGCCGCTGCTCGACCCCGTCTACCGCGTTGTCGTGCAGGGCCGGACGACGCTGACGCCGCAGCAGGCCACGCGGGCTGTGGTGAGCGCTTTGCCGGGGGTCGAATATTGGTATGGGTCGACGGTGGAGCGTCGATAAGCGGATTTTGGAAGCTTCCGGCCCTTATGCAAGAATGTTTGGGTCATGTAGCCGACACGAACCAGTCGAGCGCTTTGCGCCGCTAGGGTCCTCTGTCCAAATCTGAAAAGGAATTCTGCCATGTCCAACGGCATTATCGACAAGGTCGACGCAGGCCAGCTGCGCGACGACATCCCGGACTTCCGCCCCGGCGACACCCTTGGCGTCCACGTCAAGGTCATCGAGGGCAACGTCACCCGTACCCAGCTCTTCGAGGGCTTCGTTGTCCGCCGCCAGGGCTCTGGCATCCGCGAGACTTTCACCGTCCGCAAGATCTCCTTCGGCATCGGTGTGGAGCGTACCTTCCCGGTTCACTCCCCGAACATCGACCGCATCGAGGTTCTGCGCCGCGGCCGCGTCCGCCGCGCGAAGCTGTACTACATGCGCGATCTGCGCGGTAAGGCAGCTCGCATCAAGGAGCGTCGCTAATCGACGTCCCGCGCCCCCTCCCATTCCCACCGAACTCACGGTGAACGGGAGGGGGCGTTTCGTTTTCACGCTGATAAGGTGATGTGCCGTGACTGAATACGCCCGCCC